>CACBTT010000007.1 GCA_902542235.1 uncultured Pelagibacteraceae bacterium
AGCAAGATATTATGCAGGTAAAGATAAATTTGTTTCTATATTTGCAACAGGGAGCAATATTTCTAATAAATACTTCAATAAACTTAAAGATTTCGAGCTTGCTACGGCAATTTTGAAAACAAAAAGCGGTGTTCAATGTATTATAAGTAATTCTAGACATTGTAGTTTTGGATATGATCAAAGGGTAGAGCTCTTTGGAAGTAAAGGAATGATTATTTCTGATAATATTAAAGAAAATGAGATTAGTTTGTATTCTAATAAAAGTACGAATGCACGTTCAAGCTTTAAACATTTCTTTATAGAAAGATACGATCAGGCATACAAAGAACAGTTAAATGATCTTGCCAAATTATTCAGATCAAATTTGAGACCTAAAAGTGGTTTTATTGATGGAAAGATTTCAATACAAATTGCTGAGAGTGCTATGCGGTCATTAAAATCAAAAAAGTTTGAAAAAATAAAATATTAAAAATCAACTTTAGGTTGAATACAACCTGCTTCTTTACAATCTAAATAAATTTATGTTAGCTTTAATGTTTAAAAGTTAACTTTTATTTAAGAGAGGAAATTAAAAATGAGAACAATAAAAAACTTTATATTAGCTATTGTTGCTTGGGCAATGATGTCAGTATCAGCACTGGCAGTTGATATAATCGTTGTTTCACACGGTCAAGCTAATGACCCTTTTTGGTCTGTAGCAAAAAATGGAGTCGATTCCGCTTGTAAAGATATGGGAGTATCTTGCAAATATACTGCACCAGGAACTTTTGACATGGTTGAAATGGCAAAACTAATAGATAACGCTGTATCACAAAAACCAAAAGGTATTGTAATAACTTTACCTGATGCAGCTGCATTAGGAAAATCTGTTAAAGCAGCAATAGCTGCTGGTATACCAGTAGTTTCTATGAACTCTGGTTCGGATGACTATGCATCATTAGGAATTAGTGCACACGTAGGTCAAACTGAATTTGAAGCTGGCGTTGGTGGTGGACAAAAAATGAAAGCTGCTGGAGGAAAAAAAGCTTTATGCGTTAACCACGAAGTTGGAAACGTAGCGCTTGATAGAAGATGTGCAGGTTTCAAAAAAGGTTTTGGTGGATCTGTTGATATTCTTGGAACATCAAATGACCCAACTGAAATTCAAAAAGCTGTTGCTGCAAAATTAGGTGGTGGATATGACACTATTCTAACTTTAGGAGCTGGTTTATCTGGTGAAGCAGCACTAAAAGCTTTAGAAGCTGCTGGTAAAGTTGGAAATGTTAAATTAGGAACATTTGATATGTCACCTAACATGTTAAAAGCTGCTGCTGCAGGTAAAGTAGAGTTTTTAATTGACCAACAACAATATCTACAAGGCTATTTGCCTATAGCTATTTTTGCTCAGTACATGAGATGGGGAACAATGCCTGCTGGTGTAGTTATGACTGGACCTGGATTTGTTACTCCTGATAATGCTGCTAAAGTAATTAAATGGGCAGCTCAAGGTTATAGATAAAATCTATATTTAAGGCCTGACTAAATTTTATAGTCAGGCCTTTTTTCAAAATTTAAATGTCATTAAAATCAAAAAGTATTTCATCAAAAAGTAGTCTTAATGAAGACGAACGTTTAAAAAAAATATCACCACTAAGAGTTTTATTGAATAGGCCTGAGCTAGGTGCATTAGGTGGCTCAATACTTGTATTTATATTTTTTGGAATAGTAGCTGGCGATACTGGTATGTTTAGCGCCTATGGAATGCTTAATTTCCTAGATGTTTCAGCTAATTTAGGAATTATAGCAATAGCAGCAGCGATGTTAATGATTGGCGGTGAATTTGATTTGTCAATTGGATCAATGATTGGCTTTGCTGGAATTTGTATTGCAATTCCTGCAATTTATTGGGGTTGGCCACTATGGATGAGTATAGTTTTTGCTTTCGCTATGGCAGTATTGGTTGGATACTTTAATGGCATAATGGTTGTCAAAACTGGTTTGCCATCTTTTATTGTAACACTTGCAATGCTTTTTATTTTAAGAGGTTTGACATTAGCAATAACAAGATTGATTACTGGTAGAACTCAAGTTCCAGGACTAAGAGTATTAATTGAAGATGATCCATTAGCATGGTTATTTGCTACAGATACTTTTAAATGGCTTTTTGCTTGGTTGGGATCATTAAAATTGATTGAATTAAGAACTGATGGAACTCCTCTTGCAACTGGAATACCTCCATCAGTTATTTGGTTTATTGCATTAACATTGTTTGCAACATGGATATTGATGAAAACAAGGTACGGTAATTGGATCTTCGCATCTGGAGGCGATAAAATTGGAGCAACAAATGTGGGTGTGCCTGTTGGAAGGGTTAAAATAAGTCTATTTATCGGTACGGCAGTGGCGTCTACTATTTTTGCTTGTATTCAAGTATTAGATGCAGGTTCTGCAGATACTATGAGAGGTACTTTAAAAGAACTAGAGGCTATTGCTGCTGCTGTTGTTGGTGGTTGTCTCTTAACAGGCGGATATGGATCTGCAATAGGTGCTGCTTTTGGTGCAATTATATTTGGTACTGTATCTATGGGAATATTTTATACAGATGTTGACACTGACTGGTTTAAAGTTTTCTTGGGAGCAATGATGTTGATAGCTGTAGTGTTTAATAACTATATCAGAAAGAAAGTGACTGAGAGTAAATAATGTCAGACTATCTCGTTCAATTTAATAATATTAGTAAGTTTTTTGGGAAGGTAATAGCGCTTAAAGATGTCACTATGAGATTAAAAAAAGGTGAGATCATGTGTTTGCTTGGAGATAATGGAGCAGGAAAGTCGACTTTAATTAAAACTTTAGCAGGTGTTCATAAACCAGATGAAGGAGAAATTATATTTGAAGATAATAAAATTGTTTTTGACTCACCCAAAGATGCTTTAGATATTGGTATAGGAACAGTTTATCAAGATCTAGCATTAGTTCCTTTAATGAGTGTTACTAGAAATTTTTTTATGGGAAGAGAGCCTCAAAAAGGTATTCCTTTCCTTAAAACTTTTGATGTGGAGAAAGCAAATAAGATAGCAGCAGATAGAATGGGACAGATAGGTATCGATGTTAGAGATCCATCTCAGGCAGTTGGAACTATGTCCGGTGGTGAAAGACAATGCCTAGCAATATCACGTGCTATATATTTTGGAGCAAAAGTTTTAGTTTTAGATGAACCAACTTCTGCTTTAGGAGTTCATCAAGCATCAATGGTATTAAAATATATTGTAAAGGCTGCGTCTGAGGGATTGGCTGTAATTTTAATTACTCATAATGTACATCATGCTTACCCTGTTGGTAATAGTTTCACTGTACTTAATCGAGGAAAAAGCATGGGCACGTTCCAAAAAAAAGATATTTCTAGAGAAAAGCTTCTTAGTATGATGGCTGGTGGTGAAGAATTAGACAAACTTGAAGTCGAACTTCAAGAAATGGATAGAATTCACAACAAAAATTAGATATTACGCCATATATCTTTACCATGACAAAATCATTTCCTTTGCTCTTTATATTATTATGGTCTTCGGCATTCATATCTGGGAAAGAAATTGTTCAAAACGCTTCTCCATTTGCGGCTTTAGCATTTAGATTTGGGATTGTAACAATTGGTTTTCTCGTATTTGCTTATTTCAGTAATGATAAAATTTTTGGAAAATTAAAAAATATTATTGAAAGTATTTCAACAGGTATTTTATTTCATGGAATTTATTTAGGTGGATGTTGGTATGCATTTTCAATTGGGATGCCAGCTGCAATTGTAGCTTTAATAGTTACACTTCAACCAATTTTAACAAATATTTTATCTGGTCCAATTTTTGGAGAAAAAATATCTTGGAAACAGTGGGTAGGTATCAGTTTAGGTTTCGTTGGTTCTGTCACTGTCTTAGGTATTGATTTTGGAAAAGAAATTCCTCCTTTAGGATTGGTAGCTACAGTCTTAGCTTTATTTGCAATAACGGCTGGAACATTGTGGCAAAAAAAATTGAGTGGAAATTTAGCTTTGTCAGTTAACAATGCGTATCAAGCAGTTGGCGGTTGCCTTTTTAATCTATTATTAATGTTTATATTTGAAAATGCTTACATAAATTTTACAACTAGTTTTATATTGGGTATGTCTCACCAAATTATATTAGTTTCATTTGGAGCTTTTACTATTCTTATGTTTTTAATCAAAAGAGGTACTGTTGGTAAAACTACTACTTTATTTTTTTTAGTACCTCCTACTTCAGCAGTGATGGCATGGATATTTTTAAACGAACAATTAACATTTACTGACATAATTGGTTTTATAATAACAACCGTTGGAGTATTTATAGCTACAAGGGATAAAAAAAATGGATAACAATTTTTTTAAAAAAATAAGAATTTTAGATGGTGGTTTGGGTCAATTATTACTTGAAAAAGGAATGGTATCTATGGGGACTTTATGGTCTGCTAGCGCTTTATTAGATGAAAAATATCATCAAATGTTAGTTGATACTCATCTATCATATATCAACTCAGGCTCAGATGTTATTGTTACTAACACCTTTAGCTGTAGAAAATTTAGATTAATAGAAAATAATGTTGGTAATCAATTCAAAAAATTAAACGAAATTGCATGTAAACTTGCAATCCAAGCTAAAAATTTATCAAAGAAAAATGTATTAGTAGCTGGATCAATTCCAAGCCAAAGAGACACTTATATTACTGATAATCGCGATATCAAATTAATAGAGGAAGATATGTTTGAACAAGCTGATATTTTAAGTGAATTTACTGATTTTTTATATTTAGATGTTATTAGCAGCACTAATGAAGTTAAAGCTGCTCTTAATATATCTAAAAAGTTAAACAAAAAAATTTTAATTGGAATACATTTAAAAAAAAATGGCGACCTACCCTCAGAAGAAAAAATTGAGCAATTAATTGAAATTATTAAACATGAAAATACACTTGGTGTAGTTTGTGCATGTGTTTCCCCAGAGATATCATTATCAGTGTTAGATAAATTTTTTAATTGTAAAGTTCCATTTGGATTTAAAATAAATTTGTGGGGGGTTGATGAACCAGGTCCAATTCAGACATTTAATACAGCAAAACCTAATGAAATTGGAGTAAATCCTAATCAATCTTTAGGAAAAAGAGATAATTTTGATGCAAATGCATTTTATAATTTATCAAAAAAATTCGTAGAAGGCGGGGCAACAATTTTAGGTGGGTGTTGTGAGACAAAACCAGAGCATATTAGCTCTATATCTTCACTTAAATCATAATTTTTGTATCTGCCTTTCTAACAAAATAAA
Organism: uncultured Pelagibacteraceae bacterium; assembly: GCA_902542235.1. GTDB lineage: Bacteria > Pseudomonadota > Alphaproteobacteria > Pelagibacterales > Pelagibacteraceae > Pelagibacter. The sequence continues at coordinate 5,307 of CACBTT010000007.1, forward strand.
TTCCTACAACTACAGCTAATAAAGATATTAATACCTTGTAAGTTATTAATTCATTTAAAAATATATAGCCTAAAATAATTCCAAAGATTGGGATTAAGTATGAGACCTGAGATTGAAAAATTAAACCATTCTTTTTTAAAATTTTAAACCTTAAAAGCCATGCAACTCCTGTTGGTACTATACCAAGATAAATTACTGATATAGTTGAATTTAATGATGGAGTATTTTCCAATGGAGTTTCTAATAAACACATTAAAGGAAATAAAATCAGAGTTGCCCAAATTAATATTGATCCAGTAACGTTTTCGTTTTTTTTCTTACTAATTTTAAGTGTTAAAACTCCACCTATTACATAACATGTTGATCCCACTAAAATTAATATTGCTGAAAGAAAATTATTTTCATCAATTAAAATATTATCAGAAAATAAATAAACAATTCCTGCAAATCCAATTAATATTCCTATAGTTTTGGCAACATTAAATTTTTCGTTTTTTGTATAAAAGTGACCTAATATAGTAGAGCTCAAAGGAGTAGTAGACATCAAAATTGCTGCCAAATTACTTTGCACAGATTTTACCCCGTAAGCAATTAAAAAGAATGGTATAACTAAATTTATTAATCCTATTAACATGAACCAATGCCAATCTTTTGAAAATGCTTCAATTACTATTTTTTTATAAAAACATAAAATTAATACTGGTATAGATCCAAAAAATACTCTCAAAAAAGCAATTGTCATTGGACCAAAAGATTCTGTTGCAATTTTTATGTTAAAAAAAGCAGATGCCCAAATTATTGATAATAATGTTAATAAAATATAATCTGTTAAATTGGCTTGCTTCATTCTGTAATATCTTTCACATCACCTTTTGTAATTTGAATTAATTTTTCATAATTGATCTTAAAAATCACATTAGGATGACCAGCTGCAGCAAAAATATCTTTAAACCTACTCAAAGAATTATCTATAAATATTTGAATTTTATTTATATGACCTACAGGAGATACACCTCCAATTGTATATCCTGTTTGAGACTTAACTTCGTCAGCAGAGGCCATTCTTACATTTTTTTTTTCTGATATTTTTTTTAATTTATTCAAAGAACATCTTTTGTCTCCAGATACCAAACAAAGTAAAAAATCATTTTCTATCTTAATAAGTAGACTTTTTACAATTGCTCCAACTTCACAATTTAATGAATTTGCTGCATCCAAAGCTGTTTTTGCTGAATCTTTTAATTCTAGAACTGATAAATTTTCATCAAACTCTTTAAGACACTTCTCTGCTCTTTTAACTGGTTCTTTATTTAATAAAGTCATATTCAACTTATGATTGATAAAAAAGCACTGAAATTATTGGCATAATTATATGTTTAAATTGCATAGGTGATATCTTCATTATATGTATTCTTTATTATAACAATATTGGTAATTAACCCAGATATTTAATTCTACAGGAGATTATATGAGCGCAAGCAAAGTTCTAAAAATGATGAAAGACAAGCAAATTGAGTTTGTTGATTTAAGATTTACAGATCCAAGAGGTAAATTACAGCACTTAACTATGGATGCATCGGTAGTCGATGGAGACATGTTAACCGACGGTGTATTTTTTGATGGATCATCTATTGCTGGATGGAAAGCAATAAATGAATCTGACATGATATTAAAACCAGATTTAAACAGACAAATCGTTGATCCATTCACATCTCATAATACTCTTGTTTTATTTTGCGACATATTAGATGCAATTAAAAGAAATCCTTATGAAAGAGATCCAAGGGGAATAGCAAAGAAAGCTGAAGCTTATTTAAAGAAGACTGGTATAGGTGATAAAGCTTACTTTGGTCCAGAGCCAGAATTTTTTGTTTTTGATGATGTAAAAATCAAAAACGATATGAACGAAACAAGTTTTTCGATAGATAGTACAGAAGGACCATATAATTCTGGAAAAAGTTATGAAAATGGGAATATGGGTCATAGACCTGGAGTTAAAGGTGGATATTTTCCAGTCCCTCCAGTAGATAGTGCTCAGGATATAAGAGGTGAATACCTAAAAGGTTTAAGAGACGTAGGTATCACAGTTGAAAAACATCACCATGAAGTTGCTCCAAGTCAGCACGAACTTGGAATGCTTTTTGGTACATTAGTTGATCAAGCTGATAATGTGCAATTATACAAATATGTAGTTCAAATGGTTTCACATTCATTTGGTAAAACTGCTACGTTTATGCCTAAACCTGTAAAAGGTGATAATGGATCAGGAATGCACGTACACCAATCAGTTTGGAAAGGAAAAACTCCAGTTTTTTCTGGAAATAAATATTCAGGTTTGTCACAAACTGCACTTTATTATATTGGTGGAATACTTAAACATGCTAAGGCGATTAATGCGTTTTCAAATGCCACAACAAATAGTTACAAAAGATTAATTCCAGGTTTTGAAGCTCCAGTATTGCTTGCTTATTCTGCAAGAAACAGATCAGCATCTTGTCGAATTCCGATAACTCTAAGCAAAAAAGGAGCAAGATGTGAAATTAGATTCCCAGACGCATCTGGTAATCCATATTTAACATTTGCATCTATGTTAATGGCGGGAATTGATGGTATCAAAAATAAAATTGATCCAGGTAAATCCTTTGATAAAGATCTTTACGCTTTATCAGAGAAGGAAGTTAAAAAAGTTCCAACGGTTTGCGGATCATTAAGAGAAGCAATGGAAAGTTTAGATAAAGATAGAAAGTTTTTAACTCAAGGTGGAGTATTTACTGACGATCAAATTGATGCTTATATTGCTTTAAAATTTGAAGAGATACACAACTTTGAACATACACCTCATCCTATTGAGTTTGATATGTACTATAGTTGTTAAATAGCTTTTTTATTTTTTAGCTATTTTATTTTTTCCTAAACCTTTTTTAACCACGTAGTTGAGGGTGCCATGTGCGCCCGCTTCTACTGGTTTAATTAAACTTCTGAATAAAGATTTTCTTTTTTGTGTTTTAACTTCAGAGTTTATCAGATTTTTATGCTCAAAAGTGTTCATATCAAAGTTTCTATCGTAGATATGCAATAAATGCAATGCTGATATGCGTATATTAAATACTATATTTTAAAGGATTCTCCGCATCCACATCTTTCTGTTTCATTCGGGTTATTGAATACAAATTGTGAAGAAAATTTTTCTTTTTTAAAATCCATTTCTGTTCCAAGTAAATACATTACCGCTGCAGAGTCTATGAAGACTTTCACACCCTTATCTTCTACTACTTCGTCATTTGGGTTTGCCTCTTTTGTATACTCCATAACATAAGACATCCCTGCACACCCACCTGACTTAACACCAACTCTAACTCCTAAAGAATCTTTTTCAGCATTAGACATAATTTCTTTTATTCTTTGAGCTGCGTTATCGCTTAATGTTATAATTTGTTTTGTCATAAATTTAGTTCAAGTTTTGCAGCTTCAGACATCATTGATTTGTCCCATGGTGGCTCCCAGACTAAATCAAGATCTACTTTTGAAACTTCTTTAATTTCTAATATACTGTCTTTAACTTCTTTAGGCAAACTTTCGGCAACTGGACAATTCGGTGTGGTTAAAGTCATTTTAACCTTAACTTCAGAATTATTAACGATAATATCGTATATCAATCCTAATTCATATATATTAACAGGTATCTCTGGATCATAAATTTTTTTTATTTCAGTAATTACTTTTTCTTTAAGATCCATTTTCATTCCTCTGTTTTTACAATTTGATCAGAATTATCTAATGCTGATGTAAGAGTATGCCAAGATAAAGTTGCACACTTTACTCTCATAGGATATTGTTTAACACCAGATAAACTCATCAATTTAGTTTTTTCGTCATCTTTTAAAATATTAGTTTCTAAAGAATCTTTTTCTTTTATCATTCCTAGAAAATCAGTTACAATTTCTTTTACCTCTTTTTCTTCTTTGCCTCTAACCATATCAGTCATAATTGATGCCGATGCCATTGAAATAGCACAGCCATGACCTTCAAATGCAATATCTTCAACTTTTTTATTTTCGTTTAATCTGAGATAAACATGAACATTATCACCACATAAAGGATTATTTCCCTTTGCATCTTTATTATAATTATCAAACTTTCCTAAATTCCTTGGATTTTTTCCATGGTCTAATATTATTTCTTGATATAAATCTTTTAAGTCCATTATAAGTTAAAAATTTTTTTACATTTATTTATTGCTTCATCAAGCTTATCAATATCATCTTTCGTATTATAAACTCCAAATGAAGCTCTTGCAGTTGCAGGTAAATTTAATTTATCATGTAATATTTGACAGCAGTGATGCCCTGCTCTAATAGCTACTCCATCTTCATCAAGAATTGTTGCAATATCATGTGGATGAATACCTTCAATAGTAAATGATATAACCCCACCCTTTTCTTTTGGATTTCCTATAATATTAACTGAATTATTTTTTCTTAACTTTTCTAGTCCATAATCTAATAATTCTTTTTCATGTTTTTCAATATTTTGAATACCAATTTTTTCCATAAATTTTATGGATTCATTAAAAGCTATAACTTGAGCTGTAGCCATTGTTCCAGCCTCATATTTATTAGGTAATTCACCATAAGTGATACCTTCTTTTTTAACCTCATTTATCATTCCTCCACCACCTTGATATGGGGGTAAATCTTCAAGCCATTTTTTTTTAGCATATAGAATACCAATTCCAGTTGGTCCGTACATTTTATGTCCAGATATTGCATAAAAATCACAATCAATATCCTGCATATCTAATTTTAAGTGAGGCGCGCCTTGGCAACCATCAATTAGAACCGGTATATTTTTCGAATGAGCCAATTGTACAATTTCTTTGATAGGTAATATTGCGCCTGTTACATTCGATAAATGACTTACACTAATTATCTTTGTTTTGTTTGTAATTTTTTTTTCTATAGCTTCTAATGTTACTTCACCATTGTCATTAATTTCAGCAAATTCTATTTTTATATTTTTTGCTTTTCTAAGAAAATGCCAAGGAACATAATTTGAATGATGCTCGAGTTCAGTCAACAATACTTCATCTCCTTCAGATAAATATTTTTGACCAAAAGTGTTAGCGACTAAATTAATTGCTTCTGTAGCACCTTTGGTAAATACAATTTCATCTTTATCTTTAGCATTAATATATTTTTGAACTGAAACTCTTGTTTGTTCATATAAATTAGTAGCAGCAACCGCCAAATAGTGAACACTTCTACCTACATTAGAAAACTCTTTTGTATAAAAATCATAAATTCTATCTACAACAATTCTTGGTTTTTGAGATGAATTAGCACTATCTAAATATACTAAATCATTATTTTGAATTTTATCGTCAAAAATTGGAAATTCTCTTTTTATATCATCTAAATTCATTAATTTAATCCAATCATATTTTTTAATAATTTCTTAATTTCTTCATCTGTAATTTTTTCAACAACATCTAAAAGAAAACCGTTAATTAATAATTCTTTTGCAGTTTTTTGGTCTAATCCTCTAGACATTAAATAAAAAATAGAATCTTCATCTAAACTACCTGATGCAGAACCATGTGAACATTTAACGTCATCAGCATAAATTTCTAGTTCAGGCTTTGCATTAAATTCTGCTTGTTCATTTAAAAGCACCGCTTTACTTAATTGATAACCATCAGTTTTTTGAGCTTTAGAATCCACATATATTTTTCCTTGATAGACAGACTTTGAACTGTCATCAATTACACTTTTTATTAACTGATAACTTTTCGTGTTTTCATACAAATGGTTAGTATTAGTTCTTATTTCGTGGTGTTTATTTTTAGACAATAAGTGTATTCCATTAATAAATGCTGACGAATATTGACCTTCAAGATTACAGCTGACTTCATTTTTTATATAATATGAACCAGATGAAAATATAAATGTTTCAGAAATACTATTTTCTTTTTGAGTAATACTAGAATAATCATACTTAATATTTGTATTACTTTTTTTATCTATTTTATAATTCTTAAGAATTGCATTTTTACCAAGATTAAAATTAAATAAGTTGTTAATGAAATTCTTTTCTGAATTATCGTAAGAAAAATTAATTATTTTTATTGAGCTGTTTTCTTCCAGCTCAAAGTTTAGTTGAAAATTAATATTAGTGCTGCTCACTTTCTCATTTGTTATTTGATATATAATTAAAGGCTTTTTGAATGAATAATTTTTTTTAACTAAAATATTATGTATTTTATTAGAAAAAGAATTATTTAGACTTAAAAGAGAATTATCATCATTTGGGTTTTGGTTAAAATTATCTAAAATTTTTAAATTAATTTTATCGCTTTCTTCATATTCGAAACTCAATCGCTCAACTTTACCATTAACAATAACAATTTTATTATGCTGAATTTCCTTTATAAAAATATTATCATTAATTTCGTTTTCAATATTGTAATCATTGTAAAATGTTAGTTCTCCAATATTTTTTTGAATTATCTTGTTAATATCTAAGAATTTCCAGTTTTCTAATTTTCTATTAGGAAATCCATTTTTCAAAAAATTATTAAGAGCTTCTTTCTTTAATTTAATCTCTTGGTTTGAGAAATTAGAAGTACTTATTAATTTATCAAAATCTGTTTTTAATTTTTGTTCCATTTAATTAAAATTTTCGTATCCTTTTTTCTCTAACTCTAAAGCCAATTCTGCCCCTCCTGATTTAATAATTTTTCCATCCATAAGCACATGCACAAAGTCAGGTTTTATATAATCAAGTAGTCTTTGATAGTGTGTTATTATAAGAAAGGAATTATTTTTTTTTCTTAATGCATTAACTCCATCTGCAACTATTTTTAGAGCGTCAATATCTAATCCGGAGTCTGTTTCATCCAATATAGATAATTTTGGGTCTAAAATCGACATTTGTAAAATTTCATTTTTCTTTTTTTCCCCTCCAGAAAAACCAACATTTAATTGTCTATTTAATTTTTCTTCATCAAACTTTAGCTCTTTAACTTTTTCTTTAACTAATTTCAAAAATTCTAAAGCATCTAATTCTTTTTCACCTCTTGCTTTTCTAATTGAATTTAAAGAGGTCTTTAAAAATATATTTGTATTTACTCCAGGTATTTCTAATGGATATTGGAAAGCCAAAAAGATACCTTTGTGTGCTCTTTCCTCTGTTTCAAGATTAAACAAATTTTTATCTTCGTATAATACCTCTCCTGATACCTCATATCCTTTTTTACCTGATAAAATATTTGACAAAGTGCTTTTTCCTGATCCATTTGGCCCCATTATTGCATGTACTTCACCAGGTTTAATCTCTAAACTAAGACCACTTAATATAGATTTTTCGTCAATTTTTGCATTTAAATTACTTATCTTTAACATTTATCCAACACTTCCTTCTAAACTTATTCCAACCAGTTTCTGTGCTTCTACTGCAAATTCCATTGGTAATTGTTGTAATACTTCTTTGCAAAAACCATTAACAATCAATCCTACAGCTTCTTCCTGATTTAGTCCTCTCTGTTGACAATAATGTAATTGGTCTTCACTAATTTTTGATGTGGTCGCTTCATGAGCAATATTAGAATTTGAATTTTTATTCTTGATGTAAGGAACTGTATGTGCACCACACTTATTTCCCATTAATAATGAGTCACACTGAGTATAATTTGTTGAATTAGATGCATTATTTGAAATATCTACTAAACCTCTGTAAGTCATATCCGATTTACCTGCACTTATGCCTTTTGAAATTATTTTACTTTTTGTATTTTTTCCTAAATGAATCATCTTAGTCCCAGTATCAGCTTTCTGATGATTATTTGTTATTGCAATTGAATAAAACTCTCCAATTGAGTTATCACCTTTTAAAATACAACTTGGGTATTTCCATGTTATAGCAGAACCTGTTTCTACTTGTGTCCATGAAATTTTTGAATTTTTACCTTTACATAATCCTCTTTTAGTTACAAAATTGTATATACCTCCTTTTCCATCTTTATCTCCAGGATACCAGTTTTGTACTGTTGAATATTTTATCTCTGCATCATCTAAAGCAATTAATTCTACATTTGCAGCGTGTAACTGATTCTCATCTCTCATCGGTGCTGTACATCCTTCTAAATAACTTACATAACTACCTTTATCAGCGATAATTAAAGTTCTTTCAAACTGTCCAGTATCTGAAGCATTAATCCTAAAATAAGTTGACAGTTCCATTGGACATTTTACATTTGGTGGAATGTAAACAAATGATCCATCGGTAAAAACTGCAGAGTTTAATGTAGCAAAATAATGATCAGTAATCGGTATAACTGACCCTAAATATTTTTTAACTAAATCTGGATGTTTTTGTATTGCTTCAGAAATAGAACAAAAAATAATTCCTTTCTCTGTTAAAGTATCTTTAAAAGTTGTAGCAACAGAAACAGAGTCAAATACAGCATCTACAGCAATTCCATTCAATCTTTTTTGTTCTTGCAAAGGTATTCCTAATTTTTTGTAAGTTTCCAATAATTTAGGATCTAATTCATCTAAATTTTTTGGTTTTTCTTTGAAACTTTTAGGTGCAGAATAATAGTACAAATCTTGATAATCAATTTTCGGGTATTTTGGTTTTTGCCAGTTAGGTTCTTTTAGTACCTTTAACCTTTCAAAAGCTTTTAATCTCCATTGCAAAAGCCAACCTGGTTCTTTTTTTATATTTGAGATAAATTTTATAACTTCTTCGTTTAAGCCTTTAGGAGCTTTAAAACTTTCAATATCAGTTGAAAAGCCATATTTATAATCTTTTAAATCTTCTATTTGTTTATCTCTCATTATAATCTACTCTCATTTTTGTTTATTAAGTCTCCAAGGTTTTTTTCTTGGAAGAATAAGTTAATGTGTGTTTCTAACTGATCCCATAAATTATGGGTTATACATTTAGATGATTTTCCATTACATCCTTTTTTTGATTGCTTTTGGCAACCAATAGTTTGCACATTTTCTTCTACAGCAGAAAGAATATCAGAAATTCTTATTTCTTTTGGAGTTTTACTTAAAGTGTATCCTCCCTTTTTTCCTCTAATACTTTTTACTATTTCGTTTTTTTTTAACTTTAAAAATAATTGTTCTAAATAAAGTATAGATATTCCTTGCCTTATAGATATATCTCTGAGTGATATCGGCATGTCTTTCTTAAATCTTGCAATGTCGGCTAATGCCATGACAGCGTATCTGCTTTTTGTCGATAATTTCATATTTTTCCCAATTCACGGGCTTTATATATACCTGACTAAATTAGTCAAGATTATGTAAATTTAAAATACTTGCATTTTGTCGCTCAATTTTGATAGAAAAATATAATTTTTTTTTGAAACTGATAATCAATGCCATCTACAGATACAAAAATTAGTGAAATTTTTATTCCAGGCCCTGCTGGAAGATTAGAAGCTAAGTATTTTAAAAGTAAGAAGAATACCTCGCCAATTGCTTTAGTGCTTCATCCCCATCCTCAATATGGGGGAACTATGAACAACAAAGTTGTTGTTGATACTTTTCAAACATTTGTTGATAATAATTTTTCTGTTTGCAGAGTAAATTTTAGAGGGGTAGGAAAAAGTGATGGTGAGTTTGATAATGGCCAAGGAGAATTAGCAGACGCCGCAGCAGCATTAGATTGGTTGGAAAGAGAAAATTTCGATAACTCGCAGTGTTGGATTTCAGGATTTTCTTTTGGTTCTTTAATAGCTATGCAGTTATTAATGAGAAGACCAGAAATAAATAGATTTATAGCTATATCACCTCAACCTAATGTATATGATTTTTCGTTTTTATCACCTTGTCCAACATCTGGTATTATTATACATGGAAAAAAAGATGAGTTAGTTCCTTTTGAAGATATAAATGAATTAAATAAAAGATTAAGTGCGCAAAAAGGTATTAAGATTGAATTCGATATTATATCAGAAGCAAATCATTTTTTTTCAAAAGCAGATACTGCTTTAACAAAATCTTTAAATAAATATATAAAAAAAGAAACAGCCCTATACTAATAATTAATTATAATTTCACCACCCGTAACAGGAATATTAACGTTTGTGGTACCTGGGTAGCTTAATGGTTTTTTTAGATAAGATCTAATGGACAGATATGCAAATGCTTGTGACTCTATAAAATCTCCATCTATATTAAAATCATCTATTAGCTTAATTTCATATTTTATTAAATTCTTTAAATGATTTACTAGTGTAAAATTTTTTCTTCCTCCACCACATAAAATAATATTAATTTTATTTTTAAAAATTTTTTTTATATTGTTTGAGATTATCATTGCAGTAAAATAGGTTAAAGTAGCTATAGCATCTGCAAATTCTAAACCTTTGACAAAATTAATATCAAATTCTTTTCTGTCATATGAATGTTTTTCATCTACGTTATAAAATTCATGTTCATAAAATTGATTAATTATATCTTGATTAATATTTCCAGAGGATGCAATATCGCCATTATTGTCAAATTTTATTCCTTTTGTTTTTTTTAAGTATTCATCAATTAAAACATTGCCAGGCCCTACATCTTTTGCCATTAATTTATCTTTAAAACAATAAGTATAATTCGATATTCCTCCAATGTTTAAAATTAGTGTAGGATCATTTATCTGAAGTTTTTTTATTAAAAGTTTATGATAAATAGGAGCTAAAGGCGCACCTTCACCATTATTCTTAATATCATTAGCTCTAAAATTATAAATTACTTTCTCATTTAACAATTGTGAAAGTAATTTTGCATCTCCCATTTGCACAGAATAACCATCTTTAGGTTTATGAATTATTGTTTGCCCATGGAGTCCAACTAATTGAATTTTATAATTATTATCATTAATAATACTTTGAGATATTCTGGAATGATAAAGTGTTAGATCTCTTTCTAAAGATTTATAAATATTTATATTTTCCTCGATATCTGCTCTATTATTGATATTTAATATAAAAGTAGAAAGTCTTTTTCTAAATTCTTCAGGATAATTGAAGTACTTGTTATCTATTATATCTAAATTATTTTCACCATCTGATTTGATAATACTTGCATCAATGCCATCAAGAGATGTGCCGCTCATTAAACCTAGTGCTATAAAAGAATTATCCATTGTTGATTATTATTTTTATTTAAATATGTATATTAAAAGTACCATTTATGAATGAATTTTTAAAAGAATTTAAAGATAGAGGATATTTTTACCAATGCACAGACGAAAAAGCTCTTTCAAAGAAGCTGGGTGAAGAGAGTGTAAAAGGATATATAGGCTTTGATTGTACAGCTCAAAGTTTACACGTTGGTAGCTTACTCCAAATTATGTGTTTAAGATTGATGCAAAAACATGGACATAAACCAATTGTTTTGCTTGGTGGAGGAACTACAAGAATAGGAGATCCATCGGGAAAAGATAAAACTAGAAAAATTTTGGATGAAAATGAAATAGAAAAAAATATTAAAAGTATAGAGAATATTTTAAAAAAATTTTTAGAGACTAAAGATGAAAAGATATCTCCAATTTTTGTTAACAACTATTCATGGTTAAAAGATTTAAACTATATTTCTTTTCTAAGAGATATAGGAAAACATTTTACAATAAATAAAATGTTAAGTTTTGATAGTGTTAAGCTTAGGTTGGAAAGGGAACAGTCATTAAGTTATATGGAATTTAATTATATGATTTTACAAGCTTACGATTTCCTAGAGTTAAATAAAAAGAAGAATTGTTTATTACAAATTGGGGGGTCAGATCAATGGGGTAATATTGTAAACGGAGTAGAACTAATTAAAAGATATTCATCTAATGAGGTTTATGGTTTAACAACAGAACTTATTACTTTGGCATCTGGTGCTAAAATGGGAAAAACAGAAAGTGGAGCCATTTGGCTAGATAAAAAATTATTTCCGGTATTTGATTATTGGCAATTTTGGAGAAATGTCGATGATAAAGATGTATTAAAATTTCTTAAAATGTTTACAGATTTAAGTTTAAGTGAAATTGAAAAAATTAGTAATCAAAATATAAATGAACAAAAAATTATTTTAGCGAACGAGGCTACATCAATTCTTCATGGAGCTTACGAGGCTGCAAAAGCAGAAAAAATAGCAAAGAATTCTTTTTCGGAGAACTCATCAGGTGAAAATTTGCCCGATACAAAGATAGATATCCCCAATATGGGTTTTGATATAGTCAATTTAGTTTCAGTTATTGATAAAAAATTATCTAAAAGTGAAATTAGAAGATTAATAAAATCCAGCGGTATTAAAATCAATAACGAAACAATTTCTGATGATAAATTTAAAATTTCTAGTGAATTATTAAAAAAAAATAATTTTATTAAACTCTCAATTGGTAAGAAAAAACACTACAAAATAGTAATTTAATTAGAAATTTTCTCCAAAGTTCTGGTAATAAATCTTGGAGTCAAAGTTTTGATCGGATTGACAGAAGTTTTAAGTTTTTTAGGAGGTCCCTTAATTTTAAAACTTACACCGAAAACGCCTTCACCAATTTTTTTTCCAACCAATATTTCGCCTAACATTGGTATTTTTGAAATTGTTTTATTAACAGTTGTTGCTGGCACAAGTGTTCCCTTCAAACTTGTTAATTCATCTTTTACAATATAGCCTTCCATCATAAGCGAAATTGCTGGACCTATGGCATACATCTCTTTAATTTTAGTATTATTTCCTAAAGTCTCATAGTCCATCTCAAAATCGGTAAACCGTATACCTTCACCAGTAAGAAGATCAGCTATTCCTTGCAGTGATGCTAATGTAAGAAGCTTTGCAAGAACAGGTACTTCCTGTATTTTGAAATCGATAATTTTTAAATTTGATTTTGTTTTACCTTCATAATTAAGTGCCTCATACATTAATTTACCTTCTTTAAAACCCTTTATAAATTTGAAATTTTTAATGAAAGGTTCTGGTTCTTCGATTTCTAAATTAGTAATTTTTTGTTTTTTATCATTGGTAAAAATGCTTAAAGCAAATTTTCTCTTATTATTTAATTTTGCATTTATATTTGAGCTAAAAACTTTGTTATTCCTTACCTGTATTTCGCCTTTGATATTCGATAAATAAGAAGAACTATCAACAAAATATTTGCCAATATCTAAATAAATATAAGTATTCAAATTTTTAAAACTTGAAAAAATAGATTTAGAGGAATTATCCAATAAGTTTTTTATATTTTTTGATCCATCAAATTGACTGCCTGTTAAGTAATAATTGCTATTAACTTTCTTAAATTCTAATTTGTTTTCTTTTCCATTTTTGTTAATTATATCTATTTTAAATAAATCTAAATTTTTAATTTTATCGTTCTTTCCTATTTCAAGATTTTGAACATTAATACTTTTTTCTTCTTCATTAAAATCTATATTTTTGAAAATTATTTCTTTATTATCTTTGTAAATTCCATTTATATTCAATTCAGATTTTATATCTTGCTTTTTTCGATAATCTAATTCTTCAATATCTATTTCTGCACTATCAAGGTCTAGATTTAAAACAAAAAAGTATTTGTTAGCTTTTTTTTCAATATTTATAGACACATTTTCATTTATATTATTAATAGAATACTTACTTTTTAAGTTAAATTTAAATTTTTTATTTTTATAATCTAAATCTAAATGACTGTTGCTAAATTCTATTTGGTTTTTAAAATTGCTAAAATATTTTTTTATTCTTTGTGATTTATAGTCAACTAAAATACTTTCAGAATTTAATTTAGATTTAATACTAAAATTTTGTATTTCGTTTTTTTTATTTAATTTAAAATTAATGAAATTTTCTGATGCAAATGTGATATCTTGGTCTTTAAGACTAAAGTTTTTAAATTGGATAAATTTTTTAAATTCTTTAGAATTAATTATACTTTTTGTATTACTTAAATCTATATTGACTGAAGCATCTTTATTTTGTTTTTTTTTATAAATTATATTAATTAAATTTTTTGTTTTATTATTATTGTAGTTATTATTTTGAAATAAAAACTTACTATTTAAAACAATTTTTAATTCTTCTTTAATGTAATTAATTAAAATATTCCCATTTTTAAAGTATATCAAATCTTGATATTTTGAATTAATAAATAATTCATCAAAATTTAATTTTGAAATAATACTTAAATCTTTAATGTTAAGTTTTTTATTAATTTTAAATGACAATTCATTTTCTGAGCTTAAATTTATAGGTCTATCATCTATTAAGTCTAAATTAGTATTTATTAATTTTGTATAATTTTTTAAATTTATTTTAGTCTTATTTGTTTTAAAATTTCCTGAAATATCAAAATAATTATTAATTTTTTTAATAATTACTTTTTCTGAAGTAACAAAGATTTTATCAAATGCTAATTCTATTTTATTTAAGTTTACAAAATCCTGATCTACAAAAAAATTAAATTTAATATTTTCAATTTTTGATTGGTTGAGTAATTTTATTTCTACGTCTTTTACATATCCATTTATAGTATATTTAATATCTTGGGGATTATTTTCATTAAGATTTATATTGGAAATTATTTTTACTTTTCCCTTTTTAATTTGTTTGAAAATTAAATTCCTAGCTAAATTAAAGTCATATTCATTAATAAAATCAGTAAATTGATCAATATTGCTTTCTTTTGAAATTATAGATATTTCAGAAATTGGATTTTTATTATTTAAATAATCTAAAAGATTTAAATCAGACTTTATAATTTCTAATTCAACTTTTTTTCCATTAACTAATAATTGCGGGTCCAAAGTAAAAATTTCAAATTCAAAGTTAAATGGATTTAATTTGAAATTTACTTGATCTAATTTTAATTTTATCTTTGGATCAATCTCTTTTACTTTTTTATTTATTAAACTATTAAAATTATCGGTTTTAATTCCTGCTGTTGTTAGAAATATTAAAATTGCGATTAAGATGATTGTAATTGATATTATAATTATAGAAATTATTTTACGCATTTAATTTATATAAAGAACTTTCTAAAAAATTATCTATTTCTCCATCTAATACTTTTTCAGGACTAGAACTTTCAAAATTAGTTCTATTATCTTTTACCATTTTGTAAGGGTGTAATACATATGATCTAATTTGATGACCCCATCCAATCTCTGATTTTGAATTTTCAAGATTTTCATTTTCTTTTTCTTTTTTTTTTAACTGATAATCATAAAGTCTTGCCCTTAACATATTCATGCAAGTTTCTTTATTTTTATGTTGTGATCTTTCATTTTGACATTGTACCACAATTTTTGTTGGTAGGTGTGTAATTCTTACTGCACTATCTGTTGTGTTGACATGTTGACCTCCTGCGCCACTAGATCTGTATGTATCTATTCTTAAATCTTTTTCTAAAATTTCAACATCAATATTTTCAGATATAACAGGGTATACCCAAACACTGGCAAAACTTGTATGTCTTCTAGCACCAGAGTCAAATGGAGAAATTCTAACAAGTCTATGTATTCCAGATTCATTTTTTAATAATCCGTTTATGTAATCTCCACTTACTTTAATTATAGAAGATTTAATGCCTGCTTCATCGCCTTTATGTTCGCTTATAATTTCGATTTTGAAATTTTTTTTGGTTGCCCACTTCATATACATTCTTCTCAACATATCAGCCCAGTCTTGACTTTCAGTTCCACCAGCACCTGCGTGAAATTCTAAATAACTATCAAATGTATCATTATCATTTGATAGAAAACATCTTATTTCAATTTGTTTAATTTTATTAAAGAGTATTTTTATATTTGAGGTTATCTCTTTAATCATTTCATCGTTATGTTCCTCGATAGCTAAATCATAAATATCAAATAAATCTTTACTTTCATTTGATGTTACTTCAAAATTATTTAATAATTTTTCTAAATTAGTTTTTTCACGTAAAACTTTTTCAGCATTTTTTTTATCCTGCCAAAAATCTGGTTTTTCTATTAAATTTGATAAATTAATTATTTTTTCTGAAATCTTAGTGTTTTCAAAGAAACTCCTTTATTCTTTGATTTATTTTTTCTATTTCTGATTTAATATTTAGTATTTCCTGATCCATTAATAAAATTTTAATATATTTGTTGTATTTAATCTACTATCAAAATTGTTAGATATATTATCTAGTTTATTGTCATTTTTTTTAAATGACTCGATTATGGCTAACTTGGTTTTAGGATTCGCTTTTTTTCCAGTTTTTGCATCTATGACCATCATATTTATATTGTCTGCAACTTTAAAAGGCCTAGCGTTAAAAGTATTTGCTGTTTTTTTTATGAACTCTTTAAAAACTGGCATTGCTGTTTTTGATCCTGTTTCAAATTTACCTAAACTCCTTGGATTATCATAGCCTATATATACTCCAACCACTAAATTTGATGTAAATCCTATAAACCAAGTATCTGTATTTTTGTTTGTTGTTCCGGTCTTGCCAGCTAATTCAAGTTTTAATTCTTTTAAACCTTTTCCAGTTCCACGTTCTATAACACCTTTCAACATAGAAGTAATCTGATAGGCTGTTTGTGGTGAAAAAATCTGTTGATATTTATTTTTAATAATTGGGTTACTAGTTCCGTCATATGAAATTAAATCACAGTTTTCACAGAATCTTTTTTCATTGTTAAAAATGGTTTTTCCCTCACTGTCTTGAATTCTATCAATTAATATTGGATTAACTAATTTTCCACCATTCAAAAAAGAACAATAAGCGCTTGTGATTTTTAACAAAGTCGTTTCAGCAGAGCCCAAAGATACTGACATAAGTTCATCTGGATTTTCATAAATATTTAATTTTTTTGAAAAATTTATAATTTTGTCTATGCCTAATTCTTGAGCTATTCGTACAGTCATTAGATTTCTTGATTTTTCTATGCCTGTTCTTAGTGTTGAAGGTCCGTAGAACTTTTTGCCGTAATTTTCTGGTTTCCACATTTTTAAATCATTTCCTTGATCTAATACAATAGGTGCGTCTAATACTAATGTTGTTGGTAAAAAATTATTTTCTAATGCTAAAGCATATATGAAAGGTTTGAATGCAGATCCAGGCTGACGTTTTGCTTGAGATACTCTATTAAATTCACTTTGTTTAAAACTAAATCCACCTGACAATGCTAATACTCTTCCGCTATATGGATCCATCACAACAATGCCTCCATTAGCTCTTGGAAGTTGTTTTAAACTATAGTTTCCATCAGATAATTTTTTGACATAAATTATGTCACCAATTTTGAATAGTTTTTTGAATTCCTTTCGCGTCCAATCAATATCGTTAAAATTAATTGTTCCATTATCATCATTTTGTGTTTTGATGACTGTTTCAAATTTGTCAATTCTAGTAACAACAGCCAATTCCCATCCTAAAGATTTTTCTAAATTTAAGTCTTTAAGATCTTTTTTCCAATTTTTGTATTTTTTTATATTTGATAGAGGACCTCTCCATCCTTTTCTCTTATCAAATTCTTGCAAACCATTCCTAAGCGATTGTGTAGCAATTTTTTGTAATTCTAAATCCAAAGGTGTCTTGATGTTAAATCCTTGTTTATATACTTTATCATATCCATATTTATCAATTACATCTTTTCTAACATCTTCTACATAATATCTAGAATCTTCTAGGTAAATTCTTTTTCTCTTTTGTAATTTAATTTTAGAGTTAATTAATTTAGAGTGTTGTTTTTGATCAATGAATCCATTATCTAATAAATTATTTAATACTAAGTTTCTTCTAAATTTTGCTAACTCCTTGTTTTTATATGGATTATATTTGCTTGGTGCTTTTGGAAGAGCAGCTAGAAGTGCAGCTTCTCCATAATTGAGTTCACTAATTGGTTTATTAAAATATCTTAAACTAGCTGATGCTATACCATAGCTACCCTCACCAAGATAAATTTGATTTAGATAAAGCTCTAGAATTCTTTTTTTTGATAAAACACGCTCAATTCTAAAAGCTAATATTGCTTCCTTTATTTTTCTATCAATACTTACTTCATTAGTTAAAAGAAAGTTTTTTGCTACTTGCTGGGTAATAGTAGAGGCACCTTCTAATCTTTTTGAGTAAAGTAGATTAAATATGTTATTTTTAATTGCTCTTACTACTCCTTTGGCATCTACCCCTGGATGGTCAAAAAAGTTTTTATCCTCCGCAGATAAAAAAGCATTTATCACGGTTTGAGATATAGCAGAATATGGAACAAAAATTCTTTTTTCAGATGAAAAATCGCTTACTAACACTCCGTTTCCTGAATATAACTTGCTTGATACTGGAGGTTTATAATTTTTAAGATATTTGTAATCAGGCAATTTATTGGAATAAGTCCAAAGAATAGATATTATTGATAATAATATTAGAAGAGATGACAATAATCCAAATATTAGTAATCTTTTAAAGAACTTTTGCATTTTAGTTTAAATATCTTGTGAATTTGTTATTCTTAAGGCACAGAATTTATTAAATTAACTTATGAAAAAATCACTAATATTATGTCAAAAAATTTATATATTGATGCATCGCATCCTAATGAAACTAGAGTTGTTCTTAAAAGTAATAATCATATCGAAGACTATGAATATGAAAGTATAAACAACACTTTAATTAAGAATAATATTTATCTCGGAAAAGTAAGTAGAATTGAACCTTCTTTACAAGCAGCGTTTGTTGACTTTGGAAGAGAAAGACATGGTTTTCTATCTTTTAATGATATCCAGTCTGATTATTATCAGCTACCTTTAAGCGATTTAGAAAAAATAAAACAAGAAGAAGAGAAGGTTCGAGAGGAACTTTCAAAACAAAGCGAAAATATAGAAGATAAAATTCTTGAAGGTAAAGAGGAAATTAAAATTGATGATCCTGTTGAAAAAAAAGAGGACGATGAAAAAGATAAAATAAATACTCAAAAAAAATTTCCATCAAAAAGATACAAAATTCAAGAAGTAATAAAACCAAATCAAGTAATTTTGGTTCAAGTGTTAAAAGATGAAAGGGGTTTAAAAGGAGCAGCGCTTAGTACTTTTATTTCCATTGCTGGAAAATACATTGTCTTAATGCCTAACACAGCCAAAGGTGGGGGAATTTCTAGAAAAATATTTAATCCAGGAGAAAGAAAAAAAATTAGAAATATATTAAATGAAATAACTATTCCAAAAGAGATGGGAATTATAGTTAGAACAGCAGGATCAAACAAAACAAAAAATGAAATCGAGAATGATTTAAAAAATTTAATTAAAGTTTGGGATCAAATAAAAGATAACGCATTAAATTCAATTGCCCCATCTTTAATTCATCAAGAAAGTGATATTATAAAAAGATGTATAAGAGACATGTACGATGATGATACTCAAAATATATATGTTGAAGGAAATGAAGGATATCAAAAAACAAAAAATTATTTGAAATTAATGATGCCAAATCAATTAAAAAAAGTAAAAAAATATAGAGATAAAGTACCTCTCTTTTACAAAGAAAATATTGAAAAAAAATTATTTGAAATTTTTGAGACAGAAGTAAAACTGACTTCAGGTGGATATTTAGTAATAAACCCAACTGAGGCACTAGTATCAATAGATGTAAACTCAGGAAAATCAATAAAACAAAAAAATGTTGAAAGTACTGCTTTTGATACAAATATTGAAGCAGCAGAAGAAATTGCAAGACAAATAAAAATAAGAGATTTATCTGGATTAATAATAATTGATTTTATTGATATGCTTAACTTTAATAATAGAAGACAAGTAGAGAGAAAATTAAAAGAGAAATGTAGAAATGATAGAGCAAGAATTCAAATTGGTAGAATAAGTAATTTTGGATTACTAGAAATGTCAAGACAGAGATTAAGAGAAAGTAATGTCAAATGGCACATGAAATTGACAGATGAAACCTTTGTATTGAAAATACTTAAATTAATTGAAATAAAATCATTAGAACATAATGCAAAATTAGTAGAATTAACTATTAACGATAAAATTGAAAAACATATTACTGATCACTATGACGAAGTAGTTAAATACTTTGAAAAAAAATATAAAGCTAAAATTGATTTAAACACAAATAATGATTTAAATTTAGAAGACTATATAATTGAGTTCAAATCAAAAACAAAGAAAGTATTAGATAAAATTGAAAAAGTTGAGAAACTTGAAGCTTTACAAATTGAAAACAAAAAAGATGATAATATTGCTAAAAATAAACAGAGAAAGATATTTAAAAAAAGGAAGTTCAGAAAAAAATTTTACAAGAAAAAAACTAAATAATTCCTTTATTTGTAGTTGATGCAGATCCAAATAAATTTGGATTAATTCTTCCAGATAAATACGATTTTCTTCCAGAAATTACTGCAAGCTTCATAGCTTCCGCCATCTGAATAGGATTTTTAGCTTTTGCAATTGCAGTATTTATTAAAACACCGTCACATCCTAACTCCATTGCAATACTAGCATCAGAAGCTTGTCCAATTCCAGCATCAATAATTAAAGGTAATTTTGTTTGTTTTCTAATAATTTTAATATTAACTTTATTTTGTATTCCAAGACCTGAACCAATTGGAGCAGCAAGAGGCATAATTGCAACAGCACCTGCATTTTCCAATCTTTTTGCCATTAATGGATCATCATTGCAATAAACCATTACTTTAAAACCCTCTTTTGTTAATAATTCAGTAGATCTTAAAGTTTCAATCATTTCAGGAAAAAGGTTTCTTTTGTCACCTAATACCTCTAATTTTACTAATTTCCATCCACCTATTTCTCTTGCTAATCTTAAAGTTCTAATTGCATCTTCTGCCGTAAAACATCCGGCTGTGTTAGGCAAATATGTTATTTTTTTTGGATCTATATAATCCATTAATCTAGCTTTATTCTTATTAGATATGTTTACTCTTCTGACTGCAACTGTCACTATGTCTGCACCAGAAGTCTTAATAGCTTTGGCACATTCACTGAAGCTTTTATATTTTCCAGTTCCAACTATCAAGCGTGATTTAAAAATCTTATTTGCTATCTTAAATCCTTTGTCAATCATTATCCACCACCGATAAAATGAACAATTTCTATTTTATCACCTTTCTTTAATCGAATTTTAGAAATTCTATTTTTGTCTATAATTTTTTTGTTTAGTTCTATAGCTATTTTATTTAATGGCATTTTTAATTTTGTAATCAAGCTCTTAAGTGTAAATTTAGGAATTATTTGCATTTGCTTGCCATTTACAGTTATTTTTATTTTATTTTTAATCTTCATAGATTATAAGGAATTCGTGAGTAAAATATTAATCATTAATGGTCCCAATCTTAATCTAATAGGTGAAAGAGAACAATCACAATATGGTAGCAAAGATTATAAATTCCTAGAGGATATTTGTGAGAAAAAATCTAAAGAATTAAATTTAACTCTTGAAATGAAACAATCAAATGTTGAAGGAGAAATCGTAGATATTATTCAAAGTGCCAGAAACGAATTCGATGGAATTATAATTAATGCAGGTGGATATAGCCACACATCAGTTGCAATTAGAGATGCACTAGATATATTTAAAGGCAAGATAATTGAACTTCATATATCAAATATATATAAAAGAGAGGAATTTCGGCATAAATCTATAATAAGTGGTGTTGTTACAGGAATAATTTGTGGATTAGGAATAAATGGATATATTTTAGCCATAAATTCTATGCATGAGATGTTAAATGAAAATAAATAAAAATATAATCAAGGAGCTTACAGAATATTTAAACGAATTTAATCTTACTGAGATAGAATACACTGAAAAAGATATAAAAGTTAAAGTATCAAAATCTTCTGGATCAAATTTAGCATCAATTAAAGAAATAAAATCAGAAATAAAAACAGAAAATATTAAAATAGATAATGTTAGTGGGACTGAAGTTCCATCGCCTATTATAGGAACAGCTTATTTAGCACCAGAACCTGGTGGTAAAAAGTTTGTAGAAGTCGGTAAAAAAATTAACAAAGGTGATACAATAATGATTGTTGAAGCTATGAAAACAATGAATCACGTACCGTCTCCAATAGCAGGTACTGTAAAAAAAATTTGCGTCGAAGATGGTCAACCTGTTGAATATGGACATACCATAGCGATAATTGAGTAATAATGTTCAAAAAAATTCTTGTTGCAAATAGAGGTGAGATAGCTGTTAGAGTTATAAGAGCCTGTAAAGAATGGGGTATACAAACAGTCGCCATTCATTCTGATGTTGATAGAAATAGTATGCACGTTAGATTAGCTGACGAAAGTATATGTGTAGGTCCACACCAAGCAGCAAATAGTTATTTAAACATTCCTGCCATAATGTCAGCTATTGAATTGACAAATTCTGAAGCTGTTCATCCGGGATATGGTTTTTTATCTGAAAATTATGAATTTGCAAAAATTCTTGAACAAAACAAAATTAAATTTATTGGTCCATCGTCTTCATTAATTAAAATGATGGGTGATAAAATTGAAGCAAAAAAAATTGCAAAAAAATATGGTCTTCCAGTAATTGAAGGATCTGAAGGTGGAGTGTCTGATTTTAATGAAGCAAAAAAAATATGTAAACAAATTGGATATCCAGTGTTGATAAAAGCAGCTGGTGGTGGTGGTGGAAAAGGTATGAAAGTTGTTACAAAAGAAGATGAGTTTGAAAACTTATTTTTGACTGCAAAAACTGAGGCAAAAAAATTTTTTGGTAATGATGAGGTATATATTGAAAAATTTTTTCAAAATCCAAGACATATCGAAGTTCAAATATTATCTGGTAAGAATAGAACTGTACATCTTCATGAAAGAGATTGCTCTATTCAAAGAAGACATCAAAAATTAATTGAGGAGACACCCAGTCCTTTACTAAATGATCAAATTAGAAAGGATCTTTTTGATAAAACTGTAAAAATGGTAAACCAAATTGGATATGAAGGTGCAGGGACAGTAGAATTTATTTTTGAGGATGGAAAATTTTATTTTTTAGAAATGAATACAAGAATACAAGTTGAACATCCAGTAACAGAAGTAGTAACTGGAATAGATTTAATAAAAGAGCAGATTTGGATCGCATATGATGGCAATACTGCCTTAAAACAGGAAGATATTAAGCCAAGAGGTCACGCAATTGAGTGTAGAATAAATGCTGAAGATGTGAGTAAAAATTTCCAACCCTCACCAGGAGAAATTACCATGTGTCATCAACCTTCAGGTTTTAGAACAAGAGTGGATGGAGCTATATTTCAAGGCTACAGAGTAACTCCATACTATGACAGCATGATTTGCAAAGTAATATGTCATGGAAGGAATAGAACTGAAGCAATTCAAAGAATGCGAAGATCCCTTGATGAATTTGTTATAGAAGGCATTAAAACAACGATAGACTTGCATAAAATACTTTTAAATCACAAAAAATTTTTGGATTCAGATTTTAATGTAAGTTGGCTTGATAAAGAAAAATTACTCTAAGAATAACACTTTTTTAACCAAATATCATACACAGGGTGATCAAAAGGTCTAATTGATGGAGACGAGGCGAATGTCCAATCATTAAAAATGAATACCTTGTTGTCATCTTTGTTTACTATATCTCTTACTTGCATGTATGCTGTGACTTCCGGATCATCATCAAATTTTGAATTATTACATTTAAGAATGTTTATAGATAGATTTTTAAATTTATATTCCTTTCCAACCTCAATCTCTATAATGTTACTCTGAGAGTTTACTTTATCTAATATTGTTAAAACAGCATAATTTTCTGTTCGTATATTATTTTCACTTAAAGAATTGATCATTAACAAATAATAAGAAAAAAAAACAATTATAAAAACTTTAACTTTTCCAAGAAGTATATTTTTTATTTGAAGCATTTTTACTTTTGTTTTTTTTTGGATGATAGGAATTTTCTGTTCCTGTTTGATTTGGCATATGCTCTTTTTGCCAACTATATTTGTCTAATTCGTGACTGTTTTCAATTTTATTTCCTGTATGATGTATCCAAGAATACCATTCGCTTGGTATTTTTGATGCTTCAACTTCCCCGTTATAAATAACCCATCTTTTTCCTGACTTGCTCTCATAATATTTGTTACCTGAATTATCTTCGCCAACTAATTTTCCAAATAAAATTGTATTTAGTCTTGTGCCAAATGTTTGTTTGTTCCACCAAGTAAAAATTTCTTTAATCATTTTATTCAAATTATTTTCAATTTATAATTGTAAATTTACAATTAGACTATAATCGAAAAATGTATATATATAAATCTTACCAAGATTCAATTTACAAATAGGATTAAAATGGCAAAATACTTAGTAGAAACATATTATACGTGTAGTTTTAAAGTATCTCATTATCTAGATGATATAAATGAGGAAAATCTTAACAATTTAGAGAAAAATGACGATGGAAAATTCGAAATTATTGATGTCAAATTAGATAATAGAAAAACAAAAAACCTTCAAGATACTAAAAGTAGTAAAGTCGAAATTGTTTCACAGCAAATTAGTAATAAAGATATTAAAAGTAGTAATAAATCCAAACTAATTGATGAGAATTTTAAAAAAAATATAACTGAAAATATAGGTAAAAGATTTAGTATGCCTGATAGAAGAAAAGGTTATATCCAAAAAGCCTCAATAGGTGATCATAAAGTATATTTGCATACTGGTGAATATGAAGATGGTAAAATAGGAGAAATTTTTATCGATACCAGTAAAGAAGGTGAGTTAGTAAAAGCTCTAATGAATAATTTTGCAATAGCAATATCATTAGGTCTTCAATATGGAGTTCCACTAGATGAATTTGTAAATGCATATTTAGATACAAAATTTGAACCTTCTGGTAAAGTTTATGGAAATGATCGAATAATGAGTGCAAGTTCAATATTAGATTATATTTTTAGAGAGCTAGCGATATCCTATTTAAATAGAGAAGATTTAGCTCACACCCCATCCATAGCTGGTAATTCTGACACAAGTGAAAGTCAAGAAAGTGAAGATCAAAATCAATTAATCAAGCTTGTAAAAGATATTACAAGTAAAGGATTTGTTAGAAACGATTATAAAAAGAAACTGGTGGATTTATCAGATATTAGAATAAATCTTAAAGGAAAAAAATAGTTATTTTTTTCTTTTTGAAATATAAAGTTCTTTTAGTTGATTTTCGTCTACTTCAGATGGTGCATTCATCATTAAATCTTGTGCGTTTTGGTTCATTGGAAACATAGTCACCTCTCTAATATTTTTTTCTTCTGCTAATAACATCACGATTCTATCTATTCCGGGAGCAATGCCCCCATGGGGAGGTGCCCCATAGCTTAAAGCATTAATCATACCACTAAATTTCTCATTCACTGTTTCCTCAGAGTAACCAGCAATTTTGAATAATTTATACATTAAATCAGGTTTATGGTTCCTGATTGCTCCTGAAGATAATTCAATACCATTACACACAATATCGTATTGAAAAGCTTTTAGTTTCAGGGGTTCTGAAAGATCTAAATTATCAATATCACCTTGCGGCATTGAAAAAGGGTTGTGGCTAAATTCGATCTTTTTGGTATTTTCATCTATTTCAAACATTGGATAGTCCACTACCCAACAAAATGAAAAAACATTTTCATCAATTAAATTCAATTCATTTGCTATTTTATTTCTCGCATTACTTAATAATTTCTCAACTTCAGATTTATTTCCGCAAGACATAAATATTGTATCACCTACTTCAGCATTCATTTTTGTCATTATCTCTTTGATAGACTCTTCAGAAAAAAATTTTCCCACAGGTCCTTTAGCGCTCAATTTGTCAGAATTTTCTACAGAAAAATATGCAAGACCAGATGATCCTTCATCTTTTGCCCATTTATCAATTCCGTCAAAAAAACTTCTTGGTTTTTGCGATGTATTTTTTGCAACTATTCCTCTAACTATCGATCCTTTACTTACTAATTTTTTAAATATTTCAAAGTTAACATCGTCTCTTTTAAAAATTTCAGTAATATCAGCTATTTCCAAAGGATTTCTCAAATCTGGTTTGTCAGAACCGTATTTAAGCATAGCCGTATCAAAAGGAATTCTTGGAAATTTTTCATGGAGTAAATTTTTAGAGGAAAATTTTTTGAATAAATTTACAAATAACTCCTCAACTATTTTGAATACATCCTCTTGTTCTACAAAAGACATTTCCAAGTCAAGTTGATAAAACTCACCTGGACTCCTGTCCGCTCTTGCGTCCTCATCTCTAAAACACGGTGCAATTTGAAAATATTTATCAAAACCAGATACCATGATTAATTGTTTAAATTGTTGTGGCGCTTGAGGTAATGCGTAAAATTTACCAGGATTTAGTCTGCTTGGTACTAAAAAGTCTCTAGCACCCTCTGGGCTTGATGAAGTTAATATAGGTGTTTGATATTCTAGAAAACCATATTTTTGCATTTCAGTTCTAATAAATGAAATAATTTTGGATCTTAAAATAATATTATTATGAATCTTATTTCTCCTTAAATCTAAGAATCTGTACTTTAATCTAATTTCTTCAGAATATTCTTGATCTGAAAAAACAGGTAGCGGTAATTCCTTAGTTCTTGCAAGTATTTTAAATTTTTCAATTCCTACCTCTATTTCCCCAGTATTTAAATTTTTGTTAATTGTATCTTTTTCTCTAGCTAAAACTTTACCTTCAACTTGTAGTACAGTTTCTAATGGAAGTTTTTCTATTTCTTTAAATATTTTTTTACCCTCATCAATTACACATTGAGTTAGTCCATAGTGATCTCTTAAATCTAAAAATAGTAGATTTCCATGATCTCTTTTTTTATTTATCCAGCCTGATAACTTTATTGTTTGATCTTTGTTATTTAAAGTTAGTTCTCCGCAAGTGTGTGTCCTATATTTACTCAATTTATTATCTCTTTTATTATTTTAAAGTTAATAGATTTCTGTTTCTTTAAACTCAATTCATCAATCTTATATATAAATTCATGCATTTTACTATACGATCTCGCAATTCTTTTTATAATATAATCTATAATTTTGTTATCCAATTTAATTTGCCTATCAGAAAAATTTTTTAAAATTATTGCATAAATCAACTCATCATCTGGCTGTTCAATTGTAGCGATAATGCAGTTCTTTAATCTTGATAATAAATCTGGGAGTGTGAATTTCATTGTATCTATTGGTTTTTTTGACGAGATTAATAAATATTTATTATCCTGTTCAACTAAATTGAATATAGAATAAAGAAGTTTTTCGTCAAAACTTTCTTCTAGGTCTTCAATTATTATACTGTTTGAAAGTTTAATTTTTTTTAAAATCTTATCTTCGATATTTTTGCTATATAAATATAAAGCGTTACTTTTTTTTTTAAATATGTTTGATAAATGTGTTTTGCCAGAATATTTTTCTCCGGCTAAGTTGACAATTTTTTTTTCCCATTTAGGCCAGGCCTCTATAATATTTTTTGCAAAATAATTACTTTTAGACACATAGTAATCGTTTTCATCAAAACTTTCAGTAATTCCAAAGTCTAAGATTTTTTGATCTAATTCTCTCATTCTATATTCCAAATATTACTAGATGAATTTATATTTATATCATTTACTTTTAAAGTATTTAGAAATTTTTCAGGATTATTATTGTAAGTTATTTTATATATAATATCTTCACTACTAATTTTTTCTATTTCATATTCATATACAAAATCTGATTGATTTAATATATTTTCTAATTTCTCAGAAATTATGAAATTGCTGTTTTTTACTGAAATTTTTATGGGTATTGAAATTGAAGTATTGATTTTATTAATTAACTTCCATTTGTCTTCATATAAATTTTTTAAGTTTAAAATAATTTGATCTAATAGTTTATTATCTTCATAATTGATGTTTTTTTGATCTAAATTAAATTTGAAGTTTGAATTTGAAAAACTAATTTTGGAAAATATTTGTAAATTTTTTTTATTTTTATAAAATACAACAATAAAAATATTTTCAAAATTATATTTATTTGTAATCTCAGATAAATCATTGTTTTCAATATTATTTTTTAATCTTTGAAAAAGACGAAAATTTTCAATATTTTCATCTGGTAAATTATAATTTAATAAGAAATAATTTTTATTAACATTATTCCAATTGTTATAAAAATAATTTTGATCAAAAAACTTAATTTCGTTACTTTGTGTATCAATTAAAATTGGGATAAAAAGCACGTCAGTATCTTTTGGAACAGAGGAAATAACATTTTTTCCTCTAATAAATGATAATAATTTTTCTTTGTCAAACTTAACCTCAAAATCAACCTCATAATTATTGTCTACAAATTTTTCATTTGTTATGGAAAAATTATCTATCAATGAATTAATTTTATTGCTTGGTACATTTTTAAATAAATTTTTATCTTTACTTTCTACAATTCTAAAAATTAATGTTTTAAATCCTTTTTTGAAACCCTTTTTTATTACTTCATCTTTGTTAAAATTTATGTCGTATTGTTCTTTAATTTTAATATTTTTAACTGTGTAATTGTCTGCAAATACTAAAGTTGTGGAAAACTTGATAAAAACTAAAATGAAAAGTAAAAAAAAAAAGTATAAGTAAATATTAATTTTATTTTTGATTAAAAACATAACTTAAACATGGGATCGAAGAATTTTACATATGAGAAAAGTGGTGTAAGCATAAAAAAAGCAGATAAATTTATTAAATTTATATCCTCAAGCACAAAAAAATCAAAAAAAAGTGGTAAATTTAAGAATATTGGAGGTTTTGGAGCGCTTACAAAACTGCCAAGTAATTTAAAGAATCCATATCTTGTAACTAGCACAGATGGAGTTGGTACAAAAATTGAAGTTGCAAATATGCTAGGTAAATTTGATACAATTGGAGTGGATCTTGTGGCAATGTGTGTAAATGACATTATAGTTCAAGGAGCGAAACCTTTAGTTTTTTTAGATTATATATCTGTCGAAAAAATCGATACGAAAAAGCTAAAAAATATAATTAGAGGAATTATTAAAGGCTGCAAATTAGCTGACTGTGAATTAGTTGGTGGAGAAACTGCAGAAATGCCTGGAACATATTCCAAAGGTAAATTTGATATTGCAGGATTTTCATTAGGCTTAGTAGAGAAAGACAAAATATTATTAAATAAAATAAAAGAAAAAGATTTAGTGCTGGCAATACCTTCCAGTGGTCTCCACTCAAATGGATATTCCTTAGTAAGACATATTATAAAAAAAAAGAAAATTAATATAAAAAATAATTTATTTTTAAAAAAAGAATTATTGGTACCAACTAAAATATATGTAATGCATGTATTAGAATTAATTAAAAAAAAGTATTTGAATGCTTGTGCAAATATCACTGGTGGTGGATTAAAAGACAATATTGAAAGAATAATACCAGATAATTACTGTGCTGAAATAAATTTAGAAAAAATAAAAACATTAAAAATATTTAGATGGCTTAAAAGTCAAGGTGTTAGCGATCAAGAAATGTTAAAAACTTTTAATTGTGGTGTGGGTTTTTGTTTAATAGTAAAACGTTCAAACTACAAAAAAGTAATTAGATTATTTCCAAAAAAATATAAACCATATGTCATTGGAAGAATTACAAAAAATTCAGAAAAAGTAAAATTGAGTGGAAAAGTTATCTGGTAAAAAAAATACAGCAGTTTTAATAAGTGGTAGAGGTAGTAATCTAAGATCACTAGTTAAATATTCAAAAACGAAAAAATCTTTAATTAGAATTATTCTAGTTGTCTCTAATAATTTTAGTGCAAAAGGATTAGATTATGCAAATAAGTCTAAGATCAATAATGTCTATATTAAAGATTCTAATAAAAAAAGTTTTGAAGATCGTTTGTTAAAATTATTAAAAAAGAATAATGTTGATTTGATTTGTTTAGCTGGATTTATGAAAATACTATCAGGTAGTTTTATAAGAAAATTTAATAAACCTATACTTAATATTCACCCTTCTCTTCTTCCTAAGTATAAAGGCCTAAATACACACAATAGAGCAATTCAAAATAAAGACAAATACTCTGGAGCTACAGTTCATATCGTCAATGAAAAATTAGATTCAGGTAAGATTATATTACAAAAAAAAGTAAAAATTCTAAAATCTGACAGTGGAAAAAGTTTAGAAAAAAAAGTTTTAAAAATCGAGCATAAAATATATCCAAAAGCAATTATAAAATTATTTGCTAGTGATTAAAAAAAAAATCTAGTTCAATCTTAGCATTTTCAAGACTGTCTGAACCATGAACAGAGTTTTTATCAATTGATATACCGTATTTTTTCCTCAAAGTACCCTCATCTGCGTCAACTGGATTTGTTGCTCCCATCAACTTTCTATTTTCCATAACAGCATTTTCTCGTTGTAAAGTCATGACAACAATAGGGCCTGAAGACAAATAATTGCATAAATCGTTATAAAACGGTTTGGACTCATGTACTTTATAAAACTTTTCAGCTTCCTCTTTAGATATATGGATTTTTTTTTCTTTTATTATTTCAAATCCTTTGTTTATAAAGTCCTGCTTAATTTGATTTTGAAGATTTCTTTCAACTGCATCTGGTTTAATTATCGATAAAGTTTGCTCAATATTACTCATAGTTATCCTCAATTAATTTATTTAACAATCTAACTCCATAACCAGTTGCACCACCAGAATTAAGCGCTCCTCCATATTTTGAAAATGCCATACCAGCAATATCTAAATGGGCCCATGGAGTTTTATTTGTTATGAACCTCTGTAAAAATTGTGCAGCTGTTGTAGATCCTGCTCCACCTACATAATTTATATTTTGCATGTCTGCATTTTTTGAATTTATTAATTTATCAAAATTCTCATTTAGAGGCATTCTCCAAAGATTTTCATCAACATTTTTCCCTGCATCAATTAGTTGTTTTGATATTTTATCATTGTTTGAAAAAAGACCTGCATACTCTGAACCTAGAGAAACGATTATAGCACCAGTTAAAGTAGCTAAGTCAATAATGAACTGAGGTTTAAATTTTTCTTCAGTAAATGTTAAAGCATCAGCTAAAACTAATCTACCTTCCGCATCAGTATTTAAAACTTCAATAGTTTTACCACTATAAGACTTCACAATATCACCAGGTCTTTGAGCATTACCACTTACCATATTTTCCACCAAGCCTACAACACCAACTGCGTTAACCTTCGATTTTCTAAGTGCAAGTGTTTTCATTAAACCCACGACAGTTGCTGAGCCTGCCATATCATAAGTCATGTCCTCCATAAATTTTGCTGGTTTTAGTGAATAGCCCCCAGTATCAAAACATACACCTTTTCCAACAAACCCAAGTGGTTTAGATTTATTTTTTGCACCATTCCATTCTATAGTTACTAAATATGATCCTCTGATGCTACCTTGACCCACTCCAAGCAAAGCATTCATTCCTAGCTTTTTTAATTTTTTTTTATTATATACGGTAACTTTCAATCCAAATTTTCTTAATTTAGTTATACGTTTTGCATATTCATCGGGATGTAAAACATTCCCAGGTTCAGATACCAAATCTCTAGTAAGAAAAACCCCTTCTAAAAGCGCGTTTAATTTATTTCTTAACAAAGTTGCTTTTTTATATTTTTTGCCTACTAAATTTAAACTAATATTTACATCTTTAGATTTGTCAGATTTGTAGACATTAAATTCATATGATTTTAGTTGAGCACCATGTAAAAATCTTTCTAAATGTGTATTAATAATAGATGACGTGTCTGTATTTAAAAAAGATCTCTCAATGTTGTTATTTTTCAAAAAAATATATAATTCTGATCCTAATCTCTCATAGTCAAGTGAAGATTTGGTTTTAGCACTATTTACAAAGATATAGTTTTTATCATTTAAATTTTTAATTAGGAATTTTTTCTCAGTAAACAATTTATTAGTAAATATAGATTTTGTTAGAGATTTAATAATATTATTTTTGATAATCTTATCTTTTATTAAAATAACCTCATTATCTTTGGCTAGTTTAGGTACTTTATTTACAAAATCTAATTTTAGCTTCATTTTTTTGAAATATTTAATAGATAATGTTGTATATTAATTAAATTACTAATTTCAATGAATAAATTAATATATCGCAAATTATCTATTGATATTTTTTCATTTTTTATACTTTCATCTGCCGCTATAACGTTAATAATATGGGTCATTCAAGGTGTTAATCTTTTAGATATTGTATCAGAAGAAGGTCACGCTATTAAAGTTTATTTTTATTATTCGATTTTAACAATACCTAAAATTTTTAGTAAACTTTTAATTTTCACGTACTTTTTAACCTTATTCATAATAATAAATAGATATGAAGATAATAATGAAATTTTAGTTTTTTGGACAAATGGTATTAAAAAAATTACATTTATAAATTTTATTGGTAAAATATCTCTAATTTTTGTCATTTTGCAACTAATTTTAAGTACAATAGTTGTACCTTACACACAAAATCTTGGACAACAATATTTAAAAAATTCTTCTATTGAATTTTTTCCAAAATTAATTCAAGAGAAAAAATTTTCAAATTTGATGAATAATCTTACAATTTACGCTGATGAATATAATGTAGATGGTGAACTAAAAGGAATCTATATCAAAGAGAAAATAAATGAAAACGAATATAAAATAATAATAGCTAGCAAAGGTAGTTTAATTAAAACTTTTGAAGGGTATAACTTTAAACTTTACGATGGTAAAATAACAAACATTGATAAAAAAGGGAATTTCAACCTTGGCTTTAAAGAGACAACATATGAAATAGCTTCTTTAAGTTCAAAAACAAGAAAAGAAAAAAAATTAAATGAAACAAGCAGTTTATTTTTATACTATTGTTTAGAAAATTTATTTAGCAATAGAAAAGATGAAAATATCAGATGTGGAAAAGAAAATAGTTTTTTAATTAAAGATATATATGAAGAATTTTTCCAAAGAATAATTCAACCCCTATATATAATTATTTTATCACTTTTAAGTTCTCTAATTATTTTAAAATCAAAAATTAATATATTTCAAAATTATTTTAAAACATTCTTATTTATAATTGGATTTTGTTTAATAATTTTTTCTGAATTAAGCTATAAATTTATAACTGAGTCATTTATGGTTGAAATAATATTTATAGTATTACCTTTTGTATTTGTTTTATTTTTTTACTTTATGATATTTATCAAATCAAAATTCAATTTGAGTTACTTATGATTTTAAAAAAATATCATTCATACATATTCTCACAATTTACAAAAATTTTTTTATTCGTAAGTTTAATATTTTTCTGTATAATTGTAATTATAAATATATTTGAAGAAATAAGGTTTCACGAAAAATATAATACAGATACTCAATTAATTATATATTTATCTTTTCTTAATGCACCATCAGTAATGTTTGAAATATTTCCGTTTATATTTCTAATTACAATAAAATTTTTTTATTTGAAATTTAGTGAGCAAAATGAATTAGAAATATTTAGTACAAATGGCGTAAGTAAACTTAAAATTATATATATATTATCTTTATTTTCTCTATTTTTAGGCATAATTTTATTGCTATTATATTACTCTTTTTCTTCAGAATTAAAGAACCAATACCTAGATATAAAGAACAGGTTTTCCAATACTAATGAGTATCTTGCGGTTGTAAATGATGATGGTTTATGGATAAAAGAAGAAATAGATGAAAATATATTTATTATTCATGCTGAAAAGTTTGATAAAGATAAACTAAAATTTTTAACAATCACTGAAACAGATAAATACTATAACAATAAAAATACGATTAATGCTGATGAAGCCGTTATAATTTCAAAAAATTGGCAATTATCAAATGTTAACATTTTAGACAATAAAGGAATAAATAATAATTATAAAAGTTATGTGTATAATTCTACATTCACAGGTGAAATAATATCTAATTTATTTTCAAATTTAAATTCACTAAATATTTACGAGTTACACAAATTATCTAATAGTTATCTTAAAATTGGTTATTCAAATACAGACATAAAGATTCATTTAAATAAAATATATAGTATGCCAATATTTTATATTTTAATGACTATCTTGGGTTTTATAATTATTAATAAATTTAAAAGAATTAAATCAAAATTCTTTACTATAATTTTTGGTATATTTGTGTCTGTTCTAGTTTATTATTTAAATTATTTTGCAAGTTTATTGGGAAATAAAGGGATTCTACCAATACACCTTTCGGTATGGATGCCTCTTTTGTTGTTATTTTTATTATGTAATATCGGGTTACTTAGAGTAAATGAAAATTAATAAAATTATAATTTTTGTAATTATTTTTCTTAAAATATGTGGAAATGCTATATCAGAAGAAATTGATTTCAATGCTTCACAAATAAAATTAAAAGAAGATGGAGATATTACATACGCAACTGATGCAGAACTTAACCTACCACTTAAAAATATTAAAATTACCTCAAAAAATGCTGAATATATTAAATCACAAGAAATTTTAACTTTAACAGATGATGTAAATTTTTATGATTTAGATAACGATACAATTATAAAAGCTAATAAAGTTATTTATGAAATAAAAAAAAATTTAATTTCTACACTTGGTAATACAAATATGAAAGTTAACAGTAACTATAAATTAACTTCAGAAAATATTATTTATGACAGAGAGAGGCAATATATTTCGAGTAAGAGTGAAGCATTAATTGAAGACAACGAAAATAATTATTATAAACTAAAAGAAAAATTTACTTTTGATATTTTTAATGAAATTATTTATTCTAAACGTGCGATTATTTTAGATAAAAATGATAATAAATATATATTTGATGACATACAGATAAATTTAAAAACGAATGAAATAGCTGGTAAAGAAGTCAGGTTAGAATTTGAAAAATCTTATTTTGGGAATGAAAATAATAACCCTTTGCTAAAAGGCAGAAGCGCTTATTCTAATAATGATAAATTAAAAGTCTATAAAGCTGTCTTTTCAACATGTAACATAGAAGATAAAAAATGTAGAGGATGGGAATTAAGAACAAGAGAATTTAATCATGACAAAGTGGAGAAAATATTTGAATATAAAGGCTCTTGGCTTAAAATATTCGATTATAAAGTATTTTACCTTCCATACTTTAACCATCCAGATCCAAGTGTAAAAAGAAAGTCTGGTTTTTTAACACCCTCGTATACTAGTTCAAATAATTTAGGTACCTCTATTAATTTTCCTTATTTTAAAGTTTTATCCATCGACAAAGATATTACTTTTAGTCCAAGGTACTATGTAGATAAAAGCTTTTTATTTCAAAACGAGTATAGGCAAGCTTTGAGAAACTCAAAAATTTTAAGTGATTTTAGTTTTTTAGTTGGAAAAGAGGGTACAAAATCACATTTTTTTTATAATCAAATTGGCTCAATTTCTGAAAATATAAATTATGATTTGAATATACAAGATGTTAAAGGAGACAATTATTTAAAAAGCCACAAATTAATGAGTACTTCATCGTTAATAAAAGATGAAAACTTATTAGTTTCAAATTTTGATTTAAATTGGCAATTTACAGATTCGAAGCTCTATACATCTTTTAAAGTTTTCGAAGATTTATCTAGAAATTACCATGATAGATATCAATATATTTTTCCTGAATTTAACTTTTCTAAAAACTTAAATATTCCAAAAAGTTACTATGGCTCATTTAATTTTGATTCCTATGGCTACAATAAACATTACGAAACAAATATAACTGAAGCAGTGATTACTAATGATTTTCATTTTAAATCATTTGATTATATTAGCCCAAAAGGTATTCAATCAAATTATGATCTATTATTGAAAAACTCTAATAATTACTCTGAAAATTCAAAAAATTTTAACGAAAATGCTGAATATGATTTGTTTGGAATAATAAAATTTGATGCAAGCCTTCCAATGGAAAAGAAAACGGAAAGTTATAATCAATTCTTAAAACCAATCATATCATTTATGTACAGCCCAAATGGAAATGATAATTTATCTAATAAAGATGTTTTATTAAATTATGATTCTGTTTTTAGTCTAAATAGAATTGGCTCAACTTATCAAGTTGAAGGAGGTGAGTCGGTTAGCATAGGTTTAGAGTTCAAAAAAAACAAAGTCGATAGTAAAAATATATTTGAATTTAAAACAGCAAATGTAATTAAATCTAAAGAAAATATAAATCTACCTTCTAAATCAAAATTAAATAAAACTAGGTCTGATATTTTTGGAATGTTAAAATATAACATAAATGATGATTTAGAACTTGAATATTTTTATTCTTATGACAGAGATCTTGAATATTCAAATTTAGACGGATTAAATATTGCATTTAATTCTGATAACTTTTTAACAAATTTTTACTATTATTCAGAGGATAATGATTTTGGTGATCAGGAAAGTGTGAAAAATACAAGTAATTATTTTATTGATAATGAAAATAAAATCGGCTTTGAAATATCAAAAAATTTAAAAGATGACTTTACTCAGTATTATGATTTAAATTATGAATACTTGACAGATTGTATATCTATCAACTTAAATTATAATAAATCTTTTTATAATGATGGTGATCTAGAACCTAACAAAAGTATATCTTTTTTAATAAAAATTATTCCTTTCACAGATATTGGAGTTTCTAATATTGGAAATATATTAAACAATTAGTCAAATGTTTAAATTAACAAATCTATTTATATTTATATTTTTTATTTTTTCTTCAATTAATTCTTATGCAAAAATAGAAATAAAGTTCAAAATTGAGGATGAAATAATTACAAACATTGATATTGAACAAGAAAAAAAATATCTCATTTTTTTTAATCCCAATCTAAAAAAATTAAATAAAAGCCAAATTACTAAAATTTCTGAAAATTCGTTAATACAAGAAATAATAAAAAAACATGAATTAAACAAAGTTTTTAAAGATTATGAGGATAAGAAATTTATAAAAAATTTAAAGAATAATTTATTTAAATTTAAAGGAGCAAAAAACGAAAAAGAATTTAAACAAATATTATCATCACAAAAAATAAGTTATGAAAGAATAATAGAAAAAGCCAAGAATGAGAGATTATGGAGTCAACTTATATTTCGTAAATTTGAAAAATCAGTTAAAATTAATGAAGAAAAATTAAAGGCAAAATTAATTAATAAAATTTCTAATGAAAAAAAATATGAATATAACTTATCAGAAATTTTATTTGAAATTGTAGAAAAAGAAACTTTTAAAGAAAAAAATATGGAAATTAAAAATTTTATCAAATCAAATGGTTTTGCTGCTGCAGTATCTAAATATAGTATTTCTAATAGTGCATATAGTGATGGTAAATTAGGGTGGATAAAAGAAACATTGCTTTCAGAAAATCTTGTTGCAATTTTGAGTTCAATGAGTTCAGGTTCTATAACGAAACCTATTAAATATCCAAACGGTTATTTATTATTAAAATTGAACGATAAAAAAGAGATTAAGCAAAAAATAGATTTAGAAAAAGAATTAAAAGAACTTATTAATTTCGAAAAAAATAAACAATTAAATCAATTTTCGCTTTTATTTTACAAAAAACTTAAGCAAAACACAGATATAAATGAGTATTGATTATATAGTAATAGTTTTAGGAGAACCCTACAGTACTTTTTCAGAAATAATTGGAAAATACTTTTCAAAAAATAACAAATTTAAACAAAAAATTATATTAGTTGGGAACAAAAATTTACTTAAGGAACAACTAAATTTTCTAAATTTTAAAATATCATTTAATTGTATTCTTAAAGTTGAAGATGCAAAAAAAAATATGATAAATATTTTAAATGTTGATTTTAAATATTCAGAAATTTTTAATAAAATATCAAAAAATTCAAATCCATATATACAAAATTGCTTTAAGCTTTCTTTAAAAATATTAAAAAAATTTAAAAATCGTGCAGTATTTATTAATGGACCAATTTCAAAAAATACTTTCTTAAATAAAAAGTATTTGGGTGTAACTGAATATTTGTCAAAAAAAACTAAATCAAAAGATGAAGTTATGTTAATTTATAATAATAAATTATCTGTGAGTCCTATAACTACACACATTCCGCTGAAATATGTTACAAAAAGAATTAATAAAAATAGAATAATAAATAATGTTATTAAAATTAATAATTTTTACTTAAGTAAATTAAAAAAAGTTCCAAAGATTGCAATTTTAGGGCTTAATCCACATTGTGAGACTGTGGATAAATTTAGTGAAGAAGAAAAAATAATTCTACCTTCTATAAAATATTTAAGAAGTAAAAAGATTTTGATTTCTGGACCATTTTCAGCAGATACTTTTTTTATGAAGAAAAATTTAACTAAATTTAACATTGTAATAGGAATGTATCACGACCAAGTATTAACACCTATAAAAACACTTTATAAATTTAATGCAATAAATATAACTTTAGGGTTACCATTTATAAGAATTTCTCCTGATCATGGCCCAAATGCAGATATGTTAGGAAAAAATAAATCTGATCCATCATCTTTTTTTTATGCAATGAATTTTGTAGAGAATTTGAGATAAAAAATGAAACCTAGAAAAAGTTTAGGTCAAAATTTTTTAAAAAATAAAAAAATTCTAAATCAAATAGTAGATACTGGTGATATAAAAAAAAAAGATATAATTCTAGAGATAGGACCTGGCACAGGTAATCTAACAGAGGAAATAATAAAAAAAGAACCAAAGAAAGTAATTGTTGTAGAAAAAGATGTCCACCTTTCTAAATTTTTAAATGATAAATTTGGAGATAAAATAAAAATTGTTAATGATGATATTCTAAAATGTTATGATAAATTTGAACTTGATGAGCCTATTAAAGTTTTTGGCAATTTACCATATAATATCTCTACAAAAATACTTACATCTTTTATAAATTATAAAAATTTAAACAAATTTTTTTCAAAATTTATTTTTGTTTTTCAAAAAGAGGTTGCAGAAAGAATTGTAGCGGAGGAAAATTCAAAAAATTATGGTAGATTATCAATTTTAACTTCTTGGAGAATGTCAAAATTAAAGGTTTTGGACATACCACCAATAAATTTTTATCCAATACCAAAGGTATGGAGTTCATTGATTGTTTTTACACCTAAAGATAAGATTGAATATTTTAATAAACCCAAAAATCTTGAACATGTAACAAATATTTTTTTTAATCAAAGAAGAAAAATGATAAAAAAACCAATGAAGCAGCTGTTTAAAAATTTTGAAAACGTTGCGGAAGATTTAAATCTAGATTTAAATTTAAGGCCTCAAAATATATCAGTAAGTAAATATTTAGAAATCTGTAGATTTTACGAAAATTTAATTCAATAATTTTTTTACGTGTTTTTGAATAAATTCCCTGTCAAAACTTATCTTTTTTTTATTTCTTATTACTTTCATTATTTTCTTATAACAATTATTTAAATCATCATTTATTATTACATAATCATATTCTGTCCATCTAGAGAGGTCTTTTGTGAAACCCTTCATTCTTTTTTTTACAGTTTTCATATTTTTTTTTTCTCTTTTGATAAGTCGCGTGTAAAGCTCCTTTTTTGAAGGCGGTAGTATAAAAATTGTCAATAATCTGTAAATTAAATTCTTATTTCTAATTTGTCTTGTCCCTTGCCAGTCAATATCAAATACTATATTTTTACCCTTTTTGATTTTTTCTGTAACCAATCCTTTTGATGAGCCATAATAATTATCAAAGACCTTTGCATGTTCTAAAAATTCACCTTTTTTAATTAGCCTTTTAAAGTAATTTTTTGAAATGAAATAATAATCTTTACCATTTTTTTCATTAGGTCTTGGCAATCTAGTAGTGTGTGAGATAGAAACAGAAAAGTTTTTATTTTTGGAAATTTTTTTTACTAGGGTTGTTTTTCCAGCACCAGATGGAGATGATAAAATAATCATACTCCCTTTATTTAAGCTGGGCATAAATAAAAAAATTAATTTGCTTTATTTTCGATAAATTTTACAGCGTCTCCTACGGTAAGAATCTTTTCAGCATCACTATCTGAAATTTCTGATCCAAATTCTTCCTCAAAGGCCATTACCAATTCAACTGTATCTAAACTATCAGCACCTAAATCATCTATAAAACTTGACTCCTCTGTAACTTTTGACTCATCAATACCAAGATGATCAGCAACTATTTTTTTTACTTTACTTGAAATTTCTTCAGACATTTTTTCCTTATTGTTTAAATTGTTAATAATTATTTATTATATTTTGTCAACTAAAATACATTCCTCCATTTACATGTAATGTTTCTCCTGAGATATAGTCTGATAAATGAGAGGATAAAAATACAACACTGTTTGCCACATCATCTGGTTCCCCAAGTCTATCTAATGAAATTTTTGATTTAATTGTATCTTTGAATTCTTCTGAAATTTTATCTGTCATTTCAGATTTAATAAAACCTGGAGATATGCAGTTAATTTTTATATTTTTTTTACCATATTCTAATGCTAAACTTTTTGTCATTCCTATAATTCCACTTTTAGATGCAGCATAATTTGATTGGCCAATATTTCCTGAGTGGCCAACTACAGATGTGATATTTATTATTTTCCCATTTTTGTTCTTCATCATTTTTTTTATTACATATTTAGTAATAATAAATGTAGAGGTTAGATTTAGACTTATAACATTATTCCACTCTTCCTCCTTCATTCTAATTGCTAGATTATCAGCAGTTATCCCTGCATTGTTGATTAAAATATCTATTTTATTGCTAAAAATATCATTAACTTCATTTACAAAGTTTTCAATTAATGAGTGATTAGAAATATCAAACTTTTTTATATGAATATTTTTATATTTTAATTTTAAGTTATCCAGTTTTACTTCTCTGGTTCCAGTAGCCAAAATATTTGCATTACAACTATATAATTTATTTACTATTGAGCCTCCAATAACTCCCGTTGCACCTGTCACTAGAATATTTTTATTTTGTAAATCAATCATATTGTAATTTTTCTAAATCATTTAAATTATTTACTTGATTTAATTTAACATTTCTATCAATTCTTTTAACCAGTCCAGATAATACTTTTCCAGGACCAATTTCGAGGAAACTATCTACACCATTTTCAATCATATTTATTACACTTTCCCTCCATCTTACTGGTTTTTCAATTTGTTCTATTAATAAACTTTTTATTAAAGAACATTGATTTGTTGACTCAGCTGTTACGTTAGAAATTATATCGACTACAGGATCTTTAAATTCAGTAAGGTTAATCTTTTCTTTCATCTCTAAAGTGGCTTTACTCATTAAAGGACAATGAAAAGGAGCGCTAACTGGCAAACTTTTAAATTTTATATTTTTTTTTTTTAAATCATTTCCAAACTTTTCCAAAGAAGAAACAGATCCACTAACAACCACTTGTCCAATAGTATTATCATTTGCAATATAACAATTATATTCTCTATTATTATTCTTTAATATTTCATTTATTTTTTCAATATCTGCTCCTAAAATCGCTATCATGCCTCCTTGTCCATTTGGAACAGATTCTTGCATAGCTCGAGCTCTACTTTTAAGTAAAAGCAAAGTTTGTTCAAAACTAATTGCATCTGCGCAACAAAGAGCTGTATATTCGCCCAAGGAATGACCTGCATAGAACTTTGCATTCTTAATTTTAAATTTTTTTTGATTTTCTATTACCTTAAAAATTGAATAGCTTGTTAAAAATATTGATGGTTGTGTATTTATAGTTAGATCAAGTTCCTCTTGTGGACCTTCAAAAATTATTTTACTTAAATTTTTTTCAAGAAGATCATCTGCTCGTAGAAAAAAGTCTTTTACATAATCGTATTTCTCATAAAACTCTCTTGCCATTCCAACTAATTGAGATCCTTGACCAGGGAAGATTACAGAAAACATAAAATTGTTAAAAATAGAGTGTTTTTTTATATTGTAATTAAAAATTTATAATAGTATATCCTCAATTTTTTAAAAGAAATAATATGAATTATTACGAACATACATTAGTTGCTAGACAAGATACTTCATCGAGCCAGATGAAACAATTAAAGGAAAAATATTCAAAAATAATTGAAAATAATGATGGCAATATAATAAAATTTGAGAGTTGGGGGCTCATGCACCTATCTTATTTAATTAAAAAAAACAAAAAAGGTAATTATCTTCATTTTAAAATTGAGGGTAGAGGCAAAACAATAGAAGAACTTGAAAAAAATGAAAAAATTGACAAAAATTTACTAAGGTTTTTAACAGTCAAAGTTAAGAAATTTGATCTTGAAACTGAATATTTTAAAAAAAATGAAGAAATAAAGAAATAAAAATAAATGAAAAGAAAAAATTTAAAAAAAAAAAGTAATCAAAATAATTTTTCAAAATTGAGTATATTTCAAAATCAAAAATATAAATTTAAAAAGAAATGTCCTTTATCTGGCAAAGGAGCGCCAGTAATTGATTATAAAAATATTAAACTACTTAAAAGATATATTTCGGAAAATGGAAAAATATTACCTTCACGAATAACTTCAGTTAGCCAAAAAAAACAAAGAGATTTATCTCTATCGATAAAAAGAGCTAGAAATTTAGCACTAATTTAATATGAAAATTATACTTTTAGAAAATGTGAGAAAAGTTGGTTCTATAGGAGAAGTAATTGATGTTAAAAGGGGTTTTGCAAGAAATTATCTAATATCAAAAAAAAAAGCCTTATATGCCTCTAAGGAAAATATCAAAGAGGTTGAAAAATTAAAAGCTGAGTTAAATAAAAAAGACATCGAGAAAAGGAATGATGCTAAAGTTATTGAGGAAAAAGTTAGAAACAAAGATTTCACAATAAAAAAATTAGCAACTGAAAATAAAGAATTGTATGGATCAGTAAAACCTACCGAAATATCAAAAATTATAAAGGACGAAATAGATATATATATAAATCCCTCAATGATACAACCAGTAAATGATATAAAGTCTTTAGGAAATTATAAAGTTATATTAAACTTACATTCTGAGGTACAAACAAATATTAATATAAAAGTTATATCTCAAGAGGAAAACTAAGTTTATACATTTTTTTCCCCAAACGATATTTTACTTTGTTATTTAATAAAAAATAATTATCTTAAATTATGTCCCAAACTTTAAACATAATAAAAGATAAAGCAGAGGAATTACCTAATAATATAGAAGCGGAACAATCTGTTATTGGATCAGTATTGCTTTCAAATGAAATATTTGATGAAATAAATTTAATAATTTCAAGCAAAAATTTTTATGATCCTGTTCATAAAAAAATTTTTGAAGCATTAGAAACATTAATTTATGGTGGTTTATTGGCAAACCCAATAACGTTGAAAAATTATTTCGATAAAGAGAAAGACGAACTCAATGTGCCCGAATATTTAGTTAAGATAACAAAATTTTCAACCTCATCTAGACAAGCAATAGAATATTCAAAATTAATTTTCGATTTATACGTAAAAAGAGAATTAATAAAAATATCAGGAGAGGTCATTGATCAGGCTAAATTAAATGATTTAAAAACAGATGGACAAAAAATAATTGAAAATTATGAGAAGTCTTTATTTGATTTAGCTGAAAAAGGATCTTTTAGTTCATCTCTAATCAAATTTGATGAAGCAATGAGGCAAACAATTGAAATGGCATCAAGT
The DNA here is from genome assembly GCA_902542235.1 of uncultured Pelagibacteraceae bacterium. Taxonomy (GTDB): domain Bacteria; phylum Pseudomonadota; class Alphaproteobacteria; order Pelagibacterales; family Pelagibacteraceae; genus Pelagibacter. Next base: position 49,008 of record CACBTT010000007.1, read on the forward strand.
GCTTACAAAAACGATGAAGGAATTGTGGGTGTTCCAACTGGATTAAGTGAACTAGATGATAGACTTGGAGGACTACACAAATCTGATTTAATAATAATAGCTGGTAGACCATCAATGGGAAAAACTGCATTAGCAACAAATATAGCATTTAATGCAGCATCAAAATTTCAAGAATCAGGTGAAAAAACTTCAGTTGCTTTTTTTTCGTTAGAAATGTCATCAGAACAGTTATCGACAAGAATTCTAGCAGAGCAATCTAGAATTAAATCAAATGATATTAGAAGAGGAAAGATATCAGAGGAGCAATTTGATAAATTTATAGAAACTTCGAAAAATATTTCTGAACTACCTTTATATATAGATGAGACACCGGCTATTTCTGTTGCGGCTTTAAGTAATAGAGCAAGGAGGATAAAAAGATTATACGGGCTTGATTTAATTGTTATTGATTACATACAATTAATGAAGGGTTCAAATTATAAAGACGGCAGAGTTCAAGAAATTTCTGAAATTACTCAAGGTTTAAAGGCTTTAGCTAAAGAATTATCGGTTCCTGTTTTAGCACTCTCTCAGCTTTCAAGAGCAGTTGAACAAAGAGATGATAAAAAACCTTTATTATCCGATTTAAGAGAATCAGGTTCAATTGAGCAAGATGCTGATGTTGTAATGTTTGTATATAGAGAGTCCTATTATCTTCAAGGGAAAGAACCACGTCCAGCAACTGTTGAGCATGCAGAATGGCAAGCAAAAATGAATGAAGTTGCTCATTTAGCAGAAATAATTATTGGAAAACAACGTCATGGGCCCACAGGAAACATAATGCTAGAATTTGAGGCAATGTTTACCAAATTTAAAGATATTCAAAATAATTAAATTAAATTATAAAAGCTAATAGTTAATGTTAGCGAAATTCTATCAAAACATTGTTTTAAGAAAACCAAGCTTAATTTTAGTTTTATTATTAATATGCCTATGTATTTTTGGATACTTTTCAAAAAACTTTAGACTTGATGCTTCCTCGGAAACATTGTTAATAGAAGGCGATCCCGATTTAAAATATCTCAACGAAATTAATGAGAGATATGGTGCTAAAGAATTTCTAGTTCTTACTTATACACCAAAAGAAAGAATGATAGACGAAACTTCTATTGTAAATCTTGTAAAGCTAAAAAAAGAAATTCAACAACTTCATTGGGTGCATAATGTAATCACTTTATTAGATATACCTTTATTAAATAGCTCTAATGAACCACTTATTGTAAGACTTCAAAATTACTCTACGCTTAAAACACAAGGTATTGATAAAGAACGAGGATTTAATGAAATATTGAATAGTCCTGTTTTTAGAAACTTTGTTATTAGTGAAGATGGTAAAACTTCTGGGATTATAGTTTATTTAAAATCTAAAGATAAAATAACTGAATTTAAAAGTAAAAAGGAAGAAGACTTATATAAAGATAAATTAAAAAAACAAAATCATCAAAATATTTCAGAAATAAGAAAAGTAATAAAAAATTTTAGCTCTACTAGTAAAATTCATTTGGGAGGGATACCAATGATTGCTGATGATATGATGACTTTTATAAAAAATGATATTATTGTTTTTGGACTAGGGGTATTTATCTTTATCATTGCTACTCTTTGGTATGTTTTTAGAAGATTAGTATGGGTAATTGTTCCAATAAGTAGTTGTTTTTTTTCAGTGATAATAATGACAGGACTTTTGGGTCTATTAGGCTGGAAAGTTACGGTTATATCGTCTAATTTTATAGCTTTGATGTTGATATTAACAATGGCTATGAATATCCATATTAGTACAAGATATCTTCAGCTATCAAAACAATTTCCAAAATTAAATAAATTTAAAATTATTTCTTTAACAACAAGCAAAATGTTTTGGCCTATTTTATATACAGTTTTAACAACTATATTTGCTTTCCTGTCTCTGGTGTTTAGTGAAATAAAACCAATAATTGATTTTGGATTTATGATGACTTTTGGTCTATTAATTTCATTTCTTATTACTTTTAGTCTATTGCCAACATTAATTAATTTATTAAAATTTAATAAAGTTTCATTAAAAGAAGAAAAAGGTACAACGATAACGAATTTTTTTAGCAACATTTCAGTTTCAAACCAAAATACTATATTTGGAACTACTTTAATAATTATATTTCTAAGTATATTAGGAATTTCAAAGCTTGAAGTCGAAAATAGTTTTATAAATTATTTTGATAAAAATACAGAAATTTATAAAGGAATGAAACTTATAGATGAAAAGCTAGGTGGTACGACGCCTCTTGAAGTTATTTTGAAATTTCCAAAACAAGACGATATTGAGCAAAAATCTGAGGATGAAGAAGACGATTGGGGCGATGAAGATGACAATGATGAAAAATATTGGTTTACTAAAGACAAAATTGATAAGATAAAAAAAGTCCATAACTATTTAGACTCTTTGGAGCCAATTGGAAAAGTACTTTCTTTTTCATCAATTATTGACGTTGCGACTCAACTAAATAACAATAAAGAGTTAGGTTCTTTAGAAATGGGTGTCTTATACACTAAGATACCAGATAATATAAAAAAAGAAATTGTTGATCCATACATATCTATAAAAGACTCAGAGGCCAGAATAAGCTTAAGGATAAAAGACTCATTGGATGATCTAAGGAGAAATGACTTACTTATTAAAATACAATCAGATCTTGAAAATAAATTAAATTTAAAAAAAGATGAATATAAATTAGGTGGAGTGTTAATTCTGTTTAATAATCTTTTACAAAGTTTATTTAAATCTCAAATTTTGACCCTTGGATTCGTTATGCTTGGAATTCTAATAATGTTTATCATTCTTTTCAAAAATTTAAAATTAGCTTTAATAGGTGTTGTGCCAAATTTTATAGCAGCTTTTTTTATATTAGGTTTAATTGGATTATTGGGTATTCCTCTTGATATGATGACAATTACAATAGCAGCAATAACTATAGGTATAGCTGTAGATAATAGCATTCATTATATTTATAGATTTAAAGAGGAGTATGCAAAATTGAAAAGTTATAATAAGACACTTAAATTGTGCCATTCAACAGTCGGTAAAGCTATTTTAAATACTTCAATTACAATAGTTTTTGGATTTTCAATTTTAGTAATGTCAAATTTTATACCAACAATTTACTTTGGTGTATTCACTGGGATTGCTATGTTACTTGCAATGGTTTCAGTTCTAACACTTTTACCTTCTTTATTGCTTAAAATTAGACCATTCAATTAATGATTGAAGCTATTCAGGATTTTTTAATACAAGTAACATTATTTGATTATATTTTTTTTGTATTAACCATTTATTTTTTAATTCAAGGATCTAGAAAAGGTTTTGTTTTAAGTTTATTGTCAGCTGCCAAATGGGTTTTGGCATATATTTTAACAATTTATTTATTTCCGAAAGTAAAGCCTTACTTTGATGGTATTTTAGATAGCGAATATGTTCTTGATATAATTGTTGGTGTAATATTATTTATCTTAATAATATTTCTTATTCTTTTAGGAAATAAAGCAATAAGTAAAGTTGTAACCTACACTGGATTAGGTTCAGTCGATAAGGTTTTTGGTTTTTTCTTTGGAATCGCTAAGAGCTATATACTAATTGTTTGTTTGTTCACTGCTATTGACGTCGTCTACGATAGCAAAAAATGGCCGTTAAATTTAAAAGATTCGTTAACATTTCCTTGGGTTGAAAAAGGTAGTATCTATCTTATAAAGGTATTTCCAAATCAAAAACAATATGAAGATGCTAAAGAAAAAGTTCAAGATGTATAACCCTAAATTAAAAGAGGAATGTGCCGTCTTTGGTATAAGCAATACACCAGAAGCATCGACCTTAACCGCTTTAGGACTTCATGCATTACAACATAGAGGGCAAGAAGGTTGTGGAATTGTATCATTTGATGGCGAAAAATATCACTCTGAAAAAAGATTTGGTTTAGTTGGTGACAACTTTAATGATGAAAAAGTTTTAAAAAATTTACCAGGAAATTATGCAATAGGTCACAATAGATATTCTACAACTGGCGGAACTGCTTTAAGAAATGTACAACCGTTCTTTGCTGATACTAATTCAGGTGGAATTGGAGTTGCGCATAATGGCAACCTAACAAATGCCATAACACTTAGAAATAAAATGGTTGAGGAAGGCTCAATTTTTTACACAACATCAGATACTGAAACCATAGTAAAACTAATAGCAAAATCAAAAAGACCAAAGACAATTGATAAAGTTATTGATGCTCTATTTCAAATTCAAGGGGGATATGCATTAGTAATGATGACACAAAATACTCTTATTGGAGTAAGAGATCCTTATGGAATTAGACCTCTAGTTATTGGAAAATTAAAAAACTCTTATGTTTTTGCATCTGAGACATGTGCTTTTGATATTATCGGTGCAAAATTTGTTAGAGAAGTTGAAAATGGTGAAATTGTTTATGTAGAAAATGATGAATTAAAAAGTATTAAGCCATTTCCTCAAAAAAAAGTGAGACCATGTGTTTTTGAATATATTTATTTTTCACGACCAGATAGTATTTTAAATGGTAAAACTGCTTATGAATATCGAAAAAGATTTGGAGCTGAATTAGCAAAAGAGGACGATTTAGATGCTGACTTGGTTGTGCCTGTACCGGATTCCGGAAATGCAGCTGCGTTGGGTTATGCTGAGGAAAAAAAAATAAACTTTGATTTAGGTCTGATCAGAAATCATTATGTTGGTAGAACTTTTATAGAACCATCGCAGCAAATTAGAAGTTTAGGAGTTAAATTAAAATTGAACGCAAACGTTTCAGTTATAAAAAATAAAAAAATTATTTTGGTTGACGACTCTCTTGTTAGAGGAACTACTTCATCAAAAATTGTAAAAATGTTATACGATAATGGCGCTAAAGAGATACATGTCAGGATAGCAAGTCCAGAAATAAAATACCCAGATTTTTATGGAGTTGATACACCTACAAAAAAAGAACTATTAGCAGCAAATAAATCAGTAGATGAAATAAAAGAATTCATTAAAGCAAAATCACTTAAATTTTTAACTTTAGATGGTTTATATCGAGGAATGGGTTTTGAAAAGAGAAATGATGCTTATCCTCAATTAACTGATCATCATTTTACTGGTGATTATCCAGTAAAAATAATTGATGAACTTGGAGAAGATAAAGTTACACAATTATCATTATTAAGTACTGGGTCGAGCAATTAATGAAAAAAGTAAATTTTACCGAAATGAAAAATGGTTCAAAAGAAGATTATGAATTATTAGAAAGGTATGAAAAAAATTTTGAACGTAAGACAGCGGATAGATTGCTCAAATATCTTGCAAGTCAAACTACAACTCTTGAAGGTTATCAAATAACTAGATTAGAACATTCCTTGCAAGCAGCAACAAGAGCTTACAAAAATGGAGAAAGTGAAGAGATGGTTGTAGCAACTTTACTTCATGACATAGGAGATGACTTGGCGCCTATGAATCATTCTCAATATGCGGCTTCAATAATAAGACCATATGTTTCAGAAAAAACATATTGGATAATACTTCATCATGGACTTTTTCAAACATATTATAGTGCTCATCACTTAGGAGGTGATAGAAACGCTAGAGATAAATTCAAGGATCATAAATACTATCAAGATACAGTTGATTTTTGTGAAAAATACGACCAATCTTCTTTTGATCCTAATTACAAATCTATGTCTCTAGAAGAGTTTGAACCAATGGTTAAAAAGATATTTGATAGAAAACCTTTTTATCATCACTAATTTTTTAAAGAAAACATGACTAATAAACTTAAGGAAGAGAAAAGTCCGTATTTAAAGCAGCACAAAGATAATCCAGTAAATTGGTTTGCTTGGAATAAAGAAAGTTTAGAACAAGCAAAAAAAGAAAAAAAACCAATATTTCTTAGTGTTGGATATGCAAGCTGTCATTGGTGTCATGTGATGGCTCATGAAAGTTTTGAAGATGATCAAACTGCTAAAATAATGAATGAAAAATTTATAAACATTAAAGTTGATAGAGAAGAAAGACCTGATTTAGATTATGTTTTTCAAAGAAGTTTATCTATTTTAACAGGAACCCAAGGAGGTTGGCCTTTATCGATGTTTCTTGATGAAAATGGAGTTCCTTTTACTGGTGGAACTTATTTCCCACCAAAAGAAATGCATGGAAGACCAGATTTTCAAAAAGTTCTAAATAATGTTTCTGACGTATATAATAAGAATAGAGAAAAAATTCTCGATCAAGCGCCTCAAATGCAAGAAATATTTGGTAAAATTAATCAAAGATCAGCAGTATTAAATCAACCATTAGAGCCATTTTTAGAAAAAATTATACAGCACCTTGATAAAGATAATGGGAGTTTCAAGGGAGCTCCTAAGTTTCCCCAATTTTATTTATTTGATGCAATGTTTTATTTTTATTTAAAAACAGGAAAAGGAGAATATTTTAAACCTGTTGAAACTTTACTATACAATATTTCATCAAAAGGAATGTATGATCATCTAGCTGGAGGTATAGCAAGATACACTGTTGATGAAAATTGGATCATCCCTCACTTCGAAAAAATGCTTTATGATAATATTCAATATATAGGATTGTTAAATAAGTTCTATCAAAAAACTAATGATCTTTATTATAAGAAAAAGTTAGAGCAGACTATAGATTTTATTAATTCAGAATTTAAAAATGATTTTGATCTTTATGGGTCTGCATATGATGCCGATAGCGATGGTGTAGAAGGAAAATATTATGTATGGAATTATGCAGAACTAAAAAATACTCTGGGTTCTAAATTTAATTTATTTGCAAAAAAATATAATTTAACCGAAGAGGGAAATTTTGAAGGTAATAATATTTTAATAGAAACTCATAATAAACTTTCCGATGATGAGATTAAAGAAATCTCAAACACAGAAAAAACGTTATTAGATCAAAGAAATAAACGTTCTAAACCATTATTTGATGATAAATCTCAAACTGATCAAAATTGTTTTTTATTAGAAACACTTCTTCTTTCATCGCTAGTAACTGATAATGAAGAATTAAAACAAAATACTTTTGTTAGTATAAAGATATTGGAAAAATATTTGTCAGACAAAATTTTCCATTGCTATCAAGACACAGAGATTGACGCTTTTTTGGAAGATTACGTATACTATGCTAGTCTTTTGATAACTATTTATGAGTTAGATGGTGATGTTAAATACATCGAAAAAGCAAAAGATGTTTTAATAAAAACCTGGGAATACTTCTTTGATAAAAAATCAGGCTTAATGCAGAAAAATAAAATATTAGACAATGATCTATTTGTACAACCAGTAGATCTAAATGATAATAATATACCAAATGGAAATAGCGTATATTTAAACTTATGTAATAAAATATATATTATAACTAGCGATAAAATATGGTTTGAAAAAATTGATATTTTAAAAAAGAGTTTCCACCAAGTTTTAAACTCAAACTTTGCACAAATGTTTAGTTTTGTAAAATCATTGGATATTTGTAATGAAAGTATATCTTTTACAATTCATGGAAAGCAAAATTTAGATCCTAATATAAAAAAGTATTTGCAAAAAAAATTTTTTACTAGAGCTACATTTAAATATCTAGATAATGAAGTAAAAGAGGCAAAAATTGTTATATGTAAAAATCAAACTTGCTCTAACAAATTAAGTAATATAAAGGAAATTGAAGATTATCTAAAAAGAAACAATATAAGCTAATGATAGAAAAAAAGGAACAAATAATAGAACATTTTAAGTCAGGCTCAAAGGATAAATCTAATTTAAAGATTGGAGTTGAGCATGAAAAATTTATTTTTGATAAAAAAACAAATACGAGAATTGATTATTCCAAAATCAAGAAAATGTTTGAAAATTTATATGAGTTTGGCTGGAAACCTATTTTTGAGGAAAAAAATCCAATAGCGTTAACTAAGAATGGTAAAAGTATTACTTTAGAGCCTGGTAATCAAATAGAGTTATCTGGAGCAAAATTAAATAATATTCACGAAGCTTGTGCTGAGTCTCATGAATATTTATTTGAGTTAAATCAGGTAATTGAAAAATTAGATTTTAAAATAGTAAGCGCTGGATATGATCCTATATCTAAACTTGAGGATATACCTAATAATCCAAAAAAAAGGTATGAGGTTATGACCAAAGATATGCCTGTTGGAGGAAAACTAAGTTTGGATATGATGTATAAAACTGCAGGTACGCAATTAAATTTAGATTATACCTCAGAAGAAGATTTTATAAAAAAATTTAAGTTGGCAAATAATTTAGTTCCAATATCTATCGGACTTTTTGCAAATTCTTCTATCGTTGAAAAAAGTAATAGTGGATACTTATCTTACAGATCTAAAGTTTGGCAAGAAACATCTAGAGGTGGATTGCCTGAGTTTTTTTTAAAAGATGTAAATTTTGAAAAATATGCAGATTATATTATGAATTATCCAATCTTATTTTTACAAAGTGAAGGTAATTATATATCTGGAAAAAAATATTTATTTAAAAACTTTATGAATGGAGAAATTAAAGAAATTGGAAATAAAATTCCTAGTACTAACGATCTTGATACACATTTAGGAACAATATTTACAGAGAACAGATTAAAACAATATATCGAATTAAGATCAATGGATGCGTGCGGATGGGAGTGTTTATGTGCTGGTCCTGCCCTATTCACTGGATTACTTTATGGAAATCTTGAAGAAGCTTTAGATTTAATTAAAAATTGGGAAGCTAATGAAGTGCTTTCAGCTTATAAAAATGCCCCTAAAAACGGCTTGAAAACTAATTTAATGGGCAAGAATATTTCGTACTGGGCAGAGAGACTATTAGACATATCAAAATCAGGATTAAAAAAGAGAGACTTTTTAAATAGAAAAAAATTAAGTGAAGTAAAGTTTTTAGATCACTTAGAAAAAATTGTAAAAAGTAAAAAAACAAATGCTGATAATATAATAAGTAAGTATTCAAATTCCGAAAATTTGAATGATTTATATGACCAATAAAATTGTTGCTATACAAGGTGATAATTTAAAAAAAATAAATATCAAAACAGATACTACTATTTTTTTAGCTAATGAAGCTCAAAGCAAAGGTTATAAATTATTTTATTATTATCCAGAAAATTTATCGAATATAAGAGGAAAAACTGTAAGTGAAGGATATTTTATTAAAATTGATTATTCAAAAAAGAAATTTTACAAAATTCTAAAAAAATCAAAATTAGACTTATCCTTTGCAAAATATATTTTAATCAGACAGGATCCACCTTTTAACTTGGAATATATTTCTACAACATTAATGCTAGATAGAATCAAAGATAAAACAAAAATTATTAATGATCCTACTTCAGTAAGAAATATTTCAGAAAAATTTTATTCTTTAAATTTTAAAAATTATATGGCGGATACAATATTTACTAAAGATTTGATTGAAATTAAAAAATTTTTCAAAAAACATAAAAAGATAATAATTAAACCTATTCATAGCTATGGTGGCAATGATATAAATCTTATTTCAGGGAAGCTTAATTTACTTAAAATAAAACAAATATTGAAAAAACACGGTCACATTATGTGTCAAAAATTTTTAAATAAAATTAAGTTTGGAGATAAAAGAGTTTTTATTATAAATGGTAAAGTTTGCGGAGCTATATCTAGAGTTCCAAAATCAGGATCAATATTAAGCAATATGAGCAAAGGTGCAAAACCTAAAATCGCATTTTTAAGTAATAAAGAGCTAAAAGTTTCAAATATAATTGCAAAAAAAATTAAAAAAGATGGAATTTACTTTGCGGGAATAGACTTTATTGATGGAAAGTTAAATGGAGATATAAATGTAACATCACCAACGGGTATAAAAACATACTTTGATTTATCTCAGATAAACTTGGCTAAAACTTTTTGGAAAGGTTTATAGTTGAAAAATTTGTCAAATCAGCAAAAAGGTTCTTCCCTTGCATTTATAGCTGTAATGTTTATCACACCAGATTCACTATTTATTAGATTATCTTCTATAGATACTTGGGGATTATTATTTTATAGAGGTGCGATACCATTTGTAGCTGTATTAATTGGACTTCTTATGTTTTATAAAAAAAACTTTATTAAAGCATTTTTGAATGTTGGTTATGCTGGTATTTTTTATATTATAAGTTTTTCGATTTGTAACATCACATTTATAATTTCAATCCAAAATACAAATGTAGCAAATACATTAATAATGATTGCAATGGCACCCATGCTTTCGGCAATCCTTGGTGCAATATTTTTAAAAGAGGTTCCCGATAAGAAGACTTGGATAGCTATAGCTATTACTTTAGTAGCTGTAATATATATATTCTACGACTCTCTAGAGATGGGTAACTTATTTGGTGATCTTATGGGTATAACAACAGCTTTTGGACTCGCCACCAACGCAGTAATAATCCGGTCGGCAAAAGATAGAGATTTGTTGCCTTCAGCTGTTGTTGGTAAGCTTACAGTAGCTCTATTTGCTCTCTTTTTCGTTGAAAGTTATGAGTTAGTTGAAAAAGACCAGATTTATATACCTTTAATGTGTATTTTGTGTGTAGCAATACCGTTCGTTTTGGTGACGATAGCTCCAAGATTTATACCTGCCGAGGAAGTGAATCTGTTTTTTCTTCTTGAGACCATTTTGGGACCCATTTGGGTTTGGTTAGTCATCAAAGAGCAGCCTAGTCTAGAGACAATAGTTGGTGGACTTGTAATTATATTCACTATAGCTGTTCACTCTTATCTAAAATTAAAATCTTCTTCTAAGTAAATTATTTTTCTTTTTGTCACAAATTTGTCTTGATTTAAAATTAGATCGCCCATAAACACCGCTAAATTTATGAACAAAATTATAAAAAACTCTTGGGCTCTCTTTATGGGTATGGCATTTATAATGCTAGCTCATGGTTTTCAAGGTACTCTTTTAGGTGTCAGAGCAGTTAAAGAAAATTTTGGTCTATCATCGACAGGTTTTTTATTTTCTGGATATTTTGTTGGATATTTTATTGGAGCAAAAATTATACAATCATTAATTCATAGAGTTGGACATATTAGAGTATTCGCAGCTTTTGCTTCTGTCACTTCAATTGTGGTCTTATTACACTCTATTTTTGTAAATCCTATTTCGTGGTTTGTGCTTAGAATGATTTCTGGATTTAGCATGGTTTGTCTTTATACAATTGCCGAAAGCTGGTTAAACGATAGATCTACAAATAAGAATAGAGGTAGTGTTTTATCAATCTACATGATTGTTATGTATGCCTCTATGGCGATTGGAATGTTTTTCATAAACTTTAGTAAACCAGAAAACTTTCAACCTTTTATACTGATATCTTTATTTATGTCATTTTCTCTTGTTCCAATATTATTAACGAAAAGAAAGGCTCCAAACTTTAAAAAAATATCAGGTATGAAGCTAAAGGAAGTTTATAAGTCATCACCATTTGGTGTTGTAAGTTCTTTTTTAATTGGAATATCACATTCAGCTGTTTTCTCATTGATTGCAGTTTATGCTACATCGATGAATTTTAGTATTTTAGAAGTTTCAATAGTAACCTTTTTATTTGCTATATCTGGAGCTATATCTCAATGGCCAATAGGAAAATTATCAGATGTTTTAGATAGAAGAATTGTAATTATTTATACAACATTTGGAGCAGCTTTATTTTGTTTTTTAGCGATTATTTCCTCGGGTCAAATGTATATGCCTGCAGGTTTAGCTACATCAAAAATATTTTTTTATATCTGTATAATGTGTTTTTCTTTTTGTAGTCTACCAATGTTTGCATTAATTTTTGCACACACAAATGATTTTATACCAAAAGAAAAATTTGTAGCAGCAGGAGCAGGATTACAATTTGTTTTTGGACTTGGTGCGATTTGCGGTCCTTTTATGTGCTCATTATTTATGGAATTTTTAGGAGAAAATGGATTTTTTATTTTCTTAATTATATTTCATTCATTTATTGGTTTATTTGGAATATATAGAATGCAAGTTAGAGAGTCTGGTGATAACCCAGACTCACAATTTGTACCTATGCCTCAAACCATAACTCCAGCTGGTATAGAACTTAATCCGTCAACTGAACCAATAGATGAACCAAATAATTTGAGCGAATTTAAGAAAATTTAGTGTAAGTTTATAGTTATGAAAACAGCTTTAGTATTCGGCTCAACCGGATTAGTCGGCGGAAATTTGTTAAGATTATTAATAAAAGATGAAAGATACAAAAAAATCAGGGTTTTTGTAAGATCTTCTACTTCAAAAATTGATCCCAAAATAGAAGTTGTTCAAACAGATTTTACAAAATTAGAAAATATTAAGTCAGAAATAAAAGGTGACGATTGTTTTTTTTGTATTGGAACTACAAGAAAAAAAACACCTAACAAGCAAGATTATATAAACACCGAGTACAATTTACCTATTACAATTGGAAAAATTTGTAGTGATAATAATGTACAAAATTTTACTTATATTTCTTCATTGGGTGCTAATCCAAAAACATCAAATTTATACTTAAAAAATAAAGGTATGGCTGAAGAAGAATTAAGAAAACTAAACTTTAAAAAATTTATTGTAATTAGACCTTCGTTTTTAATTGGAAAAAGAAAAGAGGAAAGACTTGGAGAAAAAATAGGTATTTTCGCTATGAGATGTATATCGCCAATTTTAGTTGGAGATTTAAAAAAATATAAATCGATAAATGCAGAAATAGTTGCCAAATCCATGATAAATATATCAAACAGTGAAATACAAAGTGGGGTATTTGAACCACCACAATTACTGGAAATTGGAAGAGAATAAATTTTTTATAAATCAATAAAATATTAAAAAAAATTATTTTAAGTGCTATAATACATTTAAAGGAGGTATCTATGGCTAAATTTTTTTTAATGGGAAATTTTACAGAGAAAGCATTCGCGGGCTTTTTAAAAGATCCTGGATCAGATAGATCCGAGGTTGCTAGAAAGTGTTCTGAAAGTGTTGGAGCTGAAATGAAATCTTACACATATTTAAGAGGACCCTATGACTTTATAGTTGAAACCCATGGTACATTTGAGCAAATGGCTGCTATAAAAATGGCTACTGAGGGAAGTGGTGCACTTAAAAATATCGCCATTTGTGAGGAAACACCAATGAATGAAATTGCAAATCATGCAACAAAAGTATCAAGTGGCTATAAAGTGCCTGGACAATAATCTTACTGGTAGCTTCATTAATTATGGAGCTACCAATTTAAAATTGAAGCTGTCAAAATATCTCATTCAAATAAAATAATATTGATCTATTAAGAAAGTTATGAACAAAAGAAAATTTATAAAATTATCTATATTTGGATCATTATTATACAGTATTTTTCCATACAAAATTTCATTAGCTGAAACCAAAAAAATAATTAATCAAAATTTAACAGAAGCCCAAAAAAAAATAATGTTTAATGAAGCGACTGAACGACCATTTTCAAGTCCTCTTAATTACGAGAAAAGAGAAGGCTTTTATCACTGTGCAAATTGTGGAGCTAAACTTTTTAAGTCTAGCTCAAAGTTTGATAGTGGAACTGGTTGGCCATCATTTACAGAGGCGCTACCTGGAGCTTTTAAAACTAAGGTTGATTACAGCTTTGGCATGAAAAGAATTGAATACCATTGTGCAAAATGTGGTGCTCATCACGGACATGTCTTTGAAGACGGTCCTGGATCGACAGGAAAGAGATATTGTAATAACGGCTTGTGTTTAATATTTAAGCCATCATCATAAAACGGAGGAATAATGAAGATATTGAGTATATTAAAAGGGGTTGAATTAGTTATAGCAGATTTAGAGGTAAATTTAGGAGAACAGGTGAGAAGCGCTCCTACATTATGCGCAAGATATAATGGAAAAATTATACCATTAAATACAGCTCATGATGGTAGACCAATCCTTATGAGAGAGGAAAACGCATTAGAAAACTAATTTTAAACTCAATTGCGTCAACTTAATTAAGTTTAATTATAAAAAAATATTATAAGAAATAAGTATGACATTCGAATTACCAAAACTAGATTATTCTAATGAAGCTTTATCTCCAATAATGTCACAAGAAACACTAGAATTACATCATGGAAAACATCATCAAACTTACATAACAAATCTTAATAATTTTATAAAAGATACAGACATGGCTGAGATGTCATTGGAAGATATAATTTTGAAAAGCTCAAATGATAACTCAAAAGTTGGAATATTTAATAATGCAAGTCAGCATTGGAATCATAATCTTTTTTGGAAATGTATGAAGCCAAAGGGTGGTGGAAATATTCCATCAAAACTTGAGAAAAAAATTATTGAGGATTTTGAGAGTGTTGAAAAATTTAAAAATCAATTTAAACAAGCTGGTATAACTCAGTTTGGATCAGGTTGGTGTTGGTTATCTTTGAATAATGACAAATTAGTTGTAACAAAAACAGCTAATGCAGCAAATCCATTAATAGAAAATATGAAACCATTATTAGGTTGCGATGTTTGGGAGCATTCATATTATATTGATTATAGAAACCGACGGCCTGAATATTTAGATAAATTTGTTGATAATCTTATAGATTGGGAATTTGTTGAATCTCTATTAATCTAATTAATTATAGAAAGGAAAAACTATGAATTTTGTTGGAACAACAACTTATGAAGGAACTAAAAAAGATGCAGATGAATTATATAATATGTTTAAAGATGATCTTGCAAAATGCACGTCATCATTTGAATGGGCACACATTCGTGAGGGTAAAATGATTTTTATTGCAAATGTCACTGATGAAGAAAAATTTTATGCCTTATTTGAAGATCAAAGATCTAAAGACTGGAACGCAAAGTTTAATGCTAAAGATGAAGCTTGGAAACTTGAAAAAATAATGTAACTAAAACCATAACGATAACTTTTTGAAATAAAAAAGTTTAAAGTGGTATAGGTCCAGAAATCACCTAAAATTTAGAAAATAAAATAAAAAATAGTTTATATGACGACCTCTAACAAAAAATTAAAACCTAAGATACCTGATGCTTCTGATATAAGCAAACCATGGGATAAAGATAATCAGGCTTGGTGGGACTGGTATGTTAGTCTTGCAGATAATGACATTAAAAAAGATGAAATTATTAATGCCGATCCCTTACCAGAAATTGAAATACCAAGTGATGATGAAGTTATCTCACAATTAGCAAAGCCCTACCAGTTAAAAAACGATCAAATTGATTTTTTTAAAAAAAATGGTTTTATAAAACTAAAGAAGGTTTTTTCACCTGGAGCTGTGTTAAAACTTAGAGCTGAATTAATTAATCTATTAAAGAAAGAGTTTAATGTTGATCCAGATAAAGGAGCACATGACCGTTTCCTTAGTCTTGAAATGATTTGGCCTGACAACGCACTCCTTAGTGCTTACGTGTTATCACCACGTCTAGGGCAAATTTCAGCAGATCTTCTTGGGGTACCTGCAGTTAGACTTTACCATGACAATGTACTAGCTAAACAAGCTGGTTGTGGTCGTACGCCATGGCACTTCGACGATCATCATTTTCCTCTAGATACTAACGATGTAGTTACAGCTTGGGTACCAGCTCAACCAACCCCTCTTGAGATGGGACCACTCTCTTTTGCGTATCCACTAAGTGTGCACGAATTAGTTAAATCTGTTGAGTTTGAAAAGATTGGTACTGGATACGACCGTGGGGTCTCAAACATTTTTTCAAAAAATAATGTAATGATAAATGAAACTCCATTTGAACTGGGCGAAGTTAGCTTTCACCATAATTTGAATTTTCATACAGCTTCACGTAATCGAACCAATCGTAGCAGAGTTGCTCTAGCCAATACTTATTACCGCGATGGAGCGAGGGTAGTTAATTCACCTACAATGGTTTCGGGTGACTGGCAGAAATTTATGCCTAATGTTAAACCAGGGGACTTAGCTGCTAGCCCGCTAAATCCAATTTGTTGGCCAATTAAAGATAAATCATGAAAAACATAAATAATCAAAATGGGTTAAATTCGATCTGGACTGACAGTCTTACTCGCAATCTCCATCCTGATAGTAATGCTTTAATTGATCATTTAAGAACTGTGCATCAAGAACATGCAGGCTTTACTGAAGCATGCGCAAGTTCGTGTCGTGATGAAGCTGGACGTAATAGTTATGAATGGTTAGCAGAAATTGTGCCTAATAATGAGCGTTTAAATGTATTAGATCTTGCTTGTGGGTCAGGTCCATTATTAAAAATCTTATTTGATCGAAATAAAAATTTAAATTTAAAAGGTGTAGACATGTGTCCTGAAGAATTAAAGTTAGCTAAGAAACTTCTTATAAACAGTAGAGTTAATCTTATTGAGTCAAAAGCACAAAATTTGTCAGCAATCAATGATAACTCTATTGACATAGTGCTATGTCATTGGGCTTTAACATTAATGGACCCTATAACTCCTGTATTGGATGAAGTCAGACGGGTTTTAAATACTAAAGGTCGATTTGCAGCTTTAATTGATGGACCAATCAATACAGCCCCAGGTTATAAAGAAGTACACGATTTAATTTATAGCTACGTACAAGAAGAAATACCTAGTTATGGAGAGATTGATTTGGGTGACCCAAGGATAAGAGGATCTAAAAGCCTAAGTGATCTTGCAAATAAAACATTTCCAGGAGCTAATGTGACTATAGAAACAAATGTTGTATCTATGTATGGGCCCGTTACACAAGTGGCTGAAATTGCAGCAGGATTTTTTTATGCTACTTTTGTCTTAAAACCAAAAAAAAGGAAAACAATGATTACAGATCTATCTAACATCCTGGCAATATCCAAAGATAGCACTTATGCTGAAAGAGAAGGACGATTTTCAATGCCAATTAGTCGTCTTTTAGTTATACCTAACATAAAATGAAAAAACTTTTAGGGATTGTGGTTCTGGTTGTTGGATTTTATAGGACAACTAGTGTCCAGACTAGAGACTTTCGAGATAAAACAAAGTTTTAATGGTTATGACGCCAGAAAACTCGCAGAAACTCTGGAAAATTATTCAGGAAGCTGGCGATTATTTGGGGTGCTAGTGGTACACCCGACTTCACACTACCTCACACTACTTCACACTAGTTATGCAGACTATTTAACTTTCATTAAAAATCAATGGCTTAAAGACATATCAATTTAAGTAATAAACTAGGTAAGAAACTAGAGGATTTTTAGTTAATATAAGTCCTCATTACTTCGCATTTATAATGATCAAGAAATTTATCTTTTGCATAATCATATTTGGACATTGTGATAGTAGGTTCCGTTTCTCCAGCAAAAACTATCCTTTGAAAACCTAATTCATATTCAGGAAATTTCACAGTAAAACTATCCTCTCCAAACTCTAATTCTTTACTAGGTATTATTTTAAATTCTTTGAGATTTTTATCAAAATAATGAAATCCTGTTACTTGAAGTTTAAAGTTTAAAGGTTCGTACTTTTTACCGAATGCTGACAACATGTTTTCACAAGTAAGATTTAATCCTTCATCAGCTTGGGCTTGATAAGCAAAAACAATAAAAAAAAGCGGAATACGATAGAAAAGGATTGAAATCCAATGCATGATAAAAGTTAATCATTCTCGTGTGTTTTAAATTTGATACAAAATTGTTTTATTTATGTTTTTTAAATCAACCTTTAAATGGGTTTTGATAATACCTTGTGATAAAAAGTTAGTAATAACTATTGTAAAGTTAAATATATTTCTTCAAAATTTCTATAATTAATATTAAGTTATATATTTATGAAACTATCTGACACTGAAAAGAGAGAATTAATAAGATTAATTGAAAACGGTAAAAGTATACCTGATGAATATCGTTTTAAAATTTTTGAATCTAAAGATGAAATTGAATTATTGTGGGATGGTAAATCCTATAATATTTCTAACGTAAATCTACCTTTTCAAACAATAGAACATATAGAAGAGCCAAGAGAGGAGAAAAAAATTGCACAAGCTGATTTATTTGAAAAAAAACAAAGAGATTGGACAAATAAGTTAATTTGGGGAAATAATAGCCTTATTTTATCAAGTTTAATTAATGGTTCATTAAGAAAACAAATTGAAAATGAGGGCGGAATAAAACTTATATATATCGATCCTCCATTTAATGTAGGTGATGATTTTGAGTTTGAAATTCCAATTGGAAATCAAAAATTAAATAAAAAGAGAAATGCCTTAGAACAGTTGGCTTTTTCAGATACTTGGGGGAAACAAGAAGATAGCTTTTTATCGATGCTATATGAAAGATTAAAACTAATGAAAACATTGCTAGCTGAAAATGGAGTGATTTTTGTGCATTGTGACTGGAGACTAAATAGTTCAATCAGAATGGTCATGAGTGAACTCTTTGGTTATGATAACTATATTAATGAGGTAGTTTGGAAAAGACAAACTGCTCATAGTGATTATAAGCAAGGTTCTAAGCACTTAGGAAGAATTACAGATAATATATTTATATACGCAAAAAATTTTCAAAGTCTAAAACTTAACAATCTATTCACACCTTATGATGATGAATATATCAAAAAAAATTTCAAACATAGTGATAAAGATGGAAGGTTATATAGTTTAGGTGATTTAACAGGTCCAGGTGGTGCATCAAAAGGAAATCCTAAATATACATTTCTAGGTGTAGAAAGATATTGGGCACATTCAAAAGATAATATGGAAAAAATGTACAAGGAGGGTAAGATTGTTCAAACAAAACCTGGCACAGTACCAAGAAGAAAGAGATATTTAGATGAAATGCCTGGTGTTGCTTTGCAAAATTTATGGACAGATATTAATCCTGTTCAATCTCATTCAAAGGAAAAAACATATTATCCTACTCAGAAGCCAGAGG
This sequence comes from uncultured Pelagibacteraceae bacterium, assembly GCA_902542235.1. GTDB lineage: Bacteria > Pseudomonadota > Alphaproteobacteria > Pelagibacterales > Pelagibacteraceae > Pelagibacter. The sequence continues at coordinate 67,971 of CACBTT010000007.1, forward strand.
CACTTTTAAAAAGAATAATTGAACTAGGATCTAATGAGAATGATCTAATAGCTGATTTCTTTTGCGGCTCTGGAACTACATTGTCAGTTGCTGAAAAATTAAATAGAAAATGGATCGGCTCTGATTTAGGAAAATTTGCAATTCACACCAGTCGAAAAAGGCTTATTCAAGTGCAAAGAGACAAAAAAATCTTAAAAGAAAAATTTAGACCTTTTGAGATTTTAAATTTAGGAAAATATCAAAGGGAATTTTTTGTAAAAGATTATCTTTTTGAAAACAGACAGCTAAAAGAAAAAGGTAGTGAAGAACATTACTATTCTATTATATTAGAAGCTTATAAATCTAAAAAAGTTGACAACTATAATATATTAAGGGGAATAAAAAATAATAGATTTACAGCTATAGGTCCTTTTAATTTACAGGTAACAAGACTTTTTGCTGAAAAAGTAATTGAAGAATGTATATCAAATAAAATCACAAAAGTAGATATTCTGGGATTTGAATTTGAAATGGGCTTATTTCCAAACATAAGAGATTTTGCAAAATCAAAAAATGTTGATTTAAATTGCTTGTTAATTCCTGCAGAAGTTTTTGATGGAAATGCAATAAAAAGAAATCAAATAATTTTTTATAATACTGCATTTATAGATGCAGAAATTAAATACAAAAATAATAAAGAATTTTTTATAAGAATGAATGGTTATTCAATCTTCGATAGTGATAACTTGTTTGAAGAAACTTTAGAAGGTATGGAAAATGGTCAAAAAAGAGAAATCTTAATGGATAATTCAATAATCAAAATTCAAAAGGATAAAAAAGGTAAGATAAGTAAAGAAATAATAAAAATGAAATGGAAAAATTGGATTGATTATTGGGCAGTTGACTTTGATTTTGAGAGTAAACAAGAAATCATAACTAAAGATGGAAAAGATGAATGGACCGGAGACTTTATTTTTGAAAATGAGTGGCAAGATTTCAGAACATTAAATCATGAAATTGATTTCGACTCTAGACCTGAAAGAATTGATAAAAGTAAAAAAATTGCTGTTAAAGTTGTGGATATTTTTGGTAACGACACCATGAAAATTTTAAGACATAAAAATGACTGATTTATCAAAATCTCCATATGAAATTTTACAACCTTCGGAAAGATTTGTAGCAAAATCTATAATTAGTGATAAAGAAAAATATCAAATCTTACCACCGCTAGTAAAAAAAATTAGAGATAGAGTTTCAGAATGGAGACAAAAAGGTTATCCAAATACCTCTAAGGTAACAAAAGCGCTTATAAATTGGTGGTTTAACAACAATCATGAAAATTTTAGGTATTATTTTGCTCAACGTGAAGCTGTAGAAACAATAATATTTTTATACGAGGTAGACAAAACAAGAAATAAAGAAAATTTATTAAAAAAATATAATTCCTATCCTGAAGTAAAATTAAAACATTTTTCAGAGGAGTGGTTAAGACTTGTTACTAAGATGGCCACAGGAAGTGGAAAAACAAAAGTAATGTCATTATTAATTGTATGGTCTTTTTTTAAAAAACTTTACGATAAAGATGAAGATTTTGGTTCTAATTTTTTAATAATTGCTCCAAATATTATTGTTTTGGATAGATTAAAAGATGATTTTGATAATTTAAATATATTTAGAAATGATCCTTGTTTACCAGATGATGGATATGAAAATTATAATTGGAGAATGGACTTTTTAAATAGCTTTGAGGTTCATATACAGAAACAATTAAATTTAAACAAAAAAAATTCAAATATTTTTTTGACCAATATTCAACAAATTTACTCAAGTAGAGAAAAAAATGTATCATTAGATGACGAGAACAAAACCGAATTTTTTTATGGTAAAAAAGTTGAAAGCGAACTTTATAGACACGTAGATGTTTTAAAAATTATAAAACAAATAGATGATATAGTAATACTTAATGACGAAGCTCATCATATCAATGATGAACTACAGGCATGGAACAAAACAATTATTGATATTCATAATAATCTTTCTTTAAGAGGGAAAAAAATAATTTTACAATTAGATTTTACGGCAACACCTAAGCACAGAGACTCGTCTATTTTTGTTCAAACTGTTTCTGACTATCCATTAACTGAGGCTATACATCAAAATATTGTAAAAAATATCGAAGTTCCTAATAAAAATTCTAGAGATAAATCGTTAAAAGAAATTGACTCAATAAAGTTTACAGAAAAATGGAGAAATTTCATTGATCTAGGATATCAAAAATGGAAAGAAAGCTATAAATTTCATAAAAAATTTGGAAATAAAAAATCAATTTTTTTTATCATGACAGATGATACAAAAAATTGTGATGAAACAGCCAGATTTATTGAAAATAATTATGAAGACCTTCGTGGTAAAGTTTTGGTCATTCACACAAAAAATAATGGTGAATTTTTTGAAAAAAATTCAGATTTAAAATCTTCAAAGTCTCTAGAGGAATTACAAAAATTAAGAATTAATGCAAATACAATAGACAGTAATGACAACCCCTATTTAGCTGTAGTTTCTGTTTTGGTCTTAAAAGAAGGTTGGGATGTAAACAATGTAACAACTGTTGTTGGATTAAGACCTTTTTTAAAACCAAAAATACTACCAGAGCAAACATTGGGAAGAGGCTTGAGAAAAATGTATAGAGATAAAAATTTGCAAGAAAGATTGACTGTAATTGGAACTCCAAACTTTATGGAATTTGCTAGCGAACTACAAAAAGAAGGTGTTAAAATTAAAGAGATTAATACAGAAGAAGATAATGATAGTAATTTTTTTATTACCTCTGAATTAAAAAAGAATATAGATGAATTAAATGAATT
>CACBTT010000008.1 GCA_902542235.1 uncultured Pelagibacteraceae bacterium
AGCATTTGATGAAAGTTTTTCTAATATTTGTTGAGCTACCATTTTAGCATCACCGCAAATACCAACTGTAACTTTTTTGGTTAAACCAATACGATCAGGGTTCATATCTACTTGAATAATTGTTGCATCTTTTGGCCAGTAATCAATTCCATATCCTGGTAATGTTGAAAATGGATTTAATCTTGTTCCTAATGCTAAAACTACGTCAGCTTTTGAAATTAATTCCATTGCAGCTTTAGATCCGTTGTAACCTAATGGACCAACAGCTAGTGGATGGCTTCCCGGAAAGCTATCATTATGTTGATAACCATTACATACAGGTGCATCAAGCTTTTCTGCTAATTTTTTACAATCATCAATCGCATCACCTATAACAACTCCCGCCCCAGACAAAATTACTGGGAATTTTGCTTCCGATAATAATTTCGCAGCTCTATCAACTGCATCTTTTCCACCACCTTGTCTTTCAAATCTTACAATTGGAGGTAATTCTATATCTATAACTTGTGTCCAAAAATCTCTTGGTACATTTATTTGCGCGGGCGCTGACCCTCTAAATGCTTTTTCTATTACTCTGTTTAAAACTTCTGCCATTCTTGATGGGTCTCTAACTTCTTCTTGATAACACACCATGTCTTTAAATAAATTCATTTGCTCTACTTCTTGAAAACCACCTTGGCCCATAGTTTTGTTTGCAGCTTGTGGTGTAACTAAAAGTAGTGGAGTATGATTCCAGTAAGCAGTTTTTATTGGTGTAACAAGTCCTGTTATACCTGGACCATTTTGAGCAATCACCATTGACATTTTTCCAGTTGCTCTCGTGTAACCATCAGCAATCAATCCACCATTTGTTTCATGAGCTACATCCCAAAAAGTTATTCCAGCTTCTGGGAAAAGATCAGAAATAGGCATGAATGCAGAACCAATAATACCAAACGAATGTTCGATACCATGCATTTGTAAAACTTTTACAAAAGCTTCTTCGGTTGTCATTTTAGCCATATCAAATCCTTCTTAATTCTATTTTTTAATTGTCAAAGTGCCCAATTCATATATAAATTGGATCGAATTTCAAACAAAGAAATCGTCACAATGGCCGGCACAGATATTATAATCCACGATGAAAAAGACAATGTAGGTGTTGTAGTTATTGAAAAAATTACTCCTAAACAAGACTGTGATTGCTGGATTATGGAAAATGATAAATCAGTAAAAATTCAATCGATGGATGAAATACCTTTGGGTCATAAAATTGCTATGACTGATCTTAACGAGGGAGATACAATATTAAAGTACGGGCATGATATTGGCAAAGTCGTAAAATCAATTAAAAAGGGTGAGCATGTTCATGTTCACAATGTAAAAACTAAAAAGTGGTAAAATGGAAATTCCAAAAACATTTTTAGGATATAAAAGAGAAGATGGAAGAACAGGTACAAGAAATCACGTAATAATTCTACCTGTTGATGATATTTCAAATGCTTGTGCTGAAGCTGTAGCTAATAATATTAAAGGTACGATTGCACTTCCGCATTCTTATGGAAGATTACAATTTGGAGCAGACTTAGAACTTCATTTCAGAACAATGATTGGAACAGGAAAAAATCCAAATGTTGCAGCAGTTATAGTAATTGGTATTGAGCCTAAATGGACAAAAAGAATTGTTGATGCAATCGCAACCACTGGAAAACCAGTTGAGGGTTTTAGCATTGAAGGTGTAGGAGATATAGACACAATTGCAAGAGTTTCAAAGAAAGCTCAAGAATTTTCAATTTGGGCATCAGAGAAACAAAGAGAAGAACGTCCTATAAGTGATTTATGGATATCAGTTAAATGTGGAGAGTCTGATACAACATCTGGATTAGCATCAAATCCTACAGTTGGAAATTTAATGGATAAATTAGAGCCCCTTGGTGTTCATTTATGTTTTGGTGAAACATCTGAGCTAACGGGTGCTGAAACTGTATGTGAAAAAAGAGGAAAAACTCCTGAGGCTCAAGAAAAGTTTAGAAAAACTTGGAGTTCTTATAACGATTTCATCTTAAAAGAAGCAACTGACGATCTTTCTGAAAGTCAACCAACAGCTGGAAACATAGCAGGTGGACTTACTACAATTGAAGAAAAAGCATTTGGAAACTTTCAAAAAATCGGGGGATGCAAATTTATTGATGTACTAGAACCAGCAGAAGAACCAACCAAAGGTCCAGGATTATACTTTATGGATACATCATCAGCTGCTGCAGAATGTGTAACTCTACAAGCTGCTGGGGGATTTAATCTTCACCTATTTCCAACAGGACAAGGAAATATAATTGGAAACCCAATTGAACCAGTAGTAAAACTAACTGCTAATCCATTAACTGCTAGAACAATGAGTGAGCATATTGATGTTGATGTTTCTAAAATCTTATCAAGAGAAATGAATTTAGATGAAGCAGGAGATGAATTAATTAAATCAACAATAAGAGTTGCAAACGGAAGATTAACTTGTGCTGAAGCACTTGGTCATAGAGAATTCGTGATGACTAAATTATACAGAAGTGCTTAAGCTTTAAGTTTAGCTTCTCTTGCTTTGTTCCACTTAGAAATATAATTTCTTAAAATTGCAGCTCCAATTCCAAGAACTACTGCTAATACAACTGATGTAAGTCCGTAAAAAACTGGGAGGTCTTTAGAATAATCCAAAATAAACTGTGCAATGTTACCAAGGCTTTTAGTTCCATTTGCTACTGTTTCAACGATTACGTCTTCTTTAATAAAAGTGTCATAAGCAATTGCAATTCCAACTAATAATAAAAGTACTGCTAAGATTGTTTTAAATTCTGAGCTATCAACTTTTTCACCAATTTTTTGACCAAACTGAACTCCAATAATTGAGCCAAGTATAAGTACAAAAACTAAAACAAGATCAATTGTTCCGTAATTAAAAGCATGAAGAACAGTTACAATTGCACTTACAAAAATTGTAACAAACAAAGATGTGCCAGGAATTAGTTTGGTTGGCATTCCAATAATATAAATCATTGCAGGAACCAATATAAATGCACCACCTACTCCCATAATTGCTGCTATATATCCAACAATTAAACCAATAATTATTGGAGTAAAAGCACTTTCATAAACCTTTGATTTTTTAAAACGCATTCTAAAAGGAAGACCATGTATCCAATAATGGGTATGTAATTTTTTTCTTACAACAATTTTTTTTCTAGCCTTATCAATTTCAGATACTCCTTGAATCAACATTAAAGTTCCAAGTATAGCTAAGATATACATGTAGGCTAAAGAGATAACGATGTTTATTTTTCCAATATCTTGAAAATAAGAAAAAGTTAAGATCCCTAGTAAGGTTCCAATAGTTCCACCTACTACAATCATCAATCCCATTTTATAATCTAATGTACCTTTTAAGTAATGAGTAGTTGAACCAGATACAGATGTACCTAAAATATTACTTGCTTCATTTGGCACTGCATAAGCTGGTGGAATACCTAAAAAAATTAAAAATGGTGTCATTAAAAATCCCCCACCTACACCAAACAATCCTGAAAGAATACCAACTGCTAAACTTAAACCAAATATAAAGAGTATGTTGATTTCGACTTGAGCTATTGGAAGAAAATATTCCATATAATCTAACTATTCCTCCCATAATCTAAAGTCAATGATTATAAGAATAAATTAAATAAAATTTTGAAATGTTCCTAGGATTATAATTGCCCAAGTAAAAAATATAAAAAGATATAGAAAAGATTTAATTATTTTTGAAAACTGATTTGAAACTAATAAAGGGATTTTCTTAATATTTTGATTAAAAACTTGAAGCATACCCGCGAAATATCACAAGTTTTATCAAATGCAAATAATATTTAGTTAAATTTAAAAAATAGTTGCCCCGAAGACTTTGACCTCATCTCCCTCTTCTCCAAGTACCAGTCGACCTAAAAAGTCTCCAGGTATCTCTGTACTGTTTTGTTTATAGATAACAGTTACGTACAAGCCTCTTCTTAAACAGCCTATAGCCTTACACCCTTCTTTAAGGCTTGAGATTAGCTTATTGCTTGCCCATTGCTTACCAAGCTCTACTTCGTTGGCCCCGTAAAGCATTTGTGATGATAAATCCCTGGTAAAACCACCATAATCTTTCATGTTGGAACATCTTACCATGTTATCCCAGATAGGATCAGCAATTTTAATGATTTCTTCGTCTGATTTGTCGACAATACTCATCTAAAATGGTTAGGAAGCTTGCTTCTTCTCTTTATCATCAACGATATGATAAACAGGCTTTTTCTCCATTTCAAATTTTCCAGTTTCAGGATCTCTTCTAGAAACAGTTAGACAATGCCAGTTTTCATCATCAAGTTTCATATGATCGCCTCTATAATAATAGCCTGGCCAACGCGTTTCTTCTCTAAATAACGTATGATGAGCAACACATTCTGATGTTACAGCTCTGTGCTTAAGTTCCCATGCTCTCATCAATTGGTGATAATCTTCAGCTCCGACATGATCTAAGTCTTCTTGAAGTAATTGTAGCTGTTCTAAGCCTTTTTTAAGCAGATTATCGTTTGTCATGTAATTATTTGTTAATCCACCACAATATTCATCCATAATTTTTTGTAGTCTTTGTAGCCCTTGTATTGGTAAAATATAGCTTGGAGAAACAGTTCCTCCAGTAATTTCATTTCTTCCCACGGTATAGTTCTCAATTGGCTTGAATATTTCTTCTTTAAGCTTCTCTAATTGTGCATCAGAAACTTCGATATCATCAGCTTTTTTATCTTGGATATATTTAACAGCAGCTTTAGACGCTAACCTTCCTTCTGTGAATGAACCAGATGAAAATTTATGAGCACTTCCACCAACTGCATCTCCTGCTCCAAATAATCCATCGATAGTCATCATTCTATTGTATCCCCAGAAATATTCATCAGGTGCTATATCTTCTGGTCCACTAACCCATGCTCCTGAACATGTAGCATGAGATCCCATTACATATGGTTCTGAAGTTGTTAATTCAGGGTTTGTGTATTTTGGATCAATATTTTGAGATGCCCAAACCACAGCTTGTCCAACTGTCATTCCCAAGAAGTTTTCCCATCCAACTGTTTCTAAGTGTGGATCTTGGAATGCTTCTTTTGTGACCATATGGATTGGTCCACCACCTGCAGCTGTTTCTTGAATAAATGCGTGATTTCTTAAACAAGTTGGTGTTGGATGATGGTCTATATATTCTCCTACTAATTCTTTAGTAGCTTCATACCATTTCTTCTCATAGTTTTCGCCATTAGCGTTTTGAGTATATGTTTTTAAATGAAGGAAATATGCTCCAACTGGACCATAACCATCTTTAAATCTACAAAGTACAATTCTATTTTCCATTTGAGTCATTTTTGCACCTGCTTGAATAGGTAATGCATAAGCAGATCCATTACTCCAAGGTGCATACCATGTTCTACCCATACCTTCACCAACTGCTCTTGGTTTAAATATGTGCGATGCTCCTCCAGCAGAAACAACTACTGTTCTAGATTTAAATACATGAAAATTTCCAGTTCTAACATTAAAGCCAACTGCACCAGCTATTCGGTTTGGATTTTTTTCATCTTTTAAAAGATGAGTAATCATTATTCTATTATAAATTTTATCAGCAGATTTTTTTGCAGCTTCGGCTACAATTGGTTTGTAACTTTCGCCGTGTATCATTATTTGCCACTTACCTTCTCTTTGATATCTTCCAGTTTCTTTATTTTTCATCATTGGAAGACCCCATTCATCAAACATATGAACTGTTGAGTCTACGTGACGTGCCATGTCATAACCTAAATCTTCTCTAACAAGACCCATCAAATCATTTCTAGCGTACCTTACATGATCCTCTGGCATATTCTCGCCCCACTGCATTCCCATATAACAGTTAATAGCGTAAAGACCTTGTGCAACGGCACCACTTCTATCTATGTTTGCTTTTTCAACACAAATTATTTTTAAATCTCTTCCCCAGTGTCTTGCCTCAAAGGTAGCACCTGTTCCAGCCATACCTCCACCGACAACTAGTACATCACATTCTTCAATGATTGTTTTGTGCTTAGCCATTAATAATAAACGCCTTGCTTAAATGAATTCTTGTCTAAAGTTGGTAAATCTTTTTCAGTATTTAAACCATGTGGCTCATTATATAAAATTTGTGAATTAATCTCTCCTTGATTAGGAGTATCGGCTTCTGCTAATTTTGGTATGAATTTTCCCCAAGGTTTTGTTGTTATTGGTGATACAAAATTTTTCTCTGTACCATTTCTAAATTTAATTCTCCAAGAAATAGTTCCTTTTTCTTCTTCTCTTCTAACTCTAACACTATGACCCATTGGAGCAAAGTCAGCATATCCTCTTACATCAATTGCATGATTAGGACATGCCTTAACGCATGAATAACATTCCCAACAAAAATTTGGTTCTATATTTTTTGCTCTTCTAATAGTTTCGTCTATGTGCATGATATCCGATGGACATATATCTACACAGTGACCACAACCATCACATCTCGTCATGTATACAAAAGTTGACATATCTACTTAATACCTTTCTTTAAAATTTTATCAATCATATTAATAGTGCTTTGGTGCCTCACGTTTAATTCCAAGTCCAAATTGCTCCGGAGCATCTGCAGGTGGAGGTAAATTATCTCTAGATCCATCTGCTTCTGCTAAATTTTTTTGGATTGCAGCACCTGGTTTGTAAAACATATGTGCAAATTTAGACCAGTAAACTCCTCCAAATAAAACTATGTTAGCTACAGCAAACAAAATTAAAAATAAAATACTTAAACCAGTAGATCCTGAATATTGGAAATACGACCAAGCTAAACCAAACGTAGATGATAATACTAAAGCTAAAACAAATAAATCTGCTTTTATGATTCTAAAAACCGAGTGAGCTTCAGCAGATACATCTACTCTTAAAAAAAACCAAAACCAATAAGCTCCAAGGCAAGTTAAAATTGCACCAGCATGCCAAATGATTGGCCAGATAGATGGTGTTACAACATTAGGAGAAGAATATCCAAATATCATAACACCTGACCCGATCCAAAATAATATTGTTCCATACATTCCTAATACATGTGCAAACCTTCTTTTACCCAATCCTAATTCAGATGTAGTTCCAATATCATGCACTACTGTTTTAGAAATTATCGCTGTTTTCTCTCCAAGACTTAATTCTCTACTTGCTGCTTTTTTTGCTTTTTTAGCATTATTAAAAAAATATTTTACATTCTTCTTATGAATAATATCCATCAGTGTTCCAATCACCACTAATGCCAACATCAATAAAACAAATGCTTGCAAAGCAATTGAAGGGACTGTTGAAGAAAGGACAGCAAATGGATTTGTTGTGAACATATTATTATCTCCGCTAAATATAATACTAATCTAAGCTCATAATCTATAAAAAATATTAGTTCAACTGACTAATAATCTCATCTGAAGAAAAAAATGTTAATAAAGTTTACTTTTTCCTTACATAATGCTGTTTAGCAGAAATTACAGCTCGAACACCGCCTTGTGGATTTTTAACATCATTTTTTCGTCTTGGAATCAGATGAATGTGACAATGATTAATAGATTGTCCAGCAACCTTGCCTGAATTGGTTCCAATATTAAAGCCTTTTACAGATCTATCGTTCATTTCAATTTTTTTTTTTAGTTTCTTTATTAATTTATTGCAGGCTAAGATTTCTTTTGAGGTTAGATCAAAATAATTTTTAACACACCGCTTTGGAATTATAAGTGAATGAAATTTTGATACAGGGTAAGTGTCGGTAGTTGCATAAGCTAGTTCGTTTTCAAAAAGATATTCCTTTTTCTTTGTAAAACAGAATATGCAAGGGTTATTAGGATTTCTCATAAATAATTACTCAATTTTTTTTGTTTTAGTATTTTAGTTTGATATTTGCTTATAAAAGTTTCATAGGATTTATATTTTTTTCTATTCCAGTTTTTCTCTTTTATAGATGAAACAGTAGAAACTCCCTTTCCAGATCCGATTAGAAGTATCTCTTCGTATTGATTTAATTTATTTATATTAATATTAGTTTTTTTTATCTTAAATTGTTTTTCAAAAAACTTTAGATTAACTCCTCGATAAAATTTCCTGATAGGTGAATAATATTTATTATCTTTTATGAAAATAATATTTGAAGTTCCTGTTTCTAAAATTTTTCCATTTGAGCAAAGAGCAATATCGGATTTTGTATTATCCATTTTAGATAAATTTTTTAAAATAAATTTATACTTTAGATTTTTATGTTCAGGCCTAATTCTATTGTAATTTACTAACTTTAACTGGAGATTTTTTTTAATTTTTAATTTATCTCTCAAAGAAATAGAAATTAAACTTTTGGTAACAGCAATTCTCAATAAATGATTATAATTTTTTTGTTTATTTAAATTCGATTTAATTATTTTAAATATATTTCTTTTTAAATTTCGATCATAAATTTTATAATTTTTAGTAGACTTAATAAGATTTGTTATGTGTTCTTTAAAAAATAATATCCTTTGAGGCTTTCCATAAATCCACATAGTTGTGAAAACCCCGTGGGCATTCCATAGATCTTTAAATTGTTTTTCTTTAAGATCTTTTCGACTGTAAGATTTTTTTAATAAGAGTTTTACCATTTGTTGTTAAAAAAGATTCTGGATGAAATTGAAAACCATATACATCATCTCTTTTGTTTTCGAAAGCCATAGCAATATTAGTTTTAGCGCATCTCATAGTAATATCAAAATTTTCTTTGATAAATGGCTCTTGAAGCTTAAGTGAATGATATCTTCCAACTTTTAATCTAGAATTCTTTCTGAAGATGGATTTATTCGAAACAACTTTTACTTCAGATTGATAACCATGGAATATTCTCCTTTGTTGAATAATTTTGGCATTTTCACAATGTAATATTTGCTGATACCCTAAGCAAATTCCTATGATTTTTTTTCTTCCTTTAAATTTATTATAAATTTTTGAAGTATTTGGATAATCTTTGGGTGAACCGGGTCCAGGAGATAATACAATTGTATTAGATTTATTTAATAAACTGTTATTTATTTCAAAATAATTTGAACAATAAACTTTATCAAACTGAGAGAATTGATGAACTACATTCCATGTGAATGAATCCTGATGGTCTATTATATAAATCATTTAAATAATTCTAATAATGATTTTGCTTTGATAAAATTTTCATTAAATTCTTTTTTTGCTGCACTATCTAATACAACTCCAGATGCTGCAGATATTTCTGATGTATTTTTATAATTTAGTATAGATCTTATTATTATGTTAAATCTCATATCTTTATTAAATTTTATATAGCCAAAACTACCTGTAAAAATATTTCTATTCTCTTTTTCTTGTTGATTTAATAATTCCAAAGTTCGTACTTTTGGACAGCCTATGACTGATCCGCCAGGCATCATAGATTTGATAATATTTTTTATAGTCATACCTTTTAATAGGCTTCCAGATATGGTTGTAACATAATGAAATAAGTGTCTGTATTCCTCAACATATTTTTCTTTATCAATTTTTACTGTTCCTGGAACACAAACTCTGGATAAATCACTTCTTTCCATATCAACAATCATATTATGTTCTTTAGTCTCTTTAATGTTATTTCTAAAAAACTTTAAGGCACTAGATCTGTTAGATTTTTTACTTTTTCTTAATGTGCCAGCAATAGGCTTGGTAATGATTTTGTTACCTTTTTTTAATAATAAAGTTTCAGGTGAGCAGCTTACAATAGAATAATTTTTATCTCTTATCATAAAAGATTCTGGTGAAGCATTTGACTTCATTAATCGCCAGAAAAAATTAATTGGATTTATTGAAGATTTATTACGATATTTTGTACAAATTTTTATTTGATATGTTTCTCCTTGTCTTATTTTTTTTGAAAAAATATCAAATATTTTTTTGTATTTTTGATATTTAATATTTAATTTAAAGGGTGATAAAATTTTAGTTGGTTTAAAATAATTATTAAATTCGTGCTTTTTTTTATTTGAAAATATTGAAATATTATCTCTTATTTTAATGATTGTTTCTGGTTTGTAAAAAACTCCTTTATAAAAACTATTTTTAGACTGTTTGCTAATTTTAATGCCAAGTAAATAATTTAAAATTTCATATCCAAAAAAACCAACATATTGATCAGTTTCTTTTTTATATTTCATTCTTTCAAAAGAGTTTAAAAATTTATGTATATTTTTTTTTGTTAAATTAATTTTTTTAGAAAAATCTGTATAAATGTCATAACCATTATCAACTTTGTAGATTATCAGTGGCTTATCCGACTGATAAAGTTTTTCTAAATACGGGTTAAATTTAAGTTTATGCGATTTGCGGTCTTTCAATTGGCTTCTCTTTTATAGGTAAATGTATCAAACCAGCAAAAATAGATAATGCGATAGATATGTACCAAGCATAATCAAAATTGCCGTTAAGTTCGTAGAAAACTCCACTCAAATAAGCTCCTAAAAAAGATCCAATTTGATGACTTACAAAAACAATTCCATATAATAATCCGATATACTTAGTTCCAAATACCTTGCCTATTATTCCATTTGTTGGTGGAACTGTTGATAGCCACAACATTCCAAATGTTATTCCAAAGATTACTGAATTAAAAACACTTGGTGGTAGGAATATGAAATAAATAATTGATACTCCTCTTAGTAGATAAATTGCACTTAATAAAATTTTTTGACTGTATCTAGTTGCAAGATATCCACTTGTAATTGTTCCAACCATATTAAAAAGTCCAATTAAAGCCAAAACCATTGCTGCACACCAATCTGGTAATCCTTTATCAATCATGTAAGTGGGTATATGAGTTGCTACTAAAGCAATGTGCCAACCGCATACAAAGAAACCTAAAGTAAGATAGATGTAACTTTTATTTGAAAAAGCCTCTTTTAAAGCTTCTCTAGCTGTTTGATTGTTATTTTGATTTGTACCGACAGGTATTTTTGGTGTTGAAACAAATAATGCTACTATTAATCCTAGACCTAAAAAGAAACAGAAAAATAACATTGTATTTTCCCACCCATGTTCAACAAGTGAATATCTTGTGATTAGTGGTGATATAAAATATCCAAAAGATCCTGCTGATGTTACTATGCCAGTTGCTATTGTTCTGCTTGATACTGGAAAATGTTTTGCAACAACTGAAACAGGTATACTGATTGCTGTGGATCCCAGTCCAACTCCAACTAATATTCCAATTGTTATAGTAAAATAATAACCAGTATTAAAACCTGAATAAAATAATAAAATTGCTAATAAATAAAAAACAAATCCAATAAAAATTGCAATATTGCCACCATACTTGTCCGTAATAATTCCAAACATAGGACTGAAAACACCCCACAATAAGAGCTGTAATCCCATTGTAAAACCGAACTGTGTTATGGTGATATCTAAATCAGTTGCAAAATCAAAATAAAACATTCCAAAAGTTTGTCTTATTCCTAGTGCAATAATAACAACAACAGATGCAGCTATTACAGTAACTAATGCTTTCTTTGTTGGAAAAAATTTGGTGTCATTCATCTTACAGATTTAATAGCCTGTTTAATGTCAGCAATCAAATCATTTGGATCTTCTAAACCAATATGTAATCTTATAATATGTTCGTTATTACTCAACTTTGTGTAGCTCCTGTTGCCCAGTGCCAATTTGTCTTGATATAAAGCAAGACTTTCAAATCCTCCCCAACTGTAACCATGGGCAAATAATTTTAATTTATTCAAAAATTTTATTACAGAGTTTTTATTTTTAGAAATAATTTTTACACCCATTAACCCAGATGATCCTGTGTAATACTTTTTCCACATTTTGTATTGTTTAATATTTTTTTTAAGTGGATAAAAAACCTCTTTAACTTTTTTTTGTTTACTCAAAAAATTAGCTACCTTGATTGTATTATCTTGATGCTTGTCTAACCTAATATCTAATGTTCTTAGTCCTCTCATAATTAAATAGGCATCATCGGGACTTAGTCTTAAACCAACTGCTTTTTGACTTAATTCCACTTCTTTAAAAAGTCTTTTTTTAATAGCTAAACTGCCACCCATAACATCTGAATGACCAGAATAATATTTTGTCGCTGAAACTATAGACATATCAAAACCTAAGTCTAAAGGCTTGATTAAATAAGGTGTTCCCCAAGTGTTATCAATAGCAGTATAAATATTCTTATTCTTAGCAAAAGATAATATTTTTTTTAAATCTTGAAATTCAAATGTGTTACTTCCTGGGTTTTCAACAAAAATAAGTTTAGTCTTATTTGTAATTTTTTTTTTTAAGTCATCTAAGTTTTTTGGATCATAAAATACTGCTTTAATATTGAATTTTTTTAAATAGTCTTCGGTTAAAAATCTTGTGGGAGAGTAGACTGAGTCCGTTATAATTATTTCATCACCAGGTCTTACAACACTAATCACTCCAAGAAAAACTGCACCAAATCCTGTTGGTGTTAAATAAACTTGATAAGCATTTTCAATTTTTCTTAATAGTTCTTGTAGTGCAAAAGTTGTTGATGTTCCTTTTCTACCATAATCAAAATTTTTGCTTAAGGGATTTTTTTTATAATTACTTTGTGTTTGCTTTATATCTTGAAGAGTTTTAAATATTATTGTTGAAGCTCTTACTACTGGTGGATTAACTGACTGATTTTGATAATCTTTTCCTACTTGTTTTAAAAAAGTTTTAACTGAATTAACCATAAAAAAATTGATTAGTTATATTGACAATGCTATATCCCTCAAATAAGTCAATAAAATTGTAAAACTAAGGAGATTATGGGATACCCTAAAAAGCATAGAGGCCGAAGAAAAATGGGCTCTAAAAAAAGAAGAGCAAGAAAAAAGAATAAGAAAAAGTAAAATTAATTATTCTTTAATCCAACCACCGCCAAGAACTTTGTGACCATATTGGTCTTTTTTATAAAAGACACATGCTTGTCCAGGTGAAATACCATCTTCAGAATTTTCTAAATTTACCTCAGCATCATTCTCGTTTATAAAATTTACATTGGCGCTTAATAACTTTCCTGTAGACCTAACTTTGACTAATATATCTTCATTTAATTCGTTTTTATCGGATAATAGATTAATATTTTTTAAATTAATTTTCTTTTTTCCTAGATGCTCTCTTCCTCCAACAATTATTTCATTATTTTCTGCATCAATTTTAATTACATATAGTGCCTCTTTGTCAGCTACTTTAATTCCTTTTCTTTGACCAATAGTAAAATTTATAATTCCGTCATGAACACCTATTACTTCACCATTTAGATTTTTAATGTTACCTTTTTTTAAAGAATCTGGCTTAAACTTTTTTATTACTGATGAATAGTCTCCGTTAGGAACAAAACATATATCTTGACTATCTGGCTTATCTGCAACATTTAAATTTAATTTTTTGGCAATATCTCTAGTTTCATTTTTTAACATTCCACCTAATGGAAATCTTAAATAATTTAATTGCTCTCTTGTAGTATTAAAGAGAAAATAACTTTGATCTCTATTCTCATCTACTGCTCTATACATGTTATTTTTTTCATTTATTGTTATATTTTTTACATAATGACCTGTAATCAAAGCATCAGCGTTTAAATCTTTGGCAACTTCAAACAAATCTTTAAATTTGACAGTTTGATTACACTGAACGCATGGTATTGGAGTTTCTCCTTTTAAGTAACTTTCTACAAAATTATCAATAACTCCTTGCTTAAATTTATCTTGGTAATAAAGAATTTTATGATCAATATCTAATTTATGAGCAACTCTTTTTGCATCTATAACATCTTGGCCTGAGCAACATACTTTTGATTTAACAACTTCTTTACTATCGTTGTATAATTTTAATGTTATGCCAGTAACATTATATCCTTGCATTTTCATCAAACCTGCAACTGTAGATGAGTCTACACCACCAGACATAGCTACAATTACTTTTGTATCAGACGGTTTCTTATCTAATCCAATTGAGTTTAACTCTAAATTCATGTGGTGGTATTTATACTCATTTCTATTATAAGTAAAATCAAATGATTTTAGATTTTGAACCAGGTGATAAAGTTATAAATCCTAATAATAAAGATTGGGGAATAGGACAAGTACAGTCAATTATTAAGGAAAAAGTAACTGTGAATTTCGAAAATGTAGGAAAAAAAGTTATCAATGCTAAAAATATAGAATTAGAAAAGTTAGAATAAATGAAACAAATCGAAATAAAAGCAACAATTGAAAAACTGATTGATACTTTTTTATATGCGGGAAAAGTTTCAATAGAATTAAGGGAAAAAGGGTTAATAAAAGAAATTAAGGAAGATAACACACCTGTTAGCAATGGTGATCTCGAAGTTAATAGAATTTTAACTGAAAAAATAAATGATTTAACTCCTCAAATACCCATTATATCAGAAGAAACTAGTCATAATAAATCCAAAAAAGATTTAAAAAATTTTTGGCTAATAGATCCAATTGATGGAACTTATGATTACATTAATGATCTTGATGAATTTACTTTAAATGCTGGTTTAATTATAAATAATCGAGCAATAGCAGGTATAATATATGCACCCGCTAAAAATAGATTATTTTATTCTTATGAGAAAGGTTATTCATTTGAAATTATTAACAATAAACATGTAAAATTAGACTGTTCAAAAATTTCAAATAATAAACTTAAATTTGTGTCATATTCAAATAAACTAAAACCTGAAATTGACAAAATATATCAATCAATGAATGTTACTGAATTTAAAAGGATGAAAAGTTCTTTAAAATTTTGTGTAATAGCATCAAATGAATACGACGGCTATGTTGCAGAGCCTAGAGCATGTGAATGGGATATAGCAGCTGGGCATGCTATTCTTGAAAATGCAGGGGGTATAGTTACAGATTTTGAGGGAAATGAAATACTTTACGGAAAAGAAAATTTTAGAAATCCTAGTATAATTTTGAAAAGAAATAAAAACATATAATGAGTGAACAATTAAGAATAATATTAATTATAATAGTTTCTGTATCAATTTTTGGATTAATAGTATTTGTGATGGTAAAAAACTATACCAAAAGCAAAATTCAGTATTATTTAGAAGAAAAGAATAAAAAGTCTAAAGAAGATTTATAATTTTCAAATATTCCTCTTTATCTAGTTCCATTACTCTTCTGGAAACTTCAAAATCAAATCCAGATCTTGCTAATATACCAATATCTTTTTTATAGAATAAAGGTCTATTATCTTCAGTTCTTGAAGGACCAATTCTTTTTTTTTTACAAACTTTTATGGCTGAAAAAAAATCTTGATCTTCATTATTTTCATTAATTTGTTCAATTGTATTTTTTATATATTTTTCTCCAACTCCTTTGCTTATTAAATAATTTCTAATCTTATTTATTGATGAACCTCTTTGGATTAGACTTTTCGCTTTTGTTTCTGAATAAAATTTATCATTTATAAATTTAGATTTTTCTAAATCTTCAGCTACAATCTCGATTAGATCTGAAATATTGCTTCTTTTAACGTTATCAACTTTAGATCTTAAATATTTCTTTAAAAGATATGTTTTTAGCTGTTGTTTTGATGGTGCAAATTTTTCTACATAATTAAGTGCAAAGTTGCGCATTTCATCAATTGTCGCTTCTAAGTTTTTTTTTTTATTTTTTATAGGAATCATTATTGCATTTAATATAATATAACTCTGATGATTGAACAAATATCTGCATTTTTTACAGTAGAAATGATCTATATGTGGTTGAATATAGGTGTAATACCTTTTTGGTTAATGCTTATTATTTTTCCACAAACTAAAGTTTGTGGTTTATTTGTTACATCAATAATCCCAACATTTATTTTGGCAACTGTTTATGTTTATCTATTATATATATTCTTTTTTGCAGGATATGATTTTGATAAAAACTTTATTTTATATTTAAGTTTTTATGATCTAGCTGAGCTTTTTGAGAATAATGAATTTTTAATTTTATTTTGGACGCACTTCTTAGCTATAAATTTATTTTGTGGATCTTGGATTGTTAGAGATAGCCAGAGGTTTTATATGTCAAAAATTCTAGTCTTTTTTCCTTTAATAATCACATATTTTATTGGTCCTTTAGGATTATTTATATACTGGGTGATAAGAATTTTTTTCGCAAAGAGAATAAGTTTATTTGATTAAATTTTTTTCTCTACTTTAAAGCCACTGCTCTTCATTTGAGAAAAGCCACCATCTATATGTGAAATTTTTTCAAATCCCATATCTTTCAATGATTTTGTGGCTAGAGCAGATCTTAATCCACCTGCGCAAAATAAAACCATTTCTTTATCCATATCTATCTTGCCATCTTTAAAGTAAGGACTATCCGGGTCCATCCAAAACTCTAACATACCTCTAGGAATGTGATGAGAATTTTCTATTCTTCCCATCTTCTCAAGTTCTCGAATATCTCTTATGTCAATTAAATTGCATTTATTACTGTTTACCATCTCTAATGCTTCCGCAGGAGAAAGAGTCTTGATTTCTGTTAAAGCTTCTGCGACTAATGTTTGTGCTGATTTAATGCTCATAAAGGTTTAATACATCATTATAAATTATAATCTACGAAAAAATATGCATAATAAAGCTCCTAATTTCAAAATCCCATCAACAAATTCAAAACTTTTAGAGTTAAAGAAAATCAAAAGTAAATATAAAGTTTTATATTTCTATCCAAAGGATAATACACCAGGCTGCACAGTTGAAACAAAAGACTTCAATTCTCTACTTTCACAATTTAAAAAATTAGACTGTGAAGTTATTGGTATTTCTAAAGATAGTATGGAAAGTCATGAAAAATTTAGAGATAAATTCAAAATTAAGTTTGATTTGGTAGCAGACGTAAAAAAAGAAGCAATTAAAGCATACAAAGTTTGGGGTAAAAAAAAATTCATGGGCAGAGAATTTATGGGACTAATAAGAAGCACATTTTTATTAAAAGATGACAAAATTATTAAAGAGTGGCGTTCAGTAAAAGTTAAAAACCACGCAAAAGACGTGTTAGAATTTTTAAAAACAGTTTAATAAAAAAAGGCCCCATTTACGGGGCCTTTTTAGATTAACTTAAGGGAGTTAAATTTAGTCTCTTATTGCATAAGCGATAACACCAGTTTCGGTAACATCCGTACCTTTTAGCTCGGCTTCTTTACTCAATCTTATACCCATTGTATTTTTCATAATTGCCCAAACAATATAGGCGACCACAAATACAAATGCATTAATTGATAATACACCGATTAACTGTGCGCTAAAGTTTGCATCAGAATTTGTTAATGGAACTGCTAGTGTTCCCCAAATTCCAGCAAACAAGTGAGCAGGAACTGCACCAACAACATCATCAATTTTGAAATTGAAAAGGAGTTTAGTTCCGAACACAACTATAATTCCTCCAATCGCACCAATGAATATTGCTGCAATAGGCGCCGGTGCTAATGGTTCAGCTGTAATTGCTACTAGTCCACCAATTGCACCATTAAGCATTTGTACTACATCAGTTTTACCAGCTAGTAATCTAGTCATAACTGCTGCAGCTAAAACACCACCGCACGCTGCTAAGTTAGTATTAATAAAGATATTTGATACAGCAACTGCATCATCGAAAGTTCCCATAGCAAGCTGTGAACCACCGTTGAAACCAAACCAACCTAACCATAAAATGAATACTCCAACTGTAACTAAAGGTATAGAAGAAGCTGCAAATGGTTTCATAGGTTTTGCTGCACCTGATTTATCGAATCTTCCTGTTCTTGCACCCAATAGTATTGCACCTGCTAATGCAGCTGCTCCACCAGTAGAGTGTACAAGTGTCGAACCAGCAAAGTCAGAGAACCCTAAAGTAGCTAACCAGCCACCACCCCACTGCCATCCCATGACAATTGGATAAATTATTCCTGATAAAATTGCTGCGAATAAGAAGAATGGCCATAATTTAATTCTTTCTGCCAATGTTCCTGATACGATTGAGACTGTTGTAGCACAAAATACCATTTGGAAATACCAATCTGATCCATCCGCATATCCAGTATCAACAGCACTCGCGTCAGACCATGGTGTGAACGTTCCTATATATCCGCCTTCTGGAATTCCGTAAGCTAGGTTATATCCAACCATCCAGAACATAATTCCAGCTATTGAATATAAACCGATATTTTTCGCACAAATTACAGATACACTCTTAGAAGTTACCATTCCAGATTCTAGCATTGCAAATCCACAAGCCATAAACATGACTAGAAAACCACAAACTAAAAATAAAAATGAGTTAAAAATTGCTTGAACTTCTGCGGAGACTGTAGTTTCAGCGAAACCCGTACTTGTCATACTTAGTAAGAAAATTAAACTTACTAAAGGACTAACAAGTTTTTTTAAATGTTTTGTCATTTAACCTCCTATGTTAAAAAGAAGTTCTTATAATTTTAAAATAAATAAAAACTAATGATTGTTCTTAAAAATAGGTATGCAGTTTTTGCATGTAGAAACAGCCTTTATTAGGAATGGTTAAATTCTTTATAAAGGCTGTTAAATGAGTTTTACTTGTTAAATACTTCTTTAAGTGCTTTAGCAGGTAAAAACTTTACCTTTTGAGAAGCAGCGATTTGGATTTGCTCTCCAGTTCTTGGATTACGTCCAATTCGGGCTTTTCTTTTAGCCACTTTATATGTACCAAAACCTGCAATCTTTACAGAATCGTCGTTTTTCAACGCATCTAGTATAGTATTCGTAATAGTATCAAAAGTACGCTCTGCATCTGCTTTACTTTGATTTAACGAACCAGCTAGCTTTGCTACTAATTGTTTTTTGTTCATTTTAGCTCCGGTTTTAAAGGTTTGTGAAACTATACTTAACAAAATCATTGATAATTCAAGCTTTTTTTTAGTATATATTTATTATTGAACAACAATATGTAGTGGTTAAAAAAGTTAGTAATTACAACGTTTTTTTAGCTATTAAAAAAGCCTTAAAATAAGCCTAAATCTTTAAGGTCGTTAAATGTGGCGAAAAACATCAAAGATAACAACAAAAACATTCCGATTCGAAAAAAACCTTCCTGTGTTTTTTGACTTAAAGGACGACCTAAAACTTTTTCAAATGCATAAAACATCAGATGTCCTCCATCTAATAAAGGTATGGGAAATAAGTTAATTAATCCTAAACTTATTGAAATATAAGCCATCATACTGACAAAAGGTATAATTCCAAATTCTGCAACTTGACCAGAAATTTTTGCAATTCTAATTGGACCACCCAACTGAGAACTGTCACCTGCTCCTGTAAACATTGACCCAAGATATTTAAGTGAAGAAGTTGTTACAAAATAAACTTCATTAAATGATTGAAGTAAAGCTTGAGCAGGTCCAAGTTTTTTATGTGTTATTTGATTATTATAGGGGCTAAGTTTAATACCCACCATCCTTTTCTTCAATTTGTTTCCAAATTCATCAACACTATCAACAAAATTTGGCTTAACCTTTAAAATTATCTCCTGGTCGTATCTTGAAACTTTAAAATCGACAAATTCTGATGTTGACATTGCTATTAATTTAGAAACATCAAGAATACTCTCTACTTTTGTATTATCTATTTCAATAATAACATCATTTTTTTGTATACCAGCAACTTCGGCTGGACTATCTTTTAACACTTCATCAATTACAGCTGGGGTGAAATCTTTACCCGCAAACATGTAAACGAATGTAAAAATGAACACAGCCAATATAAAGTTAGCTAAAGGTCCTCCAGCAACAATTAATGCTCTTTGGTAAAGGGGTTTTGTTACAAACAATTTATGTTGGTCTTCTTTACTATATTTTTTTAGTAGTTCCTCTTGATCTGCTTGTGAAAATACATTCCTATCTCCAAAAAATTTTACATATCCACCTAGAGGTATCCAACAAACTTTCCATCTTGTCCCTGATTTATCATTCCATCCAAATAATTCTCGACCAAAACCTATTGAAAAATCTGTTACACCAACACCATATCTTTTTGCAAAATAATAATGTCCATATTCATGAATGAAAACAACAACTACAATTAATATAATAAATGGTAATACAAAATTTAGCATTTATTCGATTATACAATAATTATGTTTTTATTAAACATCAATTATTTCAATTTCCATGCAATTATTGGTGATAAAGTTGCCGCAATAAATGAACAAAATAAAAGAGATTGAGAAATATATGATGGAGCCAAATCAATTGGCAAAATTACGCCAAATAATAGTGATTTAGAAAAATCTGGACTTGGAAAAAATAATAATCCTGCGATTAATCCAATTAATATAGAAACATATGCATTTTTTTCATCATAAGATTTTGAATAGAAAGTATAAAAAACACTTAGAACAGCCGCACAACAAAATAAATCTGCTATTAGAAATAAATAAAGGATACTAAATCCTTTTGATGCAACAAAAAAAGCTATAACTGAAAAAAATATAACAAATTGTTTTGAAATATTTAAATGATTATTTTTTAAATTAAATATTTTGTCAACATCTACTATTACCAAACTTGAAATAGCATTTATTAATGTATCAATGCTGCTAATTGTTAAAGAGATAGCTAAAATTATTACAACAACTGAGAATACTATTAAATTTTCTTTTAATAAAATCGAGAAAAAGGCAAGATCAGGTATGACATTGGAATCTTGAGAAACAGCTACTAAACCACTAAATCCCATAAAAAAGACTATTGGTATTATTATTAATAATGAAAATATTAAACTTTTTTTTAGAACTTCGTAATTTTTTGCCGCATAAACTCTCTGCCAATTACCCTGATGAAATAAATTCGTTGCAGCAACAGCTATAAAAAAAGTTAAACCTGCAGTATAATTTGGAAGATAGCTAAAACTTAACAAATGCGGATTATAATTTTTAATAATTTCAAAGTTAAAATCATTTGTTTCGATTGAAAAAATAAATATTAGACAAATTATTAAAAGAGCCATAAATACAAAAAATTGAATATTATCTGTAATTAATGATGCTCTTAACCCTCCATATAATGTATAAAATAACGAACATGTTATTACTATTAATGAAGTAATCCATAATTCAGTGCCAGATACGTAATTAATTAAAAAAGCAACAGCAGTAACTTCAGCAATTAAAAAGATTGTCATATAAAAAATAGAAAAAACTAAAATAAGTTTATAAAGATTTGGTCCAAATCTTAATCTTATTATTTCAATAATACTTTTGCCTTGCGGATAACTAGTTCTAAATTTTTTACCAAGATAAATTAAAATAAAGAGTGGAAATGCAGTCCCTAGTGAATAGCCAATCACTGCACCAATTCCTCCCCATGTTGCTGCTGATGCGGGTCCAAATAAAATCCAAGCACCAAGAGCAGAGGCAACAAGACTTGATGTTAAAGATAAAGTTCCAATTGAGCGGTTAGCAACTAAGTAATTGTTTAGTCCTTTAAATTTTTTTGAATAGTAGATGCCTACAAAAATAAACAACAAACTTAAAGTTATAATCAAAATAATTGCTGTTACTTGATTAATTATATTTAGGTTATTCATTTTTCCCTTTCTGAATTACCGGACAGGTTCAATGGGTTATTCTCAGCTAAAAAGCACCCCAAAGTCTAAATAAATCATTAAATTTAAAATTTCAAGAAATTATCCTAGATTTTGCATTACTGATTAGACTAATTAGCATTGTATTTTCTGAGTTGATTGAATTAATTTACAAATTATTAATTCCCTTCCTTTTAGTTATAAACTTATTAGGCTTTAAGAAATTAAAGCCTAATTAAACCATAAAATCTAATATTAACTTAAAACTACTAACCAAAATTAATGCATAAATAATATTGTAGAATAAATTTTCCTCAATTATTTTGAGTAATTTATAACCTATAAATATTCCAATTAGCGCTAAAGGGAAAAGAGTAACTGACTGATACAGAGTATCAAAATTCATCATGGATAAATAAACATACAGAGGAAGCTTAATTAGATTAACACAACTAAAAAAAATAATTCTTGTCCCAACATAAATTTCTTTCTTCATTCTTAATGGGAGTAAATAAAGACTTGTTGGCGTTCCACCAGCATGTACACAAAAACTTGAAAAACCAGCGATAGATGAGCAAATTGCACCTTTTAAAAAATTTTTCTTAGCAGGTATTGTTTTTTCTTTTTTAAATAAAAAATAATGACCAGAAAATAAGAAACCCATTATTCCAACAATTAGTTTAAGTAAATCCTCTGAAAAATAAGTAAAGGTAAATGAGCCTATTATTATTCCAATAGCAGCAAATGGAACTATTAACTTTAGTGTTCCAAAATCAAATTCCCTTCTAAATCTATAAACAGCAATAATGTCTGAAAAAATCAGTATGGGTAAAATTATAGCAAGCGCTTGATTTAATGGCATAACTACTGTCATTAAAGGAACCGAAATTAATGATATCGATCCACCCAAACCAGATTTAGCAATTCCATATAAAACAATTGCAGGAACTACACTAAGAAAGAATAATAAGTTAATCTCCATTATAAATTAGAAATATAGCAACAAGGATAAAACTACTAATATTAAAACTAATATGATGATGGCTATATAATTGAGTTTAATTTTAAATTTGCTTAATAAAAATTCGTTAATTTTTTCCCAAAAAATTATAATTAAAATTAATATAACTGCTGGAAGAATAAATTTAATCATAAATCTATTTACATCAAAAAATACATCAATCCAAATATTACTAGTATTATTATTATCCAGATAGAGAAATTTGATACTAATTGTTTAATATTCGAATTTGATCTCAAAAAGTTTGGTAATACTAATATTAAGACTAGAATTAAAAATATTGCAGGAATTATTTGATCAACTGTCAAATTAATTTTTTATATTATAACCCTTTTTTAATATAGCTGCCACCAGTGTTACACAAACAATTAAAAATAAAATCATTGTTGATATACTTATCCATATATTAAAATCTGATACTCCATAAAATGAAAACCTTAGTCCATTAACTAAATATACAACAGGATTAAAATATGTGACTGTCTGCCAAAAACTTGGGAGCATGTCTAGAGAGTACAAACTACCACCAAGGAAAACCATTGGCGTTATAACTATTGTAGGAATTATAGACATTTGCTCGAAATTTTTGCTTAATAGTCCAATCAAAAATCCAAACAATGCAAAAGTAAAAGCTACTAAGATTAATAGAAAAACCATTAGTAAAGGAAACTTTACATTTACCTCAGCAAAAAAAAGTGATGTAAAAAAAATCACTGCTGCTACTAATAATGTTTTTGTTGCCCCTGCTCCAACATAAGCTATAACAATCTCAGTTGTTGAAATTGGTGCAGCTAGTATTTCATAAATCGTTCCATTAAACTTTGGAAAAAATATTCCAAAAGAAGTGTTACTTATTGATTGAGTTAATAAGGTTAACATCAATAAACCAGGTACAATATAAGAACCGTAACTAATTCCATCAATGTTTTCGACATAATCACCAATTACTGAACCAAATACTATAAAATATAATGATGTAGACAAAACTGGCGAAAGAAGAGATTGTATTAGTGTCCTTCTAAATCTATCCATTTCATGAAAATAAATTGCTTTTAACGCATGAAAGTTAATCGTCATTGTTTTCCTTTACCAATGTAACAAAAATTTTCTCAAGGTTATTTTGCTCTGTCTTTAAATCTCTCATTCGTAAGCCTGCATTTTTTAGATCCTGAAGCATTTTAGTAATACCTGTTCTTTCTGCATGTAAATTATAATTATATATTAAAGAATATTTATCACTTGAAATAAAGAGATTATACTCATCAAGCTCACTCGGAATATTTTCAACTTTATCTTGTAATTCAATTGTTAATTTTTTATGTCCCATTTTTTTCAATAAATCAATTTTATTATCTACAACGATAATTTCACCTTGATTAATAACTGCTACTCTATCAGCAATAGCTTCTGCTTCTTCGATATAGTGTGTTGTTAAAATTATAGTTACACCAGTTTTTCTTAATCCCTCTACGACCTTCCACATATCTTTTCTTAACTCAACATCTACACCAGCTGTTGGTTCATCAAGAAATAAGATTGAAGGTTCGTGTGATAAGGCTTTGGCAATCATCACTCTTCTTTTCATACCACCAGATAATTGGTTTAATCTTAAATCTTTCTTATCCCAAAGACTGAAATCTTTTAATATTTTTTCAATATGCTTAGGATCAGGTCCTTTGCCATATAATCCTCTTGAGTAAGAAACATTATTAAAAACTGTTTCAAATTGTTCTAGTGAAATTTCTTGTGGAACCAAACCTATTCTAGATCTTGTCTCTCTATAATCTTTTATTATATCATATCCATCAACAGTTATTTCGCCAGAACTAGGTTTTACAATTCCACAAACAATACTAATTAATGTAGTTTTACCAGCACCATTAGGTCCTAGCATTGCAATTATTTCACCTTGTTTTATTTTTAAATTTACAGATTTTAAAGCATTAAAACCATTGTCATATACTTTAGATAAATTATTTATTGTGATTAAATCTTTTGACATTTTTGAAAATCAAATCTGATATAGTGATATTTTTAGTGACAAGCAATGTTATATTTTTTTAATCTCCAGTAATTGTAAGGCCATGGAGTTAAAAAACCAGCAATAAGCATTATTGGAACCACCCACCAATTTAAAATAGCTCCACCTGTTAAAATTACATCTGTGAGGTTCATGGCTATTTCCATACTGACCATTGATATAAAGCTCATACCAAGTGCAGTCTTAAATGCTTTAGAGAAGTCAAGATTTTGTCTTAGTAAGATTATTGTTTCTAAAATTATACTAGTAATCAATCCATTTATAATTGCTAAAGTCATAATACCTAAAACAGGAAAAGGAATTTTAGTAATTTGAAAAAATAAAATTGTTCCCAAATCTCCAATTGCGCATCCTAGTAGACACCAACCAGTATTTTTAGCACTTCTTTTCCATGTATGTTTACATGACCAATGAAAATTTATTGTCTCTGAACTCATTGCTTGCTCATTTCTAAATGATATTCGTAAATATCATCTTTCCAATAGGACTTTATATAAGATAAAATATTGTCTATTCCTTCATCACTTATCTCATCTCCAAATCCCATCATTTTTCCTTCATAATTTTTTATTAATTTTGCAAATCCATATTTAATCATTCTATGTAATAATTCATCGGTATGATGCCAAGTATGACCAGTACCATTTAATGGAGGTGCTTTTCTATGCCCATCTTCATCTAATCCTTGCCAATTTGTTGCTCCTGCTAAATTTGCTTGATGACAAGATACACAATACTGATTGTATAATATTTTCCCATTTTTAATTGCTTCGATAGAGTCTCTAGTTATTGGATAATGAGAGTGAGAAAGTGCAACTTTGGAGTAAAGTAAAGTTATTATGATAAAAAAAAATATTCTCATATAATTAGTGTGGCTTTCTAAATTTACTGTGACAAGCATTGCAATTTTTCCACATATACTGTTTTAAAGTTGCTCTTATATCATCACTTTCCTCTATAACACTTGCAAGCTTAATCATGTCATCTGAGGATTTTTGCATCAATGCATTAAATTCATCTTTATTTTCCCAGATGCTAGGTAATGCTTCTGTTCCATGTCCTTCTTTAGTATTTTCAGGAAAAAGGTTTAACAATTCTAAATAGTTTTCACTTACTTCTTTCATATATTTACTAGCTTTCTCAAATTCTAAATCTTTTGATAAAATATCAACTCTTTTTGCTGTCTTATAATTTGCGCTAAATAATGATTTCCTTTTCTTAATTATATCTTTTGCACTTTCTTCAGAATAAATATTAGTATTAACTGAGAAGATAAGTGTTACAAAAAATAGTATTTTTAAATGTCTCATTTTATTTATAAAATAAAGTATGAAGGATAATACAATACATCAATATAATTGGTTAGCTAAATTTTTTCATTGGTTCACTTTTTTGATTTTAATTTTTCAAATACCAATGGGATTTATATTAGTCAGACTTGACTTTTCAGACTTGAGAATAACAATTGAAAACGTGCATGTTATTGTTGGTATAACTGTATTTTACTTAACAATATTTAGACTGATTTTTAAATTTTTTAGTAAATCTCCAAAATTAATGCCTGCGTCATTTGTGGGACAAAAATTAATTGCCAAATTAAATCATATATTTCTTTATGTCGCACTATTGACGATAACTACCTCAGGAATTTTTAAAAAATTATTTAACGGAGAAAAATTAAACTTTTTTTTCTTCAAAGTAAGAATTGAGGACAACTTTGCCTTAGCAGATCAATTTTACAATATTCATATAATTTCAAACTATACTTTAATTGTTTTAATTTCGTTACATTTGTTGGCTGTATTATTTCATCAAATATTTTTAAAAGAAAATATCTTGAAAAGAATGACTAAATAATTAAATACGTGATATGAAAAAAATATTTTTATGCGTTATTTTAATTATAATTCCAAATTTTTCCTTCGGGTTTGAAAAAACAACCAATTTTGATCTGAATAAGTTATTTGAAATTCAAAAATCAGGAAAAACAATTGTAATTAATTCTTGGAATGAGTACTGCTCAACTTGTGCGGCTCAGACAAAAGTGTTTGATCAAGCTTTAAAAGATTTTAAGAATGTAGAATTTCTTTTTTATGAACAAACAAAAAACAAAGATATTGCTAAAACGTTGGGAATAAATTATTGGACGACAATTGTTGTTTTTAAAGGAAAAACTGAAATTGCAAGAGAAATTGGTTTAACCAATAAAGATCTAATATATGATCTAATAAATAAAGGTATTTAGATTATTAAAGCCTTGTTTGAAGGTAAATACTCGTAGCCAAAAACATTAGCAACTGCTTGATGTGTAACATTACCTTTAAAAATATTTAGTCCTGCTTGAAAATTCTGATCCTCAGAAAGTGTTTTTTGATATCCATCTTTCGCTAACTTTGACAAGAAAGGTAAAGTCACTTTATTTAATGCAATAGTTGATGTTCTAGGCACTCCGCCTGGCATATTTGCTACACAATAATGAACAATATCATCAACAATAAATGTCGGATCTGCAAAAGTAGTTGGTTTTGATGTTTCTACACAACCTCCTTGATCTATAGCAACATCAACAATAACAGATCCTCTTTTCATTTTTTTTAACATTTTCTTTGTAATCAATTTCGGAGCTTCTGCGCCAGGTATCAACACCCCGCCAACTAATAGATCACAATCTGAAACTAATTTCTCTAAATCGGTTTTATCGCTTAAGTTGGGAATTATTTTATCTCCAAATATTCGACTAAGCTCTTTTAACCTATTTTCAGATTTGTCCACTACATGAACTTTAGCTTTCATACCGGTTGCAATTATTGCAGCATTTTCACCTACTACACCACCTCCTAATATTACCACTTTTCCTGGCTCTACCCCCGGTGCTCCTCCTAAAAGAAGTCCTCTACCTTTTTGATTTTTCTCTAAACAATGAGCACCTGCTTGAACAGACATTCTACCAGCAACTGCACTCATTGGTGCTAAAAGTGGAAGTCTTCCTTTATCATCTGTTACAGTTTCATATGCTATACATACTGACTTACTATTAATTAAGCCTTCGGTAAGTTCTTTTGCTGCTGCAAGATGTAAGTAAGTAAAAATGATTTGATTTTCTCTAATCATTTTAACCTCATTAGCTTGAGGCTCTTTTACTTTTACTATTATATCGGAGTCGTTAAAAATATCTTCTGCTTTTTCAATAATCTTAGCTCCATTTGAAATATAATGCTGGTTTTCAAATCCAGCCTCAAATCCTCCGTTATTTTCAATAAGTACTTCATGACCGTTTGAGGTTAATATTTTTACACTTTCTGGAGTAAGACCAATTCTGTTTTCTTGAGGCTTTACTTCTTTTGGAACCCCTATTTTCATAGAGTGAGATTAATTTTTTTTACTTTTGGAGTAATTAGTAATTCCAGTTCTTAATTTTTCAATAATTTCATCAATGTGTTTTTTTTCACAAATAAACATCGGTGCAATAATTAAACAATCACCCGTAGCTTTAAAATTTACACCTGCCTCATAACAATGTTTAAAACACGTAAATCCAGCTGCTCCAGGTTTTTTATGCATTTTTATATCTATACCACCCATCATCCCATAGCCTCTAATGTTATCTACAACATCAATATCTTTTAGCGACATTAGTCCTTCTTGGAAATAAGGTGATAAGTTTTTAGCTCTATTAAAAATATCATCTTTTTCAAAAATATCTTGCACAGCCAATCCAGCGGCAACAGAAACTGGAATTCCAGAATATGTATATCCATGAAATAATTCTATAGTTCCTTTTGGAGAACCTTCCATTACTGCATCATAAATTTCATCTTTACATGCAACAGCACCAAGTGGACTAATGCCGTTTGTAGTAGCTTTTGCCATTGTTATAATATCTGGTGTAACTCCATATTCTTGTGAAGCAAAAGGTGACCCCGTTCTTCCCCAACCAGTTATTACTTCATCAAATACTAATAATATTCCGTGTTTATCACAAATTTCCCTTAACCTTTGCAAATAACCTTTTGGTGGAACTAATGTTCCAGTTGATCCAGCAATTGGCTCTACAATGCATGCTGCAATATTCTCAGATCCAAAATTTGTGCAAATTCTTTCAAGATCATCTGCAATTTCTGCACCAGTTTCTGGTTGACCCGAAACAAATTTATGTTCGGGCAAATGTGTGTGTCTCATGTGAAGAACTCCTGGCATTAAAACATTTGCAAAAGTTTTAACATTATTAATCATTCCTCCAACTGAAGTAGCTCCAATATTCATTCCATGATATGCTCTTTCTCTTCCTACAAATCTAAAGCGTTGACCTTCGCCTCTTGCTTTATGATATGCAACCGCAATTTTGATAGCAGTTTCAACAGCTGTTGATCCACAAATTGTATAAAATATTTTATTTAAATTGCCTGGAGTATGTTTTGAAATTTTTGTTGCTAATTCAAAAGAACCCCCAAAACCTTGTTGAAAAGGTTGCGCATAATCTAATTTTCTTAATTGATTAGTTATTGCATTTATAATCTCTTCTCTGCCATGACCTAATGGATTACAAAATAATCCTGAGCTAGCATCTATTTGGGTTTGGCCTTGGTGGTTTTTCAAATACACACCTTTGGCTTCTACTATCAGTCTTGGAGAATGTTTAAAATCTCTGTTGGATGTAAAAGGCATCCAATGTTCATTTAAAGAATTTGGTATTTGTGGTTTTTCTGAGCTCATATAAAACTGATTCATAGACTAATTATTTAAATTAACCAGATATATTTAGTCATAATTGGTATGATAAATTGTAACAACTTTAAGTTGTATACTGATTGGTATCCTCACCTGTGCTATTAATTCATCGTTTACTTAAAAGAAAATTTAAACTTATATATCGATAATTAAATTTAATTAACAGGAGATGAAATGAAAAAAATAATTAGTTTCATTTTAGGAAGTTTATTTGCTCTAAACTTAACAATCACAGCAGCTAACTCTGCTGCGAACGAAGTTAGAGTTGCATACTTTCTAGAATGGCCAAGTCCAAATTTAGAGGACATGCAAAAAAAGAATTTTGCTAAAGCTTTAGGAGTTCCAGTAAAATGGACAAACTTCACAAATGGTGGAGCAATGACAGATGCAATGTTAGCAGGAGATATTGATATTTCTTACTCACAAGGTTTGGTACCATTTATTAATGCTGTAAAATCAAATGCACCTATCAAATTAGTTGATATTGCAATGGAATACGGAATGGGTGGAACAACTTGTGTAACATCTAATGCATCAGGAATAACAAAAGCGAACGCAACAGAATTAGAAGGTAAAAAAGTTGCTGTTCCGTTAGGTACTATGGCTGAGTACGTTTTCGATGAAAGTATGAAAGTTGTCGGAGCTGACAGAAGCAAAATGGATATTATTCAAATGGACCCTGAAGAAGGTGCGGCTGCATTAGTAAGTGGCGATGTAGTAATGGCATGTCTATTTGGTGGTAATTCCATCAAAGCTGCAGTTGCTGTAGGATCAAGACTTTTAACTGTTCAAGAAGCAAGAGATGCTGGTATTTTAGGAATAGATATCACTTCTGTAACAGACAAATTTATGAAAGAAAATCCTGGAATGTTGAGAACTTTTATTGAAGTAACTCATGAAGCAAATGAAAGATATAGAAATGGAAAAAGTGATATGAATTCTATGTCAAAAGCTTCAGAAATGAAAATTGCTGATATGAAAGACACTTTAAGTGGTTTCAAATTCTTAACTCCAGAAGAAACTAAAAAATCTATGGAAAGTGGAAACTTAGATGCATTCTTAAAAGGAATGGGAACTCCAGGTGGAGCAGTAGACACTAGTTTCTTACCTTTATAATTTAGAGATTAAAATAATTAAATAGGCGCCAATTTTATTGGTGCCTATTTTTTTAACTAAATATTTTATATAAAGTCAACTAATGAGTGATTTAATATCTCAAAACTTAAACATGATTTTCAAAACTCCAAAAGGAGAGACTGTTCATGCTCTAAAAGATTTAAATTTCAAATTAAAAAAAGGAGAACTTTTAACAGTTCTTGGACCTTCTGGTTGTGGAAAAACAACTTTGTTAAATATTGCAGCTGGTTTTTTAAGACCAACATCTGGGAATATAACTTTGAATGGTAAAGAAATTGACGGACCTGGAGTTGAAAGAGGCATGGTTTTTCAACAAGGTGCATTATTTGAATGGTTGACTGTTGCAGAGAACGTAAACTTTGGTCTTAGAATGAAAAAAAAAAATCCTATAGAAACTTCAAAAAAAGTTGACGAGTGGCTGGAGATTGTTGGTTTAAAAGGATTTGGAAATACCCCAACATATCAATTATCTGGAGGAATGCAGCAAAGAGTAGCTCTTGCAAGGTGTTTAATCAATGATCCTGATTTGATTTTAATGGATGAGCCTTTAGGTGCTCTTGATGCTTTAACAAGAGAAAAAATGCAATCTTTAGTTTTGAAAATTTGGAAGGAAACTGGAAAAACAATTATTTTAATTACGCACTCGGTTGAGGAAGCACTACTGCTTGGTGAAAGGTTGTACGTAATGGCACCAAGACCAGGTAGGATACATAAAGAATATAATCTTCCATTTGCAGAGATGGGATTAAAAGAAGATTTAAGAGAAATAAAAAAAAATAAAGATTTTTCATCAAAAAGAGAAGAAATTTTATCCATGATTTGGAACATGGAGGAAGAAATTATGGGAAAAGAAAATTAAATGTTTACTCAAATAATAACAATATTAATTCTCGTATCAATTATCGGATGCATACTTTATGGAAGACGTTTGATAAAAACTGAAAAAGTTGATGCAGTTTTTGGAAATCCAGAGAGAGCAAAAGGTGGAACACATTGGATAATTGTCGGAAGCAGTGCAATATTGTTAGTTTGGCTTTATTATTCTTGGGATATTGCAAAAGGATTTTATCCAAAATCAGCAAATGAATTATGTCAGGTAGCAAAAATAAATGAGTCTTTATTAGGATTAAAATATCAATTCCCAATTGAAGAAAGAGAATTTAAAAGTACTTCAATAATAAAAATAGAAAATAAAAATCTAAAAAAAATAAGTTTAGAAATTCAAAATTCGCCAGATTTAGGCAACATACAGAAAACTGCATTAGTTGGTTTTATTAATAAAACAAACAAATTAATTCCATTACTTACTAACGATAATCTAATGGAGATAAATACAAAAATTAAATTGGATGAGATGACTGAAGAAATCAAATTATTAAGTACTAATTTTCGAAAGAAAGATTATCCATTTGAAACACCAGAGCAAAAAAATGAAAGACAAAAAGCAATCGCAGAGCAAGGAAGCTGGGGTATAGTAACTGTAAGTGCTGGAACAGGATCAATAGAAAATACTATTGAAGTGCCTTTAGTGCCTGAAACTGATAGAGGGTTGAAATTTCACGCTGCAGCTGAACAATTAAAAAAAATTAATGATAAATTTTTTAAATTAAGAAACCATAATCCTCAATTCAAAAATGCAATAAAAGAACTTAAATCAGAGATAAAATTATATAGAAAAAATTTAGATGATACTGAGGAAGTGGCATCTACTTACGCAAAAAACATTGTAAAAATTGCAAGAAGAATTGAGTTTGCAAGTATTTATCCTCCAAATGCTCTTAATGAAATGCAAAATGCAATTATTGAATTTGATAATCTTCAAAAAACTGAGCAAGGAGGTTTAAGATTAATTGACATTCTTTTATTCCCTGCAGGAACTATAGTTGCAAGTGGTCCTAGTTGTTCTGAGCAAGGTTCAGGTAGATGGTTACCAAAACCCTCGGATACACTTAATAAATTTATTTTAATGTCTAAGCCAAGCGTAGGTTACAAAAATATTCCACTGCTCTGGATTGATATGATGGATGTAAGCCAAATAATTGGTTTTATATTGCCAGATTGGATAGCTGATGTTCTGCCTGGAGAATATCCGGTTCACACTAAAGACGGTGTGGTTAAGCAAAATTTTAAAGGTAAAGTTTTAAAAATTGTTACAGGTGATTTTAAATTATTTAAAATTCCTGTTCCTTATGGTCATATCTGGGATTCTTTCTTAAGAGTATTTTTAGGGTTAGTTTTTGGAATATTGATTGGTGTACCATTAGGACTTTTCATGGGTTTAAATAGATTTGCTAAAGGTTTCTTTGATCCATTAATTGAACTTTATAGACCAGTTCCTCCCCTTGCGTGGGCTCCTTTAATAATCTCGGTTTTAGGGATTGATAATACTGGAAAAGTATTTTTATTATTTATGGTTTCATTATCTATAATGATTATTTCAGCCAGAGCTGGAGCATCAGGTACACAGTTATCTAAAATACATGCAGCGCATTCTCTTGGTGCTTCTAAAAGACAAATACTTAGATATGTTATTTTTCCAAATTCTTTACCTGAAATTTTAACAGGTATTAGAGTAGCTGTTGGTATGTGCTGGGGCACTTTAGTAGCAGCAGAATTTTTAGCAGGTACAACTGGAATTGGATTTGTTGAAAATGTTGCCAAAAAGTATTTTCAATATGAAGTAATTTGGATCACAATTTTTATAATGGGTATGTTGGGTCTTCTTTTTGACGTAACTTTGAGAAAAATTATAGATAAGACGATACCTTGGAGAGGCAAAGGTTAATCCTTAATCGTCGAGTAACCGTAATTCTTTTTCGTCGAAATTTAAATAAACGTTTTCTCCAACATTAAATATTTCATTTGTATCACTAGAAACTACGTAAATCTTACCAACTTTTGAATTAACTATATATTGATAACTATTTCCAACGAATGACGCATTATTAACAGTTGCATGTATTGAGTTTTCT
This sequence comes from uncultured Pelagibacteraceae bacterium, assembly GCA_902542235.1. GTDB lineage: Bacteria > Pseudomonadota > Alphaproteobacteria > Pelagibacterales > Pelagibacteraceae > Pelagibacter. The sequence continues at coordinate 33,540 of CACBTT010000008.1, forward strand.
TCAGGACTTTTTGAAATAGTTATTTTTTCTGGCCTTAAAGAGACGGAAACTGAGCTTTCTAATTTTTGATCACTTTCTAAATTAATTTTCATTTCTGCTAATTGAATCTCGTAAATATTATTATTTTGATTAATGATTTCAGCTTTAACGACATTTGCGTCTCCTATGAAGTTAGCTACAAATTTTGTTTTAGGAAAGTTATACAATTCTTTTGGACTACCTTGTTGAGCAATAATAGCATTGTTCATTACAATTACTTTGTCAGAAATTGCTAATGCTTCCTCTTGATCGTGAGTTACATAAATTGTAGTTACTCCAAGTTTTTGTTGAATTTCTCTAATATCCTCTCTTACTTGTCTTCTTAATTTTGCATCTAAATTAGATAAAGGCTCGTCAAAGAGTAGAACCTTAGGTTTCAGTACAATTGCTCTTGCAACTGCTACTCTTTGCTGCTGACCTCCAGATAGCTCTGAGGGCATCCTATTTTCATAACCTTCTAAATTAACTAACTTCAGAGTTTCTAAAGATTTTTCTGTAAATTCTTCTTTCGGAACATTTATCATCTTTAAACCATACGATACATTTTCAAGCACACTCATATGTGGGAACAAAGCATAAGATTGAAATACCATAGATACATCTCTATCTGTCGCTGGTAATAATGTTACATCTTCATTTTCTACTAAAATTTTACCACTAGTAGCTCTTTCTAGACCAGCAATAATTCTTAAAGAAGTAGTTTTTCCGCATCCAGAGGGACCTAGTAATGTAGTCAGTGTTCCTGCTTCAAAAGTACAACTCACATTATCAACAGCAACGGTCTCATTAAATTTTTTTGTAATATTTTCAAATTTTACTTCTGCTTTTTTCATTATCCAAAATTTCCTTGTAATATTCCTGCTGTTTCTTCTCTTCTTCCTAATTTTCTTTTACCTATTATTAATTGCATTAATGTTATTGTAAATAACATAACAACAATTAATGCAGATGAATAAACAATTGCTAGACCATAATCATTGTTTTCTAATCTTCCTAATATATATGAGACAGCTAAATCATAATTAGCACTAACAAGGAATATAACAGCACTAATTGCCGTCATTGCTCTAACAAAACTAAAAACTAAAGAAGCAGTAATTGCAGGTTTAAGCAATGGAAGAATTACATTCCTAAATGTTTGAGAACTAGATGCATTCAATGTTGATGATGCTTCATCTAAATGAGGATCTAATTGATTCATTGAAGCTATACCTGCCCTAACCCCAACCGGCATATTTCTAAATACAAAAGCGATTACCAAAATAATTCCTGTTCCTGTAAGTTCAAGTGGCGGAACATTAAACGCAAAAACGTAACTCACACCAATAACACTTCCAGGTATTGCAAAACTTAACATTGTGCCGAATTCGAAAGCATTTTTTCCCTTAAACTTGTGTCTTGTAAGAAGATATGCTGTTAAAATACCTATTGCAGCAGTAGGAAAAGATGAAATTAATGCTATCGCAAAAGTAGTGTTAAAAGAATTCCACGCAGTACCAGTCCACAAAATTCCTCGTTCTTTAACCCATTCAACACTAAATGCTTCAACATAATGTCTTAACGTAAAACTGTGATCGACACCCCACATCTCTACAAATCCACCAAACATAATCATTATATAAATTATAAATGTAAGGAGTGCCCAAGGTAGAACTGTTGAGTAAATTATCCACTTAGTATTATTTGGTAATTCAGGATGAACTCCACTATCACCTTTCCCAGAAATTGAAATATAAGATTTTTTCCCCAACCATTGGTTCTGAAGATAAAACACTACTAGAACAACAGTTAATAAAATCATTGCTAATATTGCAGCTTTAGTTTCATCATACTGTGCACCCACAATTGCAAAGAATATTTCTGTAGATAAAACATCATATTCGGCACCTAGCACTAGTGGATTTCCAAAATCAGCTAAGCTTTCAATAAACCCAAGCAAAAATGCATTTGCAATTCCAGGTCTCATTAAAGGTAATGTAACAGTTTTAAAAACTTGCCATTTTGAAGCTCTCAATGTTTGTGAAGCCTCTTCCATTGCAGGACTTACACTTTCAACAACTCCTATTAAAACTAAAAAAGCAATAGGTGTAAAAGCAAGAGTTTGTGCAAACCATATTCCTGGTAAACCATAAATCCATCTCGAGGGCTCAATCTCAAATGCCCATTCAAGAAAAGAACTTACAACTCCCGTTCTACCGAATAATATTATTATTGCTAAACCGATTACAAATGGAGGTGTTATGATTGGTAAAACAGATAAAATTCTAATCGTTTTTTTAAATTTAAAACTTGTTCTTGCAATTAATAAAGCAAAACCTAAACCCAAAATTGTTGATGAGAAAGCTGTAAGTGTTCCCATAGTAACAGTGTTCCAAAAAACACCACATGCATAATCACTATATAGACAATCAAGACCCCAAATTCCTTTATTAAATATTTTGGTTGAAAAATTACTAATTTCATATCCACCTTCTGTGCCTTTAAAGGCAACAGCAAACATTCTAAAAATAGGAAAAAAAACAAAAGTTGAAACTAGAATAATTATGCTTCCTATACTTCCTACAATAAAATTATCTCCATTCAACCACCCACGCGAGGATAGCCCATGTGTAATATAAAAAATAAATGTAGAGCATAAAAGAACTGCGCCAGACCCTACTCCAAATTGATTTTTTACATCGCCAAAAATTGATTGAAAGATTTCAAAATTCCACCCTCTTATGCCAATTGAAAACCCCTGAAGAAAAAAATAAAAAATACCAAACAATCCTGAGTACAAGAAAATTTTGGAATAAATAGGATTATTCTGATTTAATTTTAAAGTTGATAATGGAAAAAATAAAGGAACAATTAAAGGAAGAAGCCAATATTTTTTATTTATAAATACCTGCGGTAATACAGAACCGTAATCTTCTAAAGAATATTCTAAAATCCAGTTTATTGAGAAAAACCCGTCACCTGTTACATACCATGGAAATATTAGGAAACCCAATACTCCGATGAGCATCCAACAGATAACGAGCCCTCTCATTATAATTCCTTATCTAGGAATTACAGAAACATCGTTATCCCATTTGGACAACAAACTCGCTCTAGTACTTTTATCTCCATAAACTTTAAAATTATAATCAATTAAGTTTATTGTTGATAAGTCTGGAGCATCAGGATCAGCTTTTGCTTTAGTATTAGATGGCACTTGCAAAGATTTTCCTGAAGTGAAGACCATAGTTTGAATAGCAGGACTTAAAGCCCAGTCATAAAACTTTTTAGCTTCCTTCATATTTCTTGCACCTGCAATAATACTCATAGATCCAACTTCATAACCAGTTCCTTCAGCTGGAGAGACCGTAACAACAGGCAAACCTTTTTTTGTTTGTTTCACACCATCATGTTGGAAACAAATACCGATTAAGTTTTCACCTCTACCAGTTGCCTTAATTGGTGCAGAACCAGATTTAGTATATGTATTTATGTTTGCATGAAGTTTTTTCATGTAATCCCAACCTTTATCTTCTCCAAATATTTGAAGAATAGTGGCTAAGGTAGTGTAAGCAGTTCCAGATGAGTTTGGATTTGCTACTTGTATTTCGCCTTTATATATTGGTTTTGTTAAATCCATCCATGATTTTGGAGCTGGAAGACCTTTTTTTGCTAAAAGATCTTTGTTGTATCCAAAACCTAATGCACCAACATAAATTCCTACTGATTTAAAATCAGCATTTTTTGCTTGGTTCTGAGCTGCAGGTAATAAATCGTTAAAATGAACAGATTTATATTTCTCAGTTAAATTTTCTTGTGCTGCAGTCAAATGTGGATCACCTGTTCCCCCAAACCAAACATCTCCTTTTGGATTTGATGCTTCTGCTTTTATTTTTGCAAAAGTTTCACCACTACTTGCTCTTGTCATAGCAACTTTTGTTCCAGTTTCTTTTTCATAAGCTTGTTCAAGCATTTCACAAACGTCTATTTCAACACTGCAATATAAAGTTAGTTTTGCAGCTGAAGCTTTATTTGTGATACCGAAAAGTGTTAATGAAAGAACTAGAGCCATAGAAGCTACTTTAAGTATATTTTTCATATATTCCTCACTTTTTTATTAGTTAATGATAATAAATTATAACGACTAATGTTAATCTTTTGTTACTTTAAATTTAAAAATAATTTTAATAAATAAAAAAAATATTCAATTTATAGTTTAATTTTCAAATCAATTATGTTTACATAAATTATGAATGAAAAAGAGCTTAAAAATTTAATAATTAAAATTTTTACTAATTTTAAATTAAGTAGAAAACACTCTATAGTTTGCGCAAATGCAATTATGAATGCAGAGCTTGTAGGTGCGCCTTCACATGGATTGTCTCGTTTAAAAATGTATTGTGAAAGAATCTCAAAAAAAGTCATTAATCCGAGACCTAAAATAACTATAAAAAATATATCAAAATCTATATCAATAATTGATGCTGATAATTCTATTGGTTTTGTTGCAGCAGATGAGGCTATTAAAAAAACTATTCAAAATGCAAAAAAAACAGGGATTGGGTTAGTTGCTGTAAAAAACAGCGGACATTACGGTCTATCTGGATACTACGTCGAGCAAGCGGTTAAAAAAAATTTAATAACATTCGCATTTACAAATGCTCCTCCAGCTATTGCGCCTTTCGGTGGAAGAAAATCAGTCTTTGGAACTAATCCAATATGTTTTGGAACTCAAACAAATAGTAAGGTTCCATTTATACTGGATACATCAATGTCAATGATTAATAGAGGTAAAATTAGGATTGCAGAAAAGTTAGGAAAAAAAATACCATATGGAGTTGCTTTAAATAAATTTGGTAAACCAACTACAAATGCAAAAGAAGCTCTTGCTGGGGTACAACTTCCAATAGCTGGATTTAGAGGATCTGGATTAGCCTGGATGGTAGATATTTTAGCTGGAGTATTTGTTGGAAGTAATCATGGTGGCAAAGTAAAAGACCCATTTGATGATTTCTCTGGGCCACAAAATATCGGTCACTTATTTTTAGCATTTAAAGACAATCTATTTGTTAAAGATTATAAAAAAGAGATAAAAAAAAATATCAAAAGAATAAAAAAAATACCTAATTTAAAAGGACAAAAAATCTTTTATCCTGGCGAGCAAAAGTTTTTAAGAACAAAAACAAACTCTGAAAAATTTATAAAAATTCCAAAAAATATTAAAAAGGATTTAGATATTCTCTTAGCTAATTAACCTGCAAGATAACCTAATATTCCAATAGATAAACAGACTGAAAGTATTATTATTTTTGACTGAAGTGCCTCTTTTTTCTTTTCAGTGATTACTCGTTTCTTTAGAACATCTATATTTACTTTACGAGGGGACATTCGAATTACTCTCGGTTTTTTTTCAGGTATTTCAATATTAGATGTTCTGTTTAAGCTTTCAGTACTCATTAAATTATTAAATCATATAGTAAAAAAATTTTACAGAATTTAACTGTTCAAAATGGGTTGACTCAAGTTTTAAAATTGTTCAAATTGGGTTTTGATACATTATGAAGCAGCTACCAAGTGTAAATTCCGAACTAGATGATGAGCTGATCGATAAAATTTTCAAAAATCATTTTGATATTTTAAGTCCTTTTTTTTTAAAACTTATGTCTGAATGGACAATCGGTGCTTATAAAGTGTTCAAAGATATAGATACTTACACAATTCTAATTTATTTGATTAGTAAGCAGTTTGATTTTTACAGACGAAATAATTTAAATATTACTTTCAATAATTTTTATAAGGATAAAACATTAGAGATTGAGAAAATTAACCTTATAAGAATATCAAAGGATCTTCAAATACCAAAAGAAAGTGTCAGAAGAAAAGTTATATCCCTAGAAAAAAAAGGAATAATTAAAAAAAAAGGCAAGAAGATTACAATAGATAGAAGTGCTTACAATTCAACACAGCCAAATGATACATTAAAAAATATATGCACACTTTTATCTGTTTTTAGTCAAATTCTAAAAGAAAAAAAAGTTATAAAAAACGAAATGTCGAGTAATGAAATTAATAACTTAATAAAACATAATTTCTCATTTTGCTGGTATCAATTTTATAAATTTTTATTCCCTTACTGCTTAAGGTGGAAAAATTATTTTGGTGATATGGAAATATTTACTATTTTGGCAACTATAATTTTGAATAATAATTCAAAAATTGGAAGGCAACTTAAAGGAGTTGATAGTTATTTAGATAAATGGAGAGATAAAATTATTAATAAAAAAATAAAAGGAATTAATGCAATGTCTATTTCTGAAATAACAGGAATACCAAGACCAACAGTAGTAAGAAAAATCAAGAAATTAACAAAAAATAAATTTATATCTTTAGACAAAAATAAATTGATAAATTTTGATGTCAGTAAACAAAATTTTAAAGATATGTCGATAATCCAAGATGAAAATTTAAAATCAATAAATGTTTTTATAAAAAGAACCTATAATCAAATAAATCTTAATTAGAATTTTTAAGAATATATATAAATATAAATCCAGTTATATACATTATTAATGCATAAGCAGCTGTGGGAACCATGTAAGCGACATCATTGAAAATTTGTGTTGCAACAAATACAGCTAAAGTTCCATTTTGTAATCCACATTCTAAAGAAATACATTTTCTCTGTGGTATTCCAGTTGCAAAACCTTTTGCAATGTAAAATGCCAAAGTCATCATGACAACGTTTAATATTAAAACAGCTAAACCCGCTTGACCTAAGTATGATATTATATTTTCTCTTTCCTCAATCCATATTGCTGCAAATACAACAATAAACAAAATACCTGTAATTCTATTTACAATATTAATATTAGAAGAAATAAAGTTTTCAGCAAATCTTCTAATTATCATTCCTAGAATTACTGGCACAGTTACAACTAGTGCCATTTTAAGAGCAATACCAGTCATCGTAATATCTGAGGATAAATCAGTTACACCTAATAATTTTGCTGAAGAAAAAACAATAAATGGAACAGAAAAAATACTAATTAAACTACCTACTGCTGTTAACGAAATAGATAATGCAACATCTCCATTTGCAAATTTTGTTAAGACATTTGATGTTACTCCTCCAGGAGCAGCAGCAATAATCATTAATCCTAAAGCTAATTCAACTGGTAATCTTAATATTAAAAGTAAAATATAAGCGACGATTGGGAGAAGGATTAATTGACAAATTATTCCGACTGTAAAATCTTTTGGATTATTTATAACTCTTAAAAAATCTCTAGTTGATAAGCCCAATCCCAGACCTAACATTATAAGTGCTAACGCTATAGGTGCAATTTTTGTAACTATCTCCATCGTTTATTCAATTTTAAACTATTTTTATATCGAACGTAATAAAAAATATTGATATTTAGAACCATAACAAATATTTAAACTCATATGTTATCTGATAAATCTACAGTTTGCCCTGTTAATCTACTTAATATAGCCCATCAAAAAAGGGGTGTTAAAGCAGCCATTGTAAATGCAGGCAAAAAATTACCAATGATGTCGGTAATGGATGCTGTCTCTGAAAAATTGATCACCCCAATATTAATAGGTGATAAACAAAAAATACAAGAATGCGCAGATGAGCTTAAATTTGATATATCAAATTTTGAAATAATTAATGAGCCAGTTGAAAATAATACAGCAGGTATTGCAACAAAACTTGCATCGAAAGATAAAGTAAAAATTATTGTGAAAGGACATATTCATACTGATATATTGATGAAAGAAGTTCTTAAAAGAGAATATAAATTAATTGGAAAAACAAGACTAAGTCATATTTGGCATATGACATTACAAAAAGATGATAAACCATTAATCATAACCGATGGAGCGTTGAATGTTTCTCCTAACCTAAAAACTAAAATGCATATTTTAAGAAATGTTATAGATTTTAGTCATAGAATTAATATTCCAAGACCAAAGATTTCCGTCCTTTCAGCGACAGAAGAAGTTATTGATAGTGTACAGAGTTCGGTTGAAGCTAAAGAATTAACTGAATTGGCAAGTAAAGAAAATTTTAATGCTGATATTTTTGGGCCCTTAGCATTTGACAATAGTATTTCAAAAAAATCTGCTTCTATTAAGGGAATTGAGAACATAGTTGCTGGAGAAGCTGATGTATTGTTAGTTCCAAATGTTGAAACTGGAAATGCGCTTGTAAAAATGATGATTTATTTTATGGGAGCATGTGCAGCAGGCGTAGTTGTTGGAGGTAAAGTACCTGTTGTTATAACAAGTAGATCAGATGATGCGACAGCAAGACTTGCTTCAATAGCTGCAGCTGTTGTTGCTTTAGATTAAACTTCTGTTGAATAAACATCTTTTATAATTTAAACATTTATAAAATTAGAGGAAAGATAATGGCAATTACTTATATAAAAAAAGCTGAAAAAACTGCATTTACAGGTGAAGATGAAACAAGAACTAAAGTAAGTTCAATTTTAAAAGATTTAGAAAAAACAAAGGACCAAGGGGTTAAAGATATTTTAAAAAAATTTGATAATTATGAAGGTGATATAATTGTTAGCAAAGAAAAAATTGAAGAAATAAACAAAAATTTAGATCAAAAAATTAAAGATGATATTCAGTTTTCTCATGAAAGAGTAAGAAAGTTTGCAGAACATCAACTAGAAAATCTTGGAAAAGACTCAGAAGTAGAATTATCACCTGGTTTAATAGCAGGACAAAAATTAATACCTGTTAATACCGTTGGGTGTTACGTTCCTGGTGGAAGATATAACAATATCGCCTCTGCTATAATGAGTGTAACGACTGCAAAAGTTGCAGGAGTAAAGAATGTAATTGCAACAAGTCCACCAAAAGATTCAAATGGTGCAAACCCAATTATAATTTATACAGCTAACCTTTGTGGTGCGGATGTAATTATGAACATTGGTGGTATAGGGGCAATTGGTGCGCTTGCATATGGTTGCTTTGGTAATCCAGAAGTAGATATGATTGTTGGACCTGGAAATAAATTTGTAGCAGAGTCTAAAAGAATTTTATTTGGAAAAGTTGGAATTGATTTGTTTGCTGGACCGACAGAAATAGGCATAATTGCTGATCATACAGCTGATAAAGAAATAATTGCTTATGATTTAGTTGGGCAGGCTGAACATGGTCCTGACTCTCCTGCTTGGTTATACACGACAGATAAACCTTTATGTGATTATGTGATGAAAAGAGTTCCAGAAATTATTCAAGAACTACCTGAACACAACAGAAATAATGCTGATGCTGCATGGAGAGATTATGGAGAAGTAATTATGTGTGATACTAAAGAGGAAATGTTAAAAGTTAGTGATGAATATGCTCCCGAACATTTAGAGGTTCAGGCTGAAAACTTAGACTGGTATTTAAAAAATTTAAAAAATTATGGTTCGTTATTTTTAGGTGAGGAAACAACAGTTGCATATGGTGACAAATGTTCTGGACCAAATCATATTTTACCAACAAAGGGAGCGGGAAAATATACTGGCGGCTTATACGTTGGAAAATTTATAAAAACAGTTACTTACCAAAAAATGAATAAAGAATCTAATAAAGAGGTCGGTGCTGCTGCAGCTCGAATTTCTAGGTACGAGGGTATGGAAGCTCATGCTAGAACTGGTGATGTTAGACTTAGAAAATATGGTTTTTCAAACTAAAAGAATGATGTAGTCTTTCCTCTATATGAGTAAAGAAAAAACAGTAAAAAACTCATTCAAAGATTTTGCCCAAAAAAATGGTGACTATTACAGTAGAGTATTTGGCTTAATTCAAAGAAACCAATTAAAATTATATCATATTAACTTCTCAGCCCTTTTAGGAGGTTTCTTTTGGTGTGCTTTAAGAGGAAACTGGTTTCTTTTCTTTCTAAGTTCATTTTTAGATTTAATAGCTGCAGTAAATATTACTTTATATTTTAGATATGGCGCAGGTATTGAACAAGCAATATTGGATAAAAAAGATTTTTTGGTTGATAGATACTCAACATGGCAAGATAGTTCTTTAGTTTACGCAATTATAACTATTATCCTAGGTCGAATATTAATTGGTTGGTTAGCAGATAGAGTTTACATTAAACAATTTGATAAGTGGCAAATAAGTAAAAAAACATCTTCAGGTGTAAATTTCTCGAGACTTATAAACGTATTTTTAGTTTTAGCATTAATTTGGCCTTTAACATTATATAGATCATCACAATTCGCTCCTGATGAAAGAACTTGTATCAAACAACATAGAGCAATGGAAAAAGGTGCAGAAATATCTTTTAAAAAAAGATTTGATTGTTTCTTTATATCTGAATTTCCTATTTTAATTTGGATAGACAGACCTGTTAAAGTCAGCTATCCGAGAAATGAGGATGGCACTAGATATGTAAAGAAAAAACCTCCAAGAGAAGGAATGCCTACAATTACTCTTAATAAATATGTTTCACAAAAAATTGAAGAAAAAGTTGGTTATTTAACTGCATTTCACGGATATGTTTTTGATGCTGCAACAGATGGAATAAGGTCATTATTAAAGGGGATATCGGCTTTATTTGTTGGAACACCATGGATAATCACAGGAGGAATATTTTTACTTGTAGCTCATAAGATTGCAGGATTTAGAGTTACCATGTTTGTAGCATTTGCACTGATCTATCTCGCCTTATTTGGTTTTTGGAATACAGCAATGGATACTATGGCTTTAGTATTAACTGCTACTTTAATATGTTGTGCTATTGGACTGCCTTTAGGGGTTTTGGTTGGAAAATCAAATCGAGCTGAAACAATTACAAGGCCTATTCTAGATGTTATGCAAACGATTCCATCATTTGTATATTTGATACCAGCAGTTGCTTTTTTCTCAGTTGGAAAACCACCAGGAATTATTGCAACTGTAATATTTGCAATGCCTCCTATAGTAAGATTAACAGCTTTAGGAATTAGACAAGTTCCATCAGAAATTAAAGAAGCAGCTCTTGCTTTTGGTTCTACAGAAAGACAATTATTATATAGTGTTGAGTTACCACTTGCCCTTCCCTCTATAATGGCTGGTATAAATCAAGTAGTCATGATGTGTTTATCAATGGTCGTTATTGCTGCTTTAATTGGTGCGGGAGGAATGGGTCTAATAGTTGTTGAGGCTTTAGCGAACACAAAAATTGGAAGAGGAATTTTGGCAGGTCTTGCAATTGCTTTTATAGCTATGATTATTGATAGAGTGGTACAGAAAGCTACAAAATAATAGAAAAATAGTATTTGATTATCATTTTTAAAAATTAGATAATTCTTTCGTTAAATTACAAGAGAGGGAAAAATGAAAAAACTAATATTAGGTTTAATATTTTCTTCAATAATGCTTGTTACAACTTCAGCTAAAGCTGCAGGTGAGAAAGTAATGATCTCAGACTTAAGTTGGACTGGTGCAAAAGTTATTGGACACATTATTAAAGCTGTCATTAATGGACCTCTGAATTCTGAAGCAGAAATTGTTCAGGGATTATCAGATGGTAACTTGATAATGGCTGGAATGGATAAAGGTGACGGAAAAATTGATGTTTATACAGATTTGTGGATGCCGAATAGACAAGGTATTTGGGATCAATATATTGATGGAAACAAAACTGTAGCTGTCAACACACCTTATAAAGGAACTCAAGATATGTATGTTCCTGCATTTTTAAAAAGCAAAGTTCCAGATGTTGCAGCAATGAAAGATCCAAACGTTGCAGCGATGTTTGATACAGACGGCAATGGTAAGGGTGAGTACTGGGCTGGTGATGCTGGATGGAAATCTACAAAAATGTGGCAAGTTAAATTTAAAAGTTATGGTTTAACTGACCTTTGGGAACCAAATATTATTCCACAAGATACATTTAAAGCACAATTAAAAGATGCAATTGATAACCAAAAACCAATATTATTTTATTATTGGACTCCAGAATGGTTACATGCAGCGTATGATTTACATGAAATTGGTGAGCCTGCATACAGTGAAGGATGTGACTCAAATATGAACTTGGATGCTGAGGATTGGTTAGAAGTATCAGAGTTTCCGTGCAAAAGTAGACAAGCAACTATTTATGTAGCTTATTCAAAATCTTTGGAAAAAAGAAATCCAAAAGCTGCTAAATTCTTAAGTCAAATGGCTATGGACCCTAAAGTAATAAACCAATGGATATTAAAAGTTGGAAGAGATGAAATGGATGCTGACGATATGGCAGAAGAATGGGTTAAAAATAATATGGCTACAGTTAATAAGTGGATTAACTAAAACATTTACTATGAGGTCGTGAAAACGGCCTCATAACTTTCAATCATTTTTAATTTTTTCAAATACATCTATACCAATTTGCTTTAAAATATGGACTATATCAATAGGCACCCAGTTCTCTCTAATTAATCCTTCATCGTGATGATAAAAATCCATTACTCTCATTACAACATCTTGATTGTCAGCTGTATATCCAAGCCAATCATTTGATCCATACTTTGCCTTTAAACTATGCCATCCACCACATAGAGAAAATTTTCCGTCTCCAATTTCGCAATAATGTCCTAATTCCCAATAATTTCTCTCAGAAAATGATTTTCTAAAAGGTAGCTGATGCATATCTACAAATCCTTCTAATGACCTCGATGTTCCAATTCCACAAGGACCGTACCAAATCATATCTTTGTGCCAAAACTCTTTTTGAGGATGATTTATTAACCTTTGTCTTAATTCATCTTTAGAAATATTTTCTTTCTCAGGTTTAATATCTAAACTTCTATTCATGCTCAAAGCCTGTTGTAATGAATGTTTAGATTTACTCATGTCTTCTTCAAAAAAATTTACTCCATCTGTATTAAACGGAGGTAACCATGCTCCTTCGGATCCTCTTGACAGATTAATAACCCATTTGTCAGCTTGTCTTAAAAAATCCATCACATCAATTAAGATATGACTTTCAATAATTCTTTCATTTTTAATTTCATGAATTTCACAACATTTAAGATTTATCATTTTAAAATTTGGCTTTATACCTAACCATGGCTTTAAAAAGAAACCTGATAAAGTAGAATAAGAACCAACTTGGACTTTGTCTCTAAAAGAGCCTCCAAGGATGATATTTTCTCTTCTTTCGATGTCTGGAAATGCATCAAATAAAGGATTCCAAAATTTTTCTATAAAATTATCTATGCCATTAAATTCATTTAATGGTTCAAAACAATTAACTTTGATATCTTTGTCAAATATGTTTAGTAAATTTTTTTTAAGATTAATCTTTTTTAATCCATAAATATTTCTAAAATTCTCAATAACAAATTTTTTATTATTTAAGTTTTGGATAGGTGTAATTTCTACATCTTCAATGTTTTTCTTAATTTTAAGACCTGTATCAAATTGTTCTATTTGCATAAATTGCAATTTATATTTAAATAGAGATAAATAACAAGAATATGATTGATAGATTGGCAAAATTTAATGAGCTCGTTCCGAGTAGCCTTCCTTTTGTAGAGGGTAGATTAGAAGGTCATAAAGAGAGAAAAAATTATACAATTATTGGACGTGGTGTAGCTGAAGACACCAAACAACTAATAAAAATACAGTCTTTACATGGGTATAATTTAGGAGCAGTGAGTGCTATGCCAAAAAATGGATCTGGTCTTCACAGTCATACTACGGCTGAAGTATTTGTAATTTACTCAGGTAAATGGAGATTTTATTGGGGTGCTGATGGAAAACAAGAAACAATATTAGAAGCCGGCGATATAATTTCAATGCCTATAAATATGTTCAGAGCATTTGAAAATGTTGGAGATAAAGAAAGTTTGATGTTTGTTGTATTAGGCGGAGATGATCCTGGTATAATAACATGGGTTCCAGAAATTTTAAAAAAGGCAAAAGAGACAGGTATGGCATTGCTTGATGATAATTCGTTAATAGATTTAAAAAAAGTTGGAGTGCCTAAAGGTAGAAAGATGATCGAGCCTATCACTCGAGATGAATTAGAAAGATTTGATAATTATTTGCCAGAAGAATTAGAAAAAAATATTTATAGAAATAAACAAAACAATATTAGCGATGAAGTTAATGGTATTAAATTATATCAAGTATTAGGAAAAAAATTTAATAAAAAAAATTATGAACCTTCAATCAAACAAGATACTGGATTTAATTTAACAACATTAAATTCTAAATCTGGTGAAATTAAAGGCATTGAATGTATAAAGCCTACTGTTCTTTTTGCTCAAGAAGGTAATTGGAAAATAGTAATAGGAAACTCAAATATAAAATTAGAAAAAGGAGATACTTTTTCAGTTCCTTTGAATAGCAAAATAGATATCTCTTGTAATAATTCAGAAATTAGTATTTTAAATTTTGTTAGTCAGATCTAATGAAAGGATTTGATAGTAATTATAAAAATTTAACTGATTACATTTTAAAAATTACTAAACAAATTTGGGAAGGGAAAGATGTCGACTCGATATCTAAATATTATTCAGAGAATATCCCTGTAAGATCACCCTTTGGAATAACCTATGGTTTTAAACCTGTCATTGATGCAACTTACAAAACTTTAGACGAATTTCCAGACAGACAATTATTAGGTGAAGATGTAATTTGGAGTGGAAATGACGATGAAGGATATCATTCATCTCACAGAATTCTGAGTAAAGCTACACATTTAAATGACGGGTATTACGGAAAAAAAACAGGAAACAAAATTGTTTATAGAGTTATAGCTGACTGTGCATGTAAAAATAATCAGGTTTATGATGAGTGGATTGTGAGAGATCAAGGTGCAATGGTTCGACAGCTAGGTTATACACCCGAGCAATTTGCAAGGCATTTAATTGATAAAGAAGGTGGGATATCTAAAGCTATCAAAGTTTTTAATAGATCTTCTGATAAAAAGTCAGATTATACTCCAGTAAAAGTTAATGAAGTTTCATCAGGTTATATATATTCCAATATTTTAAAGAAAATATTTAACAATAATTATGATTTTGAAGATTATGATAGAGCAGCCTGTCTATTTTGGCCAAGTAATAAAGTTGGAAATGGCAGTGAAGATATAATTAAATATTGGAGCTCTTTAAAAAATATATTTTCTGAAATAAAGTTTACAATCGAACATGTTGCATCATTAGATGAAAAAAATAACAATCAAAAAGCTACAATCAGATGGTTTTTAAGCGGTAAGCACTCTAAAGACAGTGAAGAATTTGGGAAAAAGACTGACAAAGATTTATTTATAATGGGTATAAATCATGCAGAATTAAGAGATGATAAAATAATAAGAGAATGGGTATTGTTTGATGAAGTGGCTATTTGGAAACAAATATTAATGTAAAAACTATGGATAAAATTAAAACCACACATGTTGGAAGTCTGCCAAGATCAAAAAAGCTATCTGAGATACTATTTAAAAAAGATAAAAATGAATTATTTGATCAAGGAGAACTTGATAAGATAATTGAAGAAGATGTAAACAAAATTGTAAAAAAACAAATTGATATCGGAATTGACATTATAAGTGATGGTGAAATGTCAAAAATAAGTTACGCTACCTACGTCAAGGATCGATTACATGGCTTTAGTGGTGAAAGCGAGAGAAGAGCTCCTAAAGACTTAGATGATTTTCCATCATATAAAGAAAAAATTGCAAAATCAGGAGGCACACCTACTTATACAAGACCATGTTGTACTGCTGATTTAAAAATTAAAGATACTCAGTCTCTTACTAAAGATATCAGTAATTTAAAATCTGCATTAAAAAAAAATAACCATTCTCAAGGATTTATAAACTCTGCATCACCAGGAGTAATTTCAAATTTCCTTCCAAACAAATTCTATAAAAATGATGATAAGTATTTAGAGGCATTATCAAAAATGATGAAAACTGAATACGATGAAATAACAAAAAATGATTTATTATTGCAAATTGATTGCCCAGATCTTGCACTTGCAAGACATATGACTTTTAAAAATGTATCAGATGAGGAATTTTTAGTAAGAGCTGAAAAACAAATCGAATGTCTTAATGAAGCAATCAAAGATATTGATGCCTCTAAGTTGAGAATGCATATCTGCTGGGGAAATTATGAAGGACCACATATTCACGATATTGGATTAGAAAAAATATTACCTATTGCTTTAAAAGCAAATATCCAAACTTATTTAATTGAAGCCTCGAACCCAAGACATGCTCATGAATGGAAGGTATTTGAGAACATAAAACTTCCTAATGACAAAGTAATAGTTCCTGGTGTAATAGACTCAACCTCAAACTTTGTAGAGCATGAAGAGTTAGTAAAAAATAGAATAATTCAGTATTCAAAAGTAATTGATAAAAACCAATTAATGGCTGGAAGTGATTGTGGATTTAGTACTTTTGCTGGCTTTGGAAATGTTGATGAAAATATTGTTTACAAAAAATTTGAATCTTTGGTCGCAGGTGCAGAGCTTGCGTCAAATGCGATTTAAAAACTACTTTTAAATTCCCTAAGGAATATATATCCTTTCACCCATAAATTTAAATTTAATGAGGGAAACAAATATGAAAAAAATATTAATATCTTTATTGTTTCTTCTTTTTGGAACTTCTGTTTACGCAGATTGTAACATTAAGAGTGGATCAATAAATATTTTAGCTAATGATTTTCCAGCTTTAAGAACTTTCGTGGAAACAGCTAAAGGATGTAAAGGAAGTGCGGATTTTAAAGTCACACACTCATCTGAGCACAATAAAATTGCTGTGCCAGCTCTAACTGCAAATCCATCAGAGTTTTCTGCAAGAATTGCAGCAAATAGCTCTATAGTTCCTTTAATGAACCAAGATTTAATTAGACCACTTGATGATCTTGTTAAGAAATATGGAAAAGGAATACAAGACTCTCAATTGATAACAATTGATGGAAAAATAATGGCAGTTGCTTTTATGGCAAATACTCAGCACTTATATTACAGAGAAGATGTTTTAAAAGAATTGGGTATAGCTATTCCTAAAACATATGAGGAAGTAGTTGCGGCATCAGAAAAAATAAGAGCATCTGGTAAAATGCAATATCCTTACGCAGCAGCATACAAAGCTGGTTGGAATTTAGCAGAAGAATTCGTTAACATGTACATTGGACATGGAGGAGAATTCTTTAAAGCAGGAACTGCTCAACCAAGCATTAACAATGCAAAAGGTGTAGCAACATTAAATATGCTAAAAAAATTAGCAGGTTTAAGTAACCCAGATTATTTAACTCACGATAGTGAAGCTATTAAAGTTGAATGGGAATCTGGAAATGTTGCATTAATGACTCTTTGGGCATCAAGATCAGGAACATTGCTTGATGATGATGGTGATGCAAAAATTACAGCTGCAACTAAATTAACTGGACCAGCAACAGTAGCTGGAGGAAACATACCAGCGGCGACTTTATGGTGGGACGGTTTCACATTAGCAAAAAATAGATCTGACGCTGATGCTGAAGCAACATTTAGAGCTTTGGCACACGCAGCTGCTAACAAAAAGATGGTTGCTGATGCAGCAGATCAAGCTGTTTGGTTAATTGAAGGTTTTAAACCTGGACCAAAATCAATTGGAGTTATCGAAGCTGTTAAAATGAAAGCTAAACCATATCCAATGTTACCACAAATGGGTTTAATGCATGGTGCATTAGGAAGTGAGATTGTTGAATTTTTACAAGGTAAAGAGTCAGCAGAACAAGCTTTAAAAGATGTTGAAGCAGCTTACATGAGTAAAGCAAAAGAACAAGGCTTTCTATAATCAATAAATTTTAAGTGGGGATAAAATCCCCACTTATTACATTAATGCCTAACAAAACTTTTTTTTGGTTTTTCTTGCCAACTGGATTGGCAATGATTTTATTTATAGGTCTTCCTATTATTTCAACAGGGATACAATCATTTTATGCGCAGCACGACCAAGTTGTTAAGGAAGTAAAAAAATGTGATCCTTTTGGATGTACAGTTTCTATAGTTGTTGACCAAGAAAAAACCTCTAAAATTCGAGAAGAAAAGCCTTTAGGAAAATTCAACGGATTTGGGACTTATGTCGATAGAAATCATCTTGCAATAGAAGAAATTGGAAAATTTTGGAATGAAACTAATAGTTTTGGGGAATTTGTAGATCAAGTTACCAATCTACCCTTTTACAAGGCTCTAATTTTTACTTTAACTTATTGTTTGTTTGTAACGCCTAACGTCTTACTTTTAGGTTTTATAATTGCATTAAGTCTTAATGCAGTAACTAGAAGAATTAGAGGACCATTAATATTTGGAACCATATTGCCGATGATTGTTACTCCATTGGTAGGTTCTTTAGTTTTATTTTGGATGATAGATGCAGAGGGGATTATTGGCGCGAATTTGCAAATGTTAATGGATGACCCTTATTTATCGTTAAAATCCTCAAAAACTCTTACTTGGATAACTATAATAATTTATGGAATTTGGCACCATTCACCATTTGCTTTTGTAGTATTTTATGCAGCTTTACAAACTGTTCCTCAAGAACCTGTTGAAGCAGCTATTATTGATGGAGCATCAAGATGGCAGAGAGTAAGACATATTGTTTTGCCTCATATTTATCCTGTAGTTACATTTGTTGCTCTCATTTCATTGATGGATAATTTTAGAGTTTTTGAGCCTATAATTGGTTTCAGTGCTGAAGGAAGCGCTCAATCTTTGTCTTGGTTAATTTATGATAACCTCGTTAATGAGGAAGTAATATTATTTGGTTCGGCCGCAGCCACCTCAATGATGACAATTGTTGGGATAGCCATACTTTTAGCGCCAGTTTTAATAAGAACATGGAAGGAATTTAGGACAGCGAGATAAATGGAATACGGACTTGATAAAAGATCAAATGCTTTAAAAATTTTTAATACAACCTTTATAGTAGTTTGGTTGTTGGTTGCATGCTTTCCCTTTATTTGGACTTTCTGGGGATCATTTAAAGTAAGAGCTGACTTTTTTTCAAGAGCTGACTGGTGGTATGCTATTACAGCATTCAATACATTGTTAGAAACTGGAGGAAAGTTTACAACAGATGCTTATAGTCAAGCTTGGACTGAAGGAGAGTTTTGGAAGGCATCTAGGAATACAGTTATAGTTACATTTTTTGTTGTAACCATTTCTCTGTTCCTCGGGACCTTAGGAGCTTATGCTTTATCTAGGTCTACAAGAAATTATGCATTTTGGATTTTAATTGCAGCATTAATTTTTAGAGCAATGCCACACATTACTTTAGTCTCTGGTTATTTATTTCCCTTTTTTCAATTACAAATTTGGGGAATACTACCGACGACCATCGTTGTTCTTGTTGCAATAAATCAACCATTTACTTTGTGGTTATTGTATTCATTTTTTAAAACTGTTCCTAAAGAACTTGATGAAAGTGCTTTGATTGATGGCTGCTCTTATTTTCAAGCATTTAGACATATCATTATGCCAGTTATGTGGCCTGGAGTAATAACAGCTGGATTATTTAGCTTAATGCTTGCGTATAATGATTTTACAGTGACAGCTCTTTTATTAAATCAGGAAAATCATACTATGGTACCCAAAATCCAAAGTTATCTTGGAACAAATCAACATGAAGGTAATTTGATGTGGGCAGTTTCAGCAGTTGTTTCAGCTACTGCTCCTTTATTTATGTTAGTTATGTTTTTCCAAAGACAAGTAATCAGTGGATTAACAGCTGGTGCTGTGAAGGGATAATGAGTTACAAAGCTGTTTTATTTGGTTCAATTGGAACCTTAGCTGAAACATCAGATCTTCAAAGAGATGCATTTAATGAAGCTTTTAAAATAAGTGGATTAGACTGGTTCTGGGATGAAGATATATACAGAAAACTATTGTCAAAATCAGGTGGAACTTCAAGAATTAATGATTACGCAAAAGATACAAGTGTTGAAATAGACGGAAAAAAAATAAGAAATTTAAAAACCAAAATTTTTAATGAATATTTAAACAAACACAAAGTTGAGCCTAGAGACGGTGTAAAAGAAATAATTCAATTTTGCAAAAAGAACAAAATAAAAATTGGGCTTGCTAGCTCAACAACGAGTAACAATATCAATTCTATTTTTAACTCGTTAAGAGGAAGAATTGAAAAAAAAGATTTTGATTTTATCGGCAATAATGAATTCATATTAAGAGAAAAACCATATCCCGATATTTATAATTATGCTTTAAAATACTTGAATATTAACTCAGACGAATGTGTGGCAATTGAAGATACAGAAGAAAGTTTAAATTCTGCTTTAAGTGCAGACATAAAATGTGTTGCATTTCCTGGAAAATATCACACTCAATACGGATTTGATGGGAACCATTTAAAGGTTAATAAATTATCAAAAAAAATCTTTAATAAATAATATCTCTGATAATGTAAAAAACTATACCTGACATAAATATTATAATAAAAATATTTATGTATTTCCAAAAACTTCTATTATTTAATTTGTTTGAAAAAATCTTAGATAAGTATCCTAAAGAAAAAAAAAATAAAAAAGAGGCTATTGAAGCACCTATTCCAAAGTAAATTTTGTTTTCAATATTAAAGGATTTTGAGAAATTTCCTAAAAAAAATACTGTATCAGAATATACGTGAGGATTTAAATATGTAAAACCTAAGGTCTTAATAAAGATGTTAAATGAGCTCTGTGCAATGACATTATTTTTGAATTCTAAAGATCTAAATTTAAATATTTCTTTAATTTTTCCATAAATAAAAAAAGATAAAAAAATAATTAAAAGGATATTTAAAATCAGCTCCACTACATTATTAAAATAATTAGAAAAATAATTAAATAAAAAGATACCTAAGAAAATTAAAATCAAATCAGATAATGCACAGACTAAGCAAACTAAAAATATATATTGTTTCTTTAGTCCTTGCTCTATTACAAAAACATTTTGAGGTCCTATTGCAAAAATTAATGTTAAGCCTGTCAAAAAACCTAAAAAAAGGAAAGACATGTTTAAGAAACTGATTTTTTATCAGCAACAAAACTTACTAAAATAATTAATATTAAAAAAGGTATACAAATAATATTCATCATTTTCCATCCAATAGAATTTAGTAAAATTCCAGCAGATAAACTGGCCAAAGCCATAGTTGAAAAAACAATTAAATCATTTATCCCTTGTACTTTAAATTTTTCTTCTTTGTTATAAGTCAAAACTACTAAGCTGGTACCTGATATAAACAAAAAATTCCAACCGAGACCTAAAAAAATTAATGAGAGCATATAATTAAGATATGTCTGTTCAAATAAACTTAAAAGAACTGTGATGAAAAAAAATAAAACTCCACCATAAATTATTGCACTGTGTCCAAATTTTTTTATTAAATTACCTGTTATTAGCGAAGGTAAAAACATTGCAACCACATGAAATTGTAATACTAATCCAGTTTCTTTTAAGCTCATATTTTCCATAACATGCATACTTAAAGGAGTTGCTGTCATTAAAAATGACATTACTGCATAAGCAAAAGCAGCTGCAGTAATTGCTTGTAAAAATCTTGGTTGTAATACGATAGATTTTAGATTTCTTATATTTCCTTCATTTAAACTATCCTCTTGAACATTTTCGACATTTTTAAAAAAAAATAAAAAAACTCCTGGCATAAAAGATAGGAAAGATAATAAAAGATAAGAACCAACATACAATTGATCTTGGATTAAATCTTTCGTGTAATTTGCAAGACTTATGCCTAAAAATGCAGAAACAATTCCTGCCATTAGAAGGGTAGAAATTGCTTTTGGTATTTTATCTTTTTCAACACTTTCGGCTGCTGCAAATCTATATTGATGATTAAATGCAGCTCCCATTCCAAGAATTAAGCAAGATAAACAAAATAAATTAAAACTTTTCTGACTGATTGCAAAAGCGGCAAGAAGCGCTGAAAAAGAACTTCCTATTGCCGCAAAGACAAAACCATTTCTTCTACCAATTTTACTCATGATATTTGCTGCCAAAACTGTAAAGCTTGCTGTTCCAACTACGAATAAAGCAGTTGGTAAGGTAGATAAAGATTGATTTGAACTAATTTGGGAACCAACTATTCCACTCAGAAATACTGTTATTGTTGCTGTGGTAAAACCGAATATCTGACTTAAAGTAAGTAAGGATAAATTTCTATTCATGATTAGCGTCAATATATATCTACTGTTATTTAAATATCTATATAGATGTTTTGAATTTTAATATAGAAGTTATTATTTAGATTATGATTGGAATATTAGGTGGTATGGGAACTCAAGCTGGCTTGGACTTTTGTGATAAGCTTGCAAAATTAAATAGAGGTAAATTAGATCAAAAATATCCAATGTTTGTTCTTTATAATAAATCAAATACACCACGAAGAGCAGAAAATTTAAAACAATACAAAAATGTTTTAAAAGAATTAATTGCTGGCTGTCGGATGCTGGAAAGAAACAAATGCAAATTTATTGTAATGCCTTGTAATACGGCGCATTATTGGCATGAAGATATTCAAAAAAAAATATCTGTACCATTTTTAAGCATGCCAAAAGAAGTTTATTTAAATACAAAAAAAAAATTTAAGAAAAATTCAACTATAGGATTATTAAGTACTGAAGCCACTTTAGATACAAAAATATATCATAAGTATTTTGAAAAAAATTATAATTTAATAAGTCCAAATGAAAGATTGCAAAAAAATTCGGTAAATATTGCTATAAAATATGTCAAAAAAGGTAAAGTAAAAGATGCTGAAAAAGCTTTAAGACCTGCGGTTAGATTTTTAATTAAAAAAAAATGTAAGAAAATAATATTAGGTTGTACTGAGCTTCCAATTGCAATTTTTTCGTATAAATCATTTAAAAAAGCAAAAGATTCAAAATTATTTATAGACCCAAATCTTTTGTTAGCTCAAGTTTGCATGAAAAAATATAAAAAATATTAAATTTAAAAAAATAAACCAAAAGTGAAAAAATATCTTATAATCATATTTTCTGATCTTGATGGTACTATACTTCACAGAAGCAACTTTAAATTTGATAAAATAAAAAAATATATAAAAAAATTAATTTCTCGTAAAATTATTCTTGTTCCTAATACCAGCAAAACAGAATTGGAAATTAAAGATTTTATGAAAGAATTAGGTATAAAATTGCCCTTTATTTGTGAAAATGGATCAGCAATTTATAATTTAAATTTAATAAATCCTAAATTACCAAAAAAAATAATTCTTAGTAGAAATATAGGAAATATTTTTAAAATATATAATAAAATTTCATCTAATCTTAGGAAAAAAATTATCGATGTGAGGAAAATTGATCAAAAAGAGCAAATTGAAATATTTGGACTTCCAAAAAATAAACTTAACGCTGCATTGAAAAGGAAATTTACAATTCCTATAAAATTTATTGGAAATACTCATGAAAAAAAAAAAATTAATTCTCAAATAAAAAAACTAGGTCTTTCAATTCAGTATGGGGGCAGAGTCTCTAACCTTGGTGACAAAGTTAATAAATCTAAAGCAATTAATGTATTCTTAAAAATGGTTAAAAGTAAAATTAAAAATCCGATCAAAACTATTGGGGTTGGGGACAATCATAATGATATAAACATGCTTAAGAATACTGATATTCCATGCTTAGTTTTTAATAAGTATTTTAAGTCATCTAACTTAAATATAAAAAAATTAATAACTTCCAGTAAGCCATCTCCTCAGGGCTGGGCTGATGTGATCAAAAAGGCGGTACTTAAATTAAAATAATGTGATTAATAGCAGCCATGAGTGAATTTTCACAAAATGGAATAGTCTCAACATTGCATGATTTTGGGACCAAATCCACCAAAGAAATAGAAGGTGAACTATTAAAATTTTCTAGTGAGAGAAAAATGGAATTAATTTTACCATGTCTCTTCTCTGAGATTGAAGGTGATGCTTTACCCAATATCGTTTCAGAAATAAAAAAAACTAATTATTTAAATCACATAATTATAGGTCTTGATAAGGCTAACGAGGATCAAGCTAGAAAGGCATGGACTTTTTTCGAGCAACTTGAAACACCTTTTACAATTTTATGGAATGACGGACCAAATTTAAAAAAGTTAGACAAAGAATTAAAAAAAAAGGATTTAGCCCCAAGTGAAAAAGGTAAAGGTAGAAATGTATGGTATTGTATAGGAATGTCAATTGCTAGAGATACAGCAAGATCTGTGGCTTTACATGATTGTGATATAAAAACTTATGACAGACGCATGCTGGCTAAATTGTTTTATCCTGTTGTAAATCCTCTTTTTAATTTTGAGTTTTGTAAAGGATACTATCCAAGAGTTGCTGATGGTAAAATGAATGGCAGAGTTGCAAGATTATTAGTTTTTCCTTTATTGACAGCTTTGGAAAAAACTATTGGTAAAAGTGATTATCTAGATTTCATGAAATCTTTTAAATATCCTCTCGCAGGGGAATTTTCATTTAGGCGTAATGTTTTACCTGAATTAAGAATTTCCTCTGACTGGGGCATAGAAATTGGAATTTTATCTGAAATGCAAAGGAGTTATTCTCCACAAAACATATGTCAGGTTGATCTTGCAGAAACTTATGATCACAAGCACCAGAAACTATCTATTGATGATGAAACAAAAGGTTTGTCTAGAATGTCTATAGACATAATAAAAACTTTTATTAAAAAATTAGCTACACAAGGACATTCTTTTAGTAGAGAAAAATTTAGATCTTTGAAAGCAACTTATTATAGGTCAGCTTTAGATTTAATTGATATATATAGAAGTGATGCACAAATGAATGGTCTAAAATTCGATTCTCATACCGAAGAAAAGGCTGTTGAACTTTTTGCGATAAATATAATGAAAGCTGGTGAAGCATTTTATTTAAATCCTATGGATACACCATTTATTCCAACTTGGAGCAGAGTTAAAAGTGCTATTCCTGATTTTTTAGATAGGCTTCAAGATGCTGTAAATGAAGATAACAAGCAATACATTTAATTTTTTTTTTTATTACAAACAAAAAATAATTTTCTTGGAAAAGAACCCTCTTCGAAATAATCAATAGACAAATTTTCATATCCATTTATTAAATTTTGAATTGTCTTTTTTGAAAAAAAATGAATTATAAAACCATCTATTTCATATAAATCTTCTCCTCTATGAATTCCTTTTTTATAGTCCCCATCATTAGTATTTCGGACTGTGTAAATATTTATTCCTCCTGGTTTTAAAATTCTATGAATCTCGCTATTAAGTTTGTCCAAATCTTTCTGAGTTAAAGCCATGCAATAAAGCATATGTGAATAACAAGCATCAACTGAATTACTCTCAAATGGCAAGTCCTCTCTTATATCAAATTTTAATGTAGAAATTGAAGATGTTAGATTTTCTTTTTTTATTTTTTCATTGATAACTTTAATTCCATTTTCACTATAGTCTAATGCGGTAATATTTATCGAATTTTTTCCAAAGTAAATGCTATCTCTTCCTAGGCCTGCTCCTAACTCAACAATTTTAGAACAATTGTTTTCTTTGAAAATATTTAAAGCTTTTTTTGCAGGTAAACTTGGTTCTAAACCAAACATCTCAGGCTTATTTGAGAAATTAGTTTCCCAATGCTGAGATTGTCGGTTTAAAATATTTTTATCCAATTTACTTAGAGGGATCTGGGACCTTTCTTAGATAAGGTTTTACAGTTTCCCATCCATCTGGATATATTTTTTTTGCTTCGTCATCTTTAATCGCTGGCAAAATAACAACATCTTCTCCCTTTTTCCAATTTGCAGGAGTAGCTACTTTATGTTTAGCTGTTAGCTGCATAGAGTCTATTGCACGCAAAATCTCTAAAAAGTTTCTTCCAGTTGCCATAGGATATGTAAGATATAATCCAATTCTCTTATCAGGTCTGATTACAAAAATAGTTCTTACAGTTTCATTATCAACTGCAGTTCTACCCATTGATGTTGTTCCAGCATCTGCTTCCAACATATTAAATAATTTTGCTACTTTTAAATCTTCATCAGCAATAATTGGATAATTTGGTTTTGTACCAGATACATCTTTAATATCATCTAACCATTTTTTATGATCCTCTACCCCGTCAACGCTTAAACCAATCACTTTGACATTTCTTTTATCGAACTCATCTTTCATTAAACCTAAAGCACCAAGTTCTGTAGTACAAACTGGTGTAAAATCTTTAGGGTGTGAAAAAATAACTCCCCAACTATCACCTAACCATTCGTGGAAAGAAATATCTCCTTCAGTTGTTTTAGCTTGAAAATCAGGACACATACTATTTATTTTTAACATTGTCTCCTCCTTATAAAAAAAATATTATATGAAAGATTGTTTTACTAAGCAAACTTTTATAAAGTTAGGTATTTATGATATTTGAACAACTTTTCGATCAAAAATCTTCTACGTACACTTATATAATTGCAAGTGGGGAAGGTAGAGAAGCATTAATAATTGATCCGGTCATTGAACATTCTGATGAGTATTCAACTATATTAAATAATTTAGATCTTAAACTTGTAAAAGTAATTGATACTCACATTCATGCTGATCATATCTCAGCATTAAATGAATTAAATAAAAGAACAAACTGTATAAGAGTTATGGGAGAAAAATCTAAATCAGAAGTGATAGATCTAAGAATTAAAGATGGTGAAAAAATTAAAGTTGAAGAAGTTGAACTTCAAGCAATTTATACTCCTGGTCATACTGACTGCTCTTATAGTTTTTTGATGAATGATAGAGTTTTTACTGGAGATACACTTTTAATAAATGGAAGTGGTAGAACAGATTTTCAAAATGGTAATGCTTATGATGCTTATGATTCTATATTTAATAAATTATTAAAATTACCCGAAAAAACTCTCGTATTTCCAGCTCATGATTATAATGGCAAGAAATTTTCTACTATTGAAAATGAAAAAAATAATAATCCAAGATTACAAGTAAGTTCAAAGGAAGAATACGCGGACATAATGAATAATCTAAATCTTGCAAATCCAAAAATGATGGATGTCGCAGTGCCAGCTAATGTAAAAGGGCTTACTTTAGACAATATTAATTAACTTTAAATTCCAACATTAATAACTATATAGGCAGTCTATGAATGACTATTTGCAATCAATTATTGATAGAGATCCAGCAGCAAGATCTAAGTTAAGTGTAATATTAACATACCCTGGCGTTAAGGCTGTATTTTTTCACAGAATTGCAAATTTTTTTGCTACCGCAAAATTTGATCTTATCGCAAGAATAATTTCTCAATTTTCAAGATTTTTAACTGGTATTGAAATTCATCCAAGAGCTAAGATAGGTAAAAATTTATTTATTGATCATGGTATGGGCGTTGTTATAGGTGAAACATCTGACATTGCAGATAACGTAACAATTTATCATATGGTTACTTTAGGTGGAATATCTCCAAGCATAAATTCTAATGATCAAAGAGAAATTAAAAGACACCCTACTCTTCATGATAATGTTGTTGTTGGTTCAGGAGCGCAGATTTTGGGACCTGTAGTTATAGGGAAAAATGCAAGAATTGGAGCTAATGCAGTTGTAACAAAAAATGTTCCTGAAAATGCTGTTATGGTAGGAATACCTGCTAAGAATGTTGGAACAGCAACTGAAGAATTTAAACCTTATGCTGTTACAAATGGCAACGAGGAAAAAGAATAATGAAAAATTACAAGGATGATTTTATCCAATCAATTGGAAATACTCCTTTAATAAAACTAAAAGCTGCATCTGAAATAACTGGTTGTAATATTTATGGTAAAGCCGAATATTTAAATCCTGGCGGATCGGTAAAAGACAGAGCAGCTCTCGCTTTAATAAGAGATGCTGAACAAAAAAAATTAATATCTAAAGGTGGAATAATTGTAGAGGGAACTGCAGGAAATACTGGTATTGGTTTATGCCTTATTGGAAATTCACTAGGTTACAAAACGATTATTGTAATGAACGATAATCAAACTCAAGAAAAAAAAGATACATTAAGAAATATTGGTGCAGATTTAAAATTAGTTCCACCAAAACCTTATAAAGATGAAAATAACTTTGTTAAAGTTGCTTCTAGAATGGCTGAAGAGCTAAAAAGTTCAAATAATCACGGAGTTGTTTGGGCAAATCAATTTGATAATACCGCAAATTCAAAAGGTCATTACACTACAACGGGTCCTGAGATATGGGAGCAGACAGAAGGTAAAGTTGATGGATTTGTGTGTTCTTCTGGAACTGGAGGAACTATTGGTGGAGTGAGTAGTTTTTTAAAAGAAAAAAATAAAGATATACAAATTTATCTATCAGATCCAAAAGGATCCTCTCTTTACAATCACATTGAAAAAGGCGAGTTAAAAGCTGAAGGTGGATCAATAACTGAAGGCATTGGATCCAGCAGAGTAACTGCTAATTTTGCAGAAGCAAAAAATAGATGGAGCCTTTTCAATTGAAGATAAAGAGTCTTTGACAATACTATATGATTTAATCAAAAATGAGGGTTTAAGTCTTGGAACAAGTTGTGGAGTAAATATCGCAGGTGCAATAAGATTAGGGAAAAAACTAGGACCAGGAAAAACTATTGTCACTATTCTTTGCGACAAATCAGACAGATACAACTCAAAGATGTTTAATAAACCTTTTTTAATTGAAAAAGGTTTGCCTTATCCTGATTGGATATAATCACGCATATCAGCACTGTAATAAAACCATTACAATTTCTACTTATAATAAATAATAATAATAAAAAAATTAAGGAAATTTTATGGACGCAAAAGAAGTAGTTAAAAAAGGATATGAACTTTTTGGCAAAGGAGATATGGAGGGATTTATGGAAATGGTACATGATGATATCACTTGGATTTATCCTGGGGATAAGCATCCAATGTCAGGAACTCATAAAGGCAAAGAGGCATATATGAAAACCATGATGCAAGTTCCAAATCTTTGGAGTAATTTTTCAGTAACCCCTGATATGATGATTAGTGAAGGGAATAAAGTGTTTGTTAAAGCAACTGCCAAGGCAGATGGCATGGATACTATTTTTGGTCATTATTTTGAAGTAGGCGATGATGGTAAACTGACATTGTTTATTGCGTTTGACGACACACTAAGCATGTTCAATGCAATTAAGAAGTAAGAGTTTATGAAAAAAACAATTTTAGTATTAGTATTAAGTTTATTTACAGCCAATGTTTACGCAGATAGCCATGTAAAGAGAATTATATCAACAAGTCAAACAGGAATGGGAAATGATATTGTATACCCTAATGGAAAAGCAAAGATAACAGCTTTTGAATTTACTGTACCTGTAGGAGCTCCAGTAACTCCTCACACGCACTCATTTCCAGTTCTAATTATGATCCAGCAAGGTGAAATTGAATTAATTCATGAAGGAAAAACCCAAGTATTCAAAGCTGGTGATGCATTTGTTGAAGATGTTGGAATTGTACACGAATCGAAAAATATTGGAAATGTTCCAGTTAAAGCGATTGTAGTTGCAATTGGAGTTGAAGGTCAGAAAATTATGACTCCAGTAAAATAGAAAAGTAAATAGAAAGGATAAATTATGGAAACAGAAACATTAGTCGTAGCTCACCTTAAAGAAGGGATGCTAGAAAAGTTTATGGGCTTTATGCAATCGGATGCTGGTATGGCAGAGAGATCGAAAGTTGCAAATGTATCAAAAACAATTGGAACAGTTGCACCTGACAAAAAAACAGTAATGTTTAAAATTTTTGTGACCGATAAAGCTGCCCTTAAAGCTTTTATAGATGGAAGCAATCCAGTATCAGCTCCAGTTATGAAAGAAGTTATGGAAAGTTACAGTGTCTACGAATTAAATAAAGTAGATATGTAATAATTTTTGTAATAAGGTTTGTAATGCCTTCAGGATATATCATATTAAATATTAATGTGTTAAATCCTGAAAATTACAAAGAGTATTTGGAAAAAGCTCCTCCAACTGCTCAAATGTTTGGTGGTGAATACATAATAAGAGGTGGCGAAAATAAAGTCATTGAAGGTGAGTGGCAATATCCAAGAACTGTTGTAATTAAATTCCCATCTTATGAAAAAGTTTTTGAGTGGTACAATTCAGAAATATATAAACCTATCAGACAAATTAGATTAGATAATACAGTATCAAATACATTAATAATTAAAGGAGCATAAAGGAGAAAAAAATGTCAATATTAGAGAAATATAGTGCTGCAATTAAAAATAAAGATGAAGCAACAATGAACGAACTTTTGCACGATGATTTTAAATTCACAATGCATAAATCAGGGAGTGTTTTAACTAAAGGTGATGTTATCAAATGGGCAATGAGTGGTGATATTAAGCAAGATAAAACTAGAATTGTTTATGAAAATGATGAAGTTGGTATTCACCATGCGTTTGTAACATTTGATGATGGTAATGTAGAAGCAGTTATGGCAGTCTATAAATACAAAGATGGTAAAATGATTAGTTTAGAAACTGGCGCAACGCCAATGCCAAAATAAGTGAACAACATAGACTTTTATTTTTCTATCGGAAGTACTTATACTTATCTTTCGGTTACTCGAGCACTAGAAGCAGAAAAGCAACATCAAATTAAGTTTAACTGGACTCCTTTTAGTGTAAGAGCAATAATGAAAGAAATGAACAATGTTCCCTTTCCTAAAGAAAAAAAAAATAAAGTAGATTACATGTGGAGGGACATAGAAAGACGAGCAAAAAATTATGGATTTTTTGCCAAAACACCAGTCCCTTACCCTTTAACAGAATTTGATTTAGCTAATAAAATTGCAATATTAGGTTTAAAAAATAACTGGGGTGTAGATTACGTTCAGCTTACTTATAAAAGATGGTTTCAAGAAGGAAAAGAGCCTGCTGTTGAACCCAACTTGAGTGAAATCTGTAGAAAACTAAGCTTAGATAAAGAAAAGATTGTTTCAGAGGCAAGCTCTGAGGAAATAAATAATATTTATTTATCAAATACAGAAAAAGCTAGAAAAAATAAAATATTTGGAAGTCCGTCATTTGTTGTAAAAAATGAAATATTCTGGGGAGATGATAGAATGGAAGATGCAATCAAATGGTCGAAGGCAAATGAATAATATAACTGCTTATATAATTTTATTAATCGCAGTAATTCTTGGAACGGCCTCAAATAGTTTTGCTAAAAGTGCTCAAGGTTTTACATTATTAATACCTAGTATAATCACAGCGGTAACAATTGTTGGATGTATGTATACTTTGTCTTTAGTTATGAAAAGTATACCAGTTGGAATAACATATGCCTCTTTTGCAGGCCTATGTATAATTGCTACAGCTGCTGTTGGTGTTATAAAATTTAATCAAGTACCAAATTTTTATACAATAATTGGATTGATTTTAATTATATCGGGTGTCTTAATAGTAAATTTATTAGGAACAAATAAATGAAACCATTATCTGGTTACATTTATTTAGTATTAGCTATATCAACAGGAATTGCCGCAAATAGTTTTGCTAAAATTTCAGATGGATTTTTAAAATTAACTCCAACAATATTATCAATAGCTTTTATGTGTATTACCATGTATGGACTAGCAAAAGCTATGTCTATGATACCTGTAGGTTTCACTTATGCTACTTATAGTGGGATAACAGTGGCTGCAATTTTAGTCTTCGGGATGATTAAATATAACCAGATACCAAATATTTA
>CACBTT010000009.1 GCA_902542235.1 uncultured Pelagibacteraceae bacterium
ACTAAATTTTTAATAAATAAATTTTCATTAAAATATAAAAGAAAATTAATAGTTGGTGCTATTAGCAAGTTTGATGGACATATTTTTTCATTCGATTTTAAGAATAAATCAAGTCCATGTTTAAAGTGCTTTTATCAATTAGAACCAACTGATGAAGTTTTAAATTGTGAAAGTGAGGGAATATTGGGAACTACATCAAATATAATTGGGAGTATGCAAGCAAATGAAGTTTTAAAAAATATAATTTCGTCAGACAAAAGTCTTCATTCATCAATTCTGATTGTTAATCTGAAAAAACTTGAATTTAGAAAAATAAAATTTACTAAAAAAAAAGGTTGTTTGTGCAATTAATCTTCAAGATTTTAATCATTATATTTTTTACCTCTAATGCCATTTCTGAAAATAATGAAAAATTTTTAATGCTTAAAAATGATAAGGTAAACGTAAGATATGGCCCAAGTTTTGATTATCCAATAAAGTATATTTACAAGAAAATAAACTTGCCGGTAAAAGTGATTGATAAAAAAGAAAACTTTAGAAGAATAATTGACAATAAAAAAAATGGTGGGTGGATACATATTTCTCAATTGAAGCAATCAAAATCCTTTATAACTGTATCAAATAAAATTCTATTCAAAAAACCAACTAAATTTTCTAAACCCTTGGCTAAAATAGAAACTGGCAGGTTACTGTTAGTAAAAAAATGTGAGAGAAATTGGTGTTTAGTAGAAACGAAAAGTTTTAAAGGGTGGGTTGACGAAGAAAATCTTTGGGGAAAAATCAACTAACCCTTTAAGTTATATATATTAACTTATTATTTTTGTTGGACACAAACGTCTTTGATAACTGGAGCATTCGCACAATCAACACATTTAGTCTTTTGAACTATACATCCATCATCAAGGACTTCAACATCAACTATTTTATCACACTTGGAACAAGTTGAAGAAATTGTTAATCCACATTTTTTACAATTATAATTTTCAATTTGCATATTTTGAAAATTAAATATGAAAAAATTATTTTCAACAAATATCCTTGCGAATAATTATTATTTACGCATTTTTTTTGCGAATAATTATTATTACTACAAATTATCCTAATAAAGTTTTTTCTAAATACTTATTGATAATGATTATTATTTACTTTTTGATCTACTTGCCCACCACTTATCTAAAATGAAATACCAGATAGAATTGGCAATTGGTTCTACAATTGCATCGGTCAAAGCTATCATAAAAGATACATCAGCAACTAACATCAAAACAGTTATAGCAATTGCAAAATGACCAAATGTATAAACAATTGTTCTTAAAATAGAGCCTTTGTTATTGGAATAAATCTGACCGGCAGCTTTAAAAATACCGTTGGTAACTTCCATTATTCTTTAAACGGGCTTTCAAGAACACAAGCAACTAAGTGAACTCTAGCCTGCTCTCCTCCATTAAAAAAGTTATGATACTTTGTATTGTTAGTAATCCATACATGTCCATCTGCTGGCAAATGTTTTGCAACATTTTCAATGACCATTGAACAACCTGCATTAGTTACTATCGGAATATGCAATCTACACTCTGGATCTTTATGCCAGCTCAGTGTTGATCTTGGCTCTTTTAATAAAAGCCTTACTCTTCCTAGTTTAAATCTTTTACTAAGAATTTCATAAACCTCTTTGAAATAAGTTTTCTCGAACTCTGGTAGCAACTGAGTATATTTCGATTCATCAATATCAATATCTCTTGAGACTTCTTTGCCTGTCTCATCTGCAATAGTCCAATATCTACCTCTAATATTGTTCCCTTCTATAGAGTCTTTATTATTTGGAATTTGATTTAGAGGAATTGCACCAAAGTGAGTAACACCTGGCGAATTAAATTTCTTTTTCTCTAAAATTAGATTTAAGTCATTTCGCAATCTATTTATATCAAACTTAATTTCAGGAACTTTATAAAAGTCTTCGAACGATAGTGATGTCATTTTTCTACTTTCCTTAATACTAGTTTAATCTTAAATCAAATCTATCTGCATTCATCACTTTGACCCATGCAGATACAAAGTCTTTAACAAATTTGTCAGATGAGTCTTTGCAGGCATAGACTTCAGCTAATGCTCTTAATTGAGAATTTGAACCAAAAATAAGGTCAACTCTTGAACCTTTCCACTTAGTTTTTTTAGACTTTCTATCTTTGCCAACAAAATATTGTTCAGATTTGTCAGTTTCTTTCCAAGTTGTACTCATATCGAGAAGATTTACAAAATAATCTGTTGATAGAGTTCCAGGTTTTTTTGTGAAAACTCCATTTTTAGAACTATCATAATTTGTATCTAAAACTCTCATTCCTCCTACAAGAACTGTCATCTCTGGTGCCGTTAATCCCATTAATTGTGCCTTATCAATTAATTTTTCCTCAGCTGAAACATGAGATTTACCTTTTTTCATGTAATTTCTAAAACCATCCGCTTGCGGCTCAAGTAATCCAAATGAATTTACATCTGTTTGGTCTTGTCTCGCATCTCCTCTTCCTGGAGTAAATGGAACCTGAATTTTATGACCAGCTTTTTTTGCTGCCATCTCTATTCCCACATTCCCACCTAATACTATAAGATCCGCCATTGAGACTGATTTTTTATTTGTATCAAATTTTTTCTTAATTTTTTGTAAATCTTTAATAACCTTTGAAAGTTTTTTAGGGCTATTGACTTTCCAACTTCTTTGAGGCTCAAGCATAATTCTTGCACCATTTGCTCCACCTCTTTTGTCAGAGCCTCTGTATGTAGAGGCAGAAGCCCAAGCAGTAGAAACTAAATCAGAAACAGAGATTTTTGATTTTGAAAGCTTTGATTTTAAATCTCTTATATCTTTTGATTTTAGTTTATATTTTGGTTTATCTATAGGATCTTGCCAAATTAATTGTTCTTTAGGTACTTCACTACCCAAATAACATGCTCTTGGTCCCATGTCTCTATGAGTAAGCTTAAACCAAGCTCTTGCAAATGCATCAGCAAATTCATCTGGATTTTGATAAAAATGTTTTGAAATTGGTCCATAACTTTTATCCATTCTCAAAGATAAATCCGTTGTTTGCATCATTGGAGGATGCATTTTGTTTTTATCATGAGCATCAGGCACCATTTTTATTCTCTGACCATTCTTTTTTGGAGTCCATTGAAATGCTCCAGCAGGTCCTTTAGTCAATTCCCATTCATGGTTAAATAAACAATCAAAGTAACCCATATCCCATTGTGTTGGTGTTTGTGTCCATGCTCCTTCAATACCACTACTTATTGCGTGTACACCTTTTCCTGATTTGTAATTACTATTCCAACCAGTTGCTTGATCTTGAATTCTTGATGCTTCTGGATCAGGTCCTTTATGTGATTCGGGTGCAGCACCATGAGATTTTCCAAAGGTGTGACCCCCTGCAACTAATGCAACTGTTTCATAGTCATTCATTGCCATTCGTCCAAATGTTTCTCTAATATCGTGAGCAGCTTTCAATGGGTCTGGATTAAAATCCGGACCTTGTGGATTTACATAAATTAATCCCATGTGAGAAGCTCCCAATGGTTGTTCTAGATCTCTTTTTCCGCTGTATCTCTTAACACCTAACATTTCTTTTTCTGAACCCCAGTAAATATCATCCTCTGGTTCCCAGATATCAGTTCTTCCCGCTCCAAAACCGAATGTTTTAAAGCCCATTGACTCTAATGCTACATTTCCAACTAGTATAAATAAATCTGCCCAAGAAATTCTTTTTCCATATTTCTGTTTTATTGGCCATAAAAGTAATCTAGCTTTATCTAAATTAACATTATCAGGCCAAGCATTTAACGGTGCAAACCTTTGATTACCTGTTCCAGCTCCCCCTCTACCATCACCTGTTCTGTATGTACCTGCTGCGTGCCATGCTAATCTAATAAATAAAGGACCATAATGACCGTAATCTGCTGGCCACCAATCTTGTGAGTCTGTCATTAATTTGTTTAAATCTTTTTTGAGCGCTTTGTAGTTCAGTTTTTTAAATTCTTTAGAATAATTAAATTTTTTCTCCATTGGATTTGATAAATTCGAGTGCTGACTTAAAATTTTCAAATTCAAACTATTTGGCCAAAAATCTCTATTTGTTTGTCCTCTTCCAGCACTAAATTTTGCTGGTGTACCTGCACCTGTAAACGGGCACTTACTTAATTCTGTTGATTTAAATGTTTTACTCTTATGAAATTCCGCACTCATTATTATTTATCTCCTTTAGTATTAATAATTATTCTATTTCCTTGTTTATAATTATTCTAAAGAAGATTGTCAATAAGTCAGAATATTTATGATGTAATTTTGAAAACTTAGTCTTCTAATTTAACTAAAACTTCAACTGATTTAATTTTTTTTCCAGGTATAGATTTTTGAATTTCTATTGGTCCTACATCCTCATTTTTAAGATCAATAAGCTTTTCTTCTTTAACATCAAAAAAGTGGTGATGATCTGTGACATTTGTATCAAAATAAGTTTGATTAGAATTAATAGGTATTTCTTTTAAATATCCTTTTTTATGAAATGCGTGAACTGTATTGTAAACAGTTGCTAAAGAAACTTTCTCTCCAGTTTTATCTTTTATCAAATTGAATAAGTCGTTTATTGTGAAATGGAAAGTTTTATCTCTATTAAATAAAACCTCGCATATATTTATTCTTTGTTTAGTTGGTCTTAAGCTAGAGTTTCTTAGTTTTTCAACGAATTCTTGTTTACTAGTCATTAGCGATTTAAAACTATTCTAAACTATTTGTATATTATAATGTACCTAAATCAAGTAATAAGATTACAAAATTATGAAAAAAAGTTCCTTTAATTACAACGAACTAATTGATTGCGCTAATGGTAAGTTATTTGGTCCAGGTAATGCAAAATTACCTTCTCCACCAATGCTAATGTTTGATAGAATTACAGAAATAACTGAGAGTGAGGGTTTTTATAAAAAAGGATCTATGAAAGCCGAACTTGATATTAAAGATAATTTATGGTTCTTTGATTGTCATTTTAAAGAAGATCCAGTAATGCCAGGTTGTCTTGGTTTAGATGCTATGTGGCAGCTAGTTGGCTTTTTTCTTGGTTGGCTTGGAAATCCAGGAAGAGGTAGAGCATTAGGTGTAAGCACTGTAAAATTCACTGGGGAAGTTCTTAAAAATGTCAAAATGGCAACATACGAAATAGATATGAAAAGAATTCTTGTTAAAGGAGAAACAACTGTAGGTCTTGCAAATGGAATATTGCTTGCTGATGGAAAAAAGATTTATAGTGCAGAAAATCTTAAGGTAGGATTATTTAAATAATGAAAAGAGTAGTTGTAACAGGACTTGGTATAGTTTCATGTTTAGGAAATAACCAAGATGAAGTTTATCAATCGTTAGTTAATACAAAATCAGGAATAACATTTTCTGAGGAATACAAAGAACATAATTTAAAAAGTCATGTTCATGGTAAACCTCATATCAAGTTAGAGGATTACATTGATAGAAAAGTTATTCGTTTTATGGGTGCTGGATCAGCATATAATTATATTGCTATGAGTGAAGCAGTTAAAGACTCTGGATTAGAAGAAAATGAAGTTAGTAATATTTCAACTGGGATGGTAATGGGATCAGGAGGACCATCAATTGAAAATGTGATATTAGCATCAGATAAGACTAGAGAGAAAAATCCAAAAAAGATGGGTCCATTTATAGTTCCAAGAACAATGGCAAGTACTGCTTCTGCCACTTTAGCAGTTCCATTTAAAATAAAAGGAACTAATTACACAATAAGTTCTGCGTGTGCAACGAGCGGTCATTGTATTGGTAACGCAATGGAACTTATTCAATTAGGAAAACAAAATATTATTTTTGCAGGTGGCAGTGATGAGGTTCACTTTGCAATGACTGCAATGTTTGATGCCATGACTGCACTATCGTCGAAATATAACGATACACCTGAAAAAGCCTCAAGACCGTATGATAAAACAAGGGATGGTTTTGTAATTGCTGGTGGAGGTGGAGTTCTAGTTTTAGAGGAATATGAGCATGCTAAAGCAAGAGGTGCTAAAATATACGCAGAATTAACAGGTTATGGAGCAACCTCAGATGGCTATGATATGGTTGCACCATCTGGCGAGGGAGCGGTGAGATGTATGAAAATGGCTCTTGCAACCTCAAAAAATAAAATTGACTATATTAATACTCACGGGACATCAACACCTGTGGGAGATATTACAGAATTAAAAGCAGTTGGTGAGGCTTTTCCAGAATATAAACCTAAGATAAGTTCAACAAAATCTTTGTCGGGCCATTCATTAGGTGCAACTTCAGTTCACGAAGCAATTTACAGTTTGATAATGATGAAAAACAATTTTATTTCAGCATCAGCAAATATTTCAGAAATGGATGACGAAGCAAAAAACTATCCAATTGTCACACAAGTTGAAAAAGACGTAAATCTAAATTCAATTATGTCTAACAGCTTTGGTTTTGGTGGAACTAATGCAACATTAGTTTTTGAGAAAGTATAGATCTATGAGTTTAATGAAGGGGAAAAAGGGTCTTATAATGGGCGTTGCCAATGAAAGGTCAATTGCATGGGGCATATCGCAAAAACTTGCAGAGTCTGGAGCAGAGTTAGCTTTTACATATTTGGGGGATGCTTTAAAAAAAAGAGTTGTTCCACTTGCAGAAAAATTAAATTCAAATGTAACATTTAGCTGTGATGTAGAAAAAAAAGAAGATGTTAAAAAACTTTTCGAAGATGTAAAAAATCAATGGGGAGAAATTGATTTTGTTGTGCATGCAATTGCATTCTCGGATAAGTCTGAGTTATCAGGAGAATATTTAAATACGACAAGAGAAAATTTTTTAAGAAGTATGTTAATATCTTGTTTTTCCTTTACCGAGATTGCCAGAGAGGCATCTAAAATAATGAAACAAGGTGGTAGTATGATTACTTTGAGTTATGAAGCAAATAAAGCTATACCTAATTATAATGTTATGGGGGTTTGTAAGGCTGCGTTAGAGTCTAGTGTTAAATATCTAGCAAGAGATTTAGGAGTAAAGAACATCAGAGTAAATGCAATAAGTGCTGGGCCAATAAAAACTTTAGCAGCGTCTGCTATTGGTGACGCTAAATTTCTTTATAAATGGAATGCTAATCATTCATTTCTAAAAAGAAATGTAGATAATCTTGATGTTGGAAATTCAGCATTATATCTCTTAAGTGATATGGCAAGCGGAGTTACTGGGGAAATACACTACGTTGATGCTGGTTATAACAAAGTTGGCATGCCAGATCCTAAAAATATTACATAGTCTAATGAAGAGAATTTTTTTTCTTTTATTAATCTCTTTTTTCTTTATTCAGATTTCTAATGCTAAAAGTTATAGAATTGGAGATGTTATTACAAATAACATCGAATTTAGTAAAAAATATATATTTGAATTACCATCAGGATCTTGGACTGTTGCGGATAGATATTCATATAGCTATTACGGGATATTGACTAAAGGTTATAGATTATTAAAAATTATAAATGGTAAAGCAGTAGAAGGTTTTTCAATAGGAGAATTGAAAGTCCCTGTTAAATGGCAGTCACAATTAAACTCAGCTCTATATGAAATTGTCTTCAAAAATAAATATGATGGTTGTTATGAAAAGCCAGAATATTATATCCTAGAATTTTTTGCTAAAGGTTCAAGCCATAACTGTTTTTGGATTGCACATGAAGATGTATATAAAGAATTATTTGATCCAGAAGATCCAGAAATAAGAGGAGTTAATGCTCAGTACAAAGCTTGGTTAAGAAATAATGGAGTAGAATTACCAAAAGTTGCAATTGGTAGTAGTCATAGTTACTTTTCAAGACTAACTGGTGGTAAATGGTTTGTATTAAGTCATGGATTTGATCCAGAATACTTAGGTGCACCAAAAAGTAAATTTATTTCTGAAGATAGATCAGAATATCATAAATATAATATATCTGATTTTCCTGAACACAAAATTATTATGGAAAAAGTCATTTCAATAGGAGCAGTACGTCATAAAAAATTTGAGTTAGAAGTTGGCGCTAAAGATCATCATAAAATAAATTTAGAAAAATATGTAAAAAACTTTGACACTGATAAAGTATCAGTAGGAGAAGATAATATTTTATCAAAATTAAACAAGTTAAAAAAACTTTATGATAGCGGAGTATTGACTGAGGACGAATTCAAAAAAGCTAAAAATAAAATATTAAATTAATGATAAGTCAAATTAGCCTTTATCTAACCAGTATAATATTGGGAATTATGCTCTTCTTTTCTTTTGTTGTAGCACCTGTTACTTTCAGTGTATTAAACGAAGAAAATGCTAGAAAATTTATAAGAAAAATATTTCCTTATTACTACACTGTTAATTTAGCTATTAGTATTTTAGTTTTAATTTGCTTTATTATTCTGAAAACTTTTTTCTTAGATTTTTATTTAATTTTAAGTGTAGCAATATTATTTGCTGTATCTAATTTTGTACTAATGCCGCTTATAAATAGGTATAGAGATGAAAAGCAAGATAAAAAATTTAAACAGTCACACTTTGTTTCTGTGGTAATAAATTTTGTGCAAATGATTTCCTTAGTAATTATATTAATTTAAAAAGAATTAATTATACCTAAGCCAAAAGTTATAAAAATACCTAACCAAATTAAACCTTTAAAAAAAACACAAAACTACTAAGAAATAAATATCTTCCATATTTATTTTTTAGTATTTCAAATTTAAAGTATTTTAGAAGTTTCATCTTATTAAGATTTATTACAATGATTTTCTACTTTATCTTTTCCCACTCTTTTATTCCGCCACTGATATTTTTGACATTTTTAACCCCCATATCTTTCATAGTTTTGGTTGCTAATGTTCCTTGTCCACCAACACCACAAAAAACTACATATTCTTTATCGGGATTATTTTTAAAAATATCATTTTCTAAAGGACTGCCTTCTGCTAAATAAAATTCTAATAAACCTCTATCTAGGTGAATCGCATTACCGATAGTGCCTTTTAAAAAGCTTTCTTTATCCCTAACATCGATAAATTGAACATTCGGGTCATTTAGCTTTTCTTTTGCTTCAGTAGCGCTGATATTTTCAATTTCATTCTTTACACTCATTAAATCATCAAATTTTTTCATATTTCTCCTGTAAATTTATATTGCAGCTTGTTTAATTGATAACTTAACTTTTCCTCTATCAAAGCCGATTACTTTAACTTTAACTTCATCACCTTCTTTTACAACATCAGTCACTTTGCCAACTCTTTTGTCAGCAAGCTCAGATATATGTACAAGACCATCTTGTTTTCCAAGAAAATTTACAAATGCACCAAACTCCATAATTTTCATAACTTTGCCATTATAAATTTTATTAAGCTCAGCTTTTGCAGTTAAATCTTTAATCATTTGCATTGCTTTGTTTCTAGACTCTTCATCTGGAGCAGCTACTGTGACTTCACCTTCGTCATTAATGTCAACTTTTGCACCTGACAATTCAACTATTTCTCTTATAGTTGCTCCACCTTTTCCAATAACTGTAGCAATATCTTTCTTATCTACAGTGATTTTTTCCATTTTTGGTGTATGTTTTCCGACATCATCTCTTGATTTAGATAGAGCTTTGTTCATTTCGCCTAAGATATGAATTCTTCCATCTTTTGCCTGTTTTAGAGCTTGCTCCATAATTTCAAATGTTATTCCAGTAATTTTAATATCCATTTGAAGAGATGTTATTCCGTCTTTAGTTCCAGCAACTTTAAAATCCATGTCACCTAGGTGATCTTCATCTCCTAGAATATCTGAAAGAACACTAAATTCTTCCCCTTCTTTAATTAATCCCATTGCAATACCAGCAACTGGCTCTTTAATTGGTACACCTGCATCCATCAATGCTAAAGACGAACCACAAACAGTTGCCATAGATGAAGAACCATTTGACTCAGTTATCTCTGATACAATTCTAAATGTATATGGAAAACTTTCCTTTGTAGGTAAAGAAGAATTTATTGCTCTCCAAGCTAATTTCCCATGACCAATTTCTCTTCTTCCAGTACCTATTCTTCCTGTCTCTCCAACAGAAAAAGGTGGAAAATTATAATGAAGCATAAATCTTTCTTTTTGTAACCCTTCAAGACTTTCTATTTTCTGCTCATCATCAGATGTACCAAGTGTAGTTGTAACTATTGCTTGGGTTTCTCCTCTAGTAAATAAAGCGGAGCCATGTACTCTTGGAAGAATTCCAACTTCACACATAATTGGTCTAACATCTGCAAGACCTCTACCATCAATTCTATTTTTATTTTTAAGAATATCTGTTCTTACGATTCTTTTTTCTAAATTTTTAAGTTCAGAATTTACATCAAGATCTGTATAATTTTCGTCTTCTTCATAAAGCTTTTTTGCTTTATCAGTTATCTCAGAAATTAAATTTGATCTTTCCTGTTTATCTTTTATTGAAAATGCTTTTTTAAGTTCCTCAGTAAATTCGCTTTCCAATTTATTTTTTACTTCTGAAAGATCTTTTTTCTCTACTACCCAATCAGGTTTTTTGCATTCTTTGGCTAGATCCTCGATCATCTCGATTACAGGAACAAACCCTTCGTGACCGAACTTAACAGCATTTAACATTTCCTCTTCAGTTAAACCACTTGCTTCGGACTCAACCATTAAAACCGCATCTTTTGTTCCAGCCACCACAAGATCTAATTTAGAATCTTTAAGTTGTCCTTTGGTAGGGTTAAGAACGTATTCTCCTTTAATAAAGCCAACTCTAGACGCACCTACTGGGCCTAAAAATGGCATTCCTGAAATTGCCAAAGCTGCTGATGAAGCAATTATTGATAAAATATCTGCTTCGTTCTCTTTGTCATAAGATATCACAGTTGGTAGTACCTGAACTTCGTTTTTAAATTCATCTGGGAATAATGGTCTAATAGGTCTATCAATTAATCTTGAAATTAATGTTTCACTATCTGTTGGTCTCGCTTCTCTTTTAAAATATCCGCCCGGAATTTTACCAGCTGCGTAATATTTTTCTTGATAATTTACTGACAAAGGAAAGTAATCCATATCTGGATTTACTTTTTTGGCTCCAACTGCAGTTGCTAAAACTACTGTTTCTCCACACTGAGCGATGATTGCACCATCTGCTTGTCTTGCTATTTTACCTGTTTCTAAACTAATTTTTTTTCCTGCTACTTCTATTTCTTTCTTTACAACTTTAAACATTTACTTCCTTAAATTTAATTTTGATATTACTTCTTTATAAGACTCCATTTTATTTTTCTTTAAATAGTCTAATAATTTTTTTCTTCTATTTACTGCTCTTAAAAGTCCAACAGATGAATGTTTATCTTTTTTGAACTGCTTAATATGTTTGGACAAGTTCTCAATTTTATCAGTTAGTTGAGCAACCTGAACCTCTGAAGAACCTGTATCATTTTCGTGGATTGTTAGTTCTTTTGATTTATTTACCATTTTTTTTCCTTATTTATTAGTTTGTTTTATTAAATTTTCAATTTTTTCTGCATAATCAAAGGAATCATCTTTTACGAAAAATAGTTTTGGTAAAAATTTCATAACTATCTTTTTTGATAAGACTTTTCTTATTACAAATGAAAATTCTTTTAATTTAGCAACAACTTCTTCGGCATCTTTTCCGCCTAAAGGTATTACAAAAATTTTTGCTGTTTTTAAATCTGGAGACATTCTAACTTCAGTGACTGTTATCTCTTTGGTGGATAAGTTTGGTAATTTAGCTTCATCTCTGATAAATAACATTCCTAAGGCCTGTTTAATCATTTCACCAACTCTTAATTGTCTTTGGGTTACTGGTTTTCCTAGATTAGTCATTATATTGTTCTCTCTATTATTGTAGAATTATAAACTTCGATTACGTCTTTTTTCTGGAAATCGACAAAATCCTTAAGTGTTATTCCACATTCAAGTCCTGCAGATACCTGTTTAGTTTGGTTTTTTTCTCTAAATATTGAGCCTATTTTTCCGTTAAAAATTATAACACCATCTCTAATTACCCTTGCATTTGAGTCTTGGGTGATTTCACCATCGGTTACCTTTGATCCTGCTACTTTACCAACTTTTGAAACTTTAAATATTTCAAGTATCTCCGCTGTTCCAATAATTTTTTCATCAACTTCTGGGGTTAATAGACCAGACATTTTACTTTTTATGAAATCTAATAATTCATAAATAATATTA
Source organism: uncultured Pelagibacteraceae bacterium (assembly GCA_902542235.1). Lineage (GTDB taxonomy): Bacteria > Pseudomonadota > Alphaproteobacteria > Pelagibacterales > Pelagibacteraceae > Pelagibacter. The sequence goes on from CACBTT010000009.1 coordinate 12,261, forward strand.
AAATTTGATATGGTAATTTTTTCTTGTTCAGCTCTTTTTTTAGCTTCTTTGCTAGGTTTTACATTAAATGCAATGATTACCGCGTTAGATGCTTTAGCTAAAGTAACATCGGTCTCTGTAACCATTCCGATGTCTGATAAAAGTATCTTCGGTTTTACTTCATCATTTTTAATTTCATTTATTGCATTTTTTATTGCTTCTGTAGAGCCATGTACATCTGATTTTATAATAATATTTAATTCTTCTGATAATGTGTCTTTAAATGCAGAGTCTTGAGTTACAAAAGATAATGGATTTTTGATTTCCTTTGCTTCCTGTATTCTTCCATCACAAAGAGATTTTGCCTCTTTTTCGTTCTTTAGTACTATGAAATCATCACCTGATTTAGCTGCTCCATTTATACCTAATATTTCAATTGGTGTAGCCGGTTCTGCTTTATCAATTTGTATTCCTTGATCGTTTATTATGGCTCTCACTTTTCCCCACTTTAAACCACTAACAAAAAAATCACCTTTATTTAAAGTACCAGCAGTTACGATTACATTTGCAATTGGTCCTCTTCCAATATCAATTTTAGATTCTAGGACAACGCCTTTTGCATTAGTATCAAAATCGGTTTTGAGATCTAATATTTCTGCTTGTAAAGTAATACTCTCAATTAATTTATCTAAGTTTTGTTCTGTCTTGGTTGATATTTCAACCATCAAAGTATCTCCTGACAAATCTTCAGCTATTAACTCGTATTCTAAAAGTTGGTTTTTAATCTTTTGAGGATCTGCATCAGGAAGGTCGCACTTGTTGATTGCTACAACTATAGGTACTTTAGCAGCTTTTGCATGTTTTATCGACTCTATTGTTTGAGGTTTCACACCATCATCAGCAGCTACAACAAGAATAACTATATCAGTTAATTTCGAACCTCTTGCTCTCATTTCAGTAAATGCAGCGTGGCCAGGAGTATCTATAAATGTAATTTTGTTTTCCCCATATTTAATTTGATATGCTCCGATATGTTGTGTAATGCCACCAAATTCACCTGAAACAACATTTGCTTTTCTTAGTACATCTAATACAGAAGTCTTACCATGATCTACGTGACCCATAACTGTTACTATTGGAGGTCGACTTTTTAAATTTTGTGTCCTAATTTCTTTAATTTTTTCTAAAATTTCCTCTGCTTTTTTCTCTTTAACTGGGTTATGTCCAAATTCTTTAACTAAATATTCTGCTGTATCTGCATCAATTGTATGATTGATTGTTACTGTTACCCCCATACTCATCAGATGTTTGATTATACTACTTGATTGTTCTGCCATTCTATTCGCTAATTCTCTTATAGTAATTACTTCTGGTATATTTATATCTCTTTTAACTGGTTTAAAATTCTCTTTTGTTTCCTCTTTATTTAATAATCTATTTTCTTTTTGCTTCGCTCTTTTTAATGAAGCTAAGCTTCTCGATTTAATTCCAATTTCATCTCCACTCAGAGCTCTTGAAACAGTTAGTTTTAATTCCCTTCTTTTACCTCCCAATTTATTAGATTTGTTATCTTTTTGTACATTTTCACCTTTCAATCTCCTTGTAGCTCTTTGTTCTGCTAGTTTTCTTCTTTCAAAATCAGATGTAACTGGTGTGGGGGCTTTTAAAAAACCTGATTTTTTCGATATGAATGAATTTTGTGATTTATTCTCTGCAGTTTGTGAACCTCTAGAAAAATTTGGTTTACCTCCAAATCTTGAGGATTTTTTCTCAATTACTACAGCATTTTTTGAATGGGATTTAGCCTGTTCTATACTATTAATTGTTTTCTTGGAAGCACCTGAAATTGATAACTTTAATTTTTTCTTTTCCATTTTTCATCTCTCAATCTTGATAAATTATGTCTCTTGCAGACATAATTAAATCATCAGCTTCTTTTTTAGAAAGTGCGAAATCTTCTAAATAACCTTTTATTCTTACTCTTTCGCCTTTTACAACATCATATCCACCCGTTAATTCATCTGATGCTAAATCTGCAAAATCATTTAGTGTTAATATATTCTGTTCACCAAGTGTTACGAGCATTCCTGGAGTTAAACCTTTATGTTTAATAAGTTCATTTTCTAATCCTAAATCTTTAATCTTGTTTGCAATTTCTTCTTGATCTTTTTGATAAAATTCCTTTGCTCTATCTATTAGTTCTTTTGCTGTATCTTCTTCAATGCCTTCGATTTTAATTAAATCATCAGTTTTGCTGTCCTTTATATCATCAATCGATGAATATCCCTCAGCCACTAACAATTGTCCGAGTGTTTCATCTAACTCTAAATTTTTAACAAAATTATCTGTTTTCTCCTTAAATTCTATTTGTCTTCTTTCGGAATCCTCTTGGTCTGTCATTATGTTAATTTCATAATTCATAAGTTTAGTGGCTAATCTAACATTTTGTCCTCTTCTACCTATAGCCTTACTTAAGTTATCATCAGTTAATATGACATCGAGTTTTCTTGCTTCCTGATCAACATTTACTCTTTGAACTTCAGCAGGTGACAGTGCATTTGCAACAATAACGGCAGGATCCTCAGACCAGTTTACTATATCTATTTTTTCTCCCTGTAATTCATTTACCACTGCTTGTACTCTACTACCTCGCATACCTACACATGCACCCACAGGATCTAAAGATGTATCGATAGCTTTCACACATATCTTGGCTCTACTCCCAGGATCTCTTGAAGAAGATTTAATTTCAATTAAACCATCGTAGATTTCAGGAACCTCTTGAATAAAAAGTTTCTCCATAAATTTCGGATGTGCTCTTGAAAGAAATATCTGTTGTCCTCGTGGCTCCCTTCTAACATCTAAACAGTATGCTTTTATTCTGTCCCCTGGTTTAATGTTTTCTCTTGGTATCATCTCATTTTTCTGGATGATCGCTTCAGTCCTACCTAAATCTACTATAACATTTCCAAACTCAAGTCTTTTGACTATACCACTCAAAATACTGTCTATTTTGTCTTTAAAATCATTGTATTGTCTCTCTCTTTCGGCTTCTCTAACATTAAAACTAATGACTTGTTTAGCTGTTTGTGCAGCTATTCTTCCAAAATCAAAGGATGGTAATGGTTGGAGGACATCATCACCTATTTTTTTTTCATTATTATTTTCATTAAGTTTAATAGCATCCCTTAATGTTATTTCTTGATTTGAATTTTCTGGTTTTTCTACTATTTTTAATATTCTAAAAATACCTATGTCTCCGCTTTCTCTATCTATCTCGACTTTTATCTCATTTTCTGAACCGAATTTTGATTTTGCAGCTTTAGCTATACCATTCTCCATAGACTCAATTATTAACTCTTTATCAATGGATTTTTCTAAAGCTACTGCTTCAGCAATTCTAATTAATTCTAGTTTATCTGCCCTTTTATTTAACATTTTTTAATTTTACAAAAAAAAATGGGCCGAAGCCCATTTTGAAATTTCAATAATACACAGAAATATATTTATTTTTTTTTGATATTCAACTCAATTTAATTCTTAAATATGTCTAATTTATCAGTTTTTTCCCAAGAAAATGAACCCGCTTCGTCCGGTATTCTTCCAAAATGTCCATATGCAGCAGTTTTTTCATAAATTGGTTTATTCAATCCTAACATCTCTCTTATTCCTCTAGGACTCAAATCAAAATTTTCTTTTATAAGTTTTTCTACGTGTTTATTTTTTTCCTCATCATTATCAAATAAATCAACATAAATAGAAAGGGGTTTTGAAACTCCTATTGCATAAGCAAGTTGTATTAAGCACTTACTTGCAATCTTAGATGCAACAACATTTTTTGCCAAGTATCTAGATGCGTAAGCTGCAGATCTATCAACTTTAGTCGGATCTTTACCTGAAAAAGCTCCTCCGCCATGAGGAGCTGCTCCGCCATATGTGTCGACTATTATCTTTCTACCTGTCAATCCACTATCCCCATCTGGCCCACCAATAACAAAATTTCCAGTTGGGTTAACATAAATTTCTTTATCGTCTAATGAATTTAATAATTCTTTCGGAATTGATCTAGCAATATAAGGTTTTACCAATTCTCTTACTTGGGCTTGATTAATATCAGGTGAATGCTGTGTTGATATAACAACTGATTTTACTGAGGAAGGTTTGCCATCAATATATTCAATTGTTATTTGGCTTTTTGAATCTGGCTCTATGTTCTTTAATTTTCCTGATTTTCTATCCTCTGCCATAAGTCTTAATATTTTGTGAGAATAATGAATTGGGGCTGGCATCAACTCTTCGGTCTCATTACATGCATATCCAAACATAATACCTTGATCTCCTGCGCCTTCATCTTTATTTCCAGAAGAGTCCACTCCCATTGCAATATCAGTTGATTGAGAGTGTAGATGACTTTCAACTAACGTTGCTTCCTTCCAAGTAAAACCTTGTTGATCATAACCAATATCCTTAATACAATTTCTTACTTTTTGAATTAAGTCATCCTTTTTAATTTCTGGACCTCTTACTTCACCAGCTAAGACAACTTTGTTTGTTGTTGTTAAAGTTTCACAAGCAACTCTCGATTGAGGTTCGGCTGCCAAATAAGTATCTACAACCATATCTGAAATTCTATCACATACTTTATCTGGATGACCTTCGGATACTGACTCACTAGTAAATAAGTAATCTTTTTTCATTTATTCTCCCTAATTTTTAAAAACACTATGAAAATAATATAAATCAGGACAAAATAAAAGAAGATCTTATTACCGTGATTAGTAAAGTATGTTTTATCAACACGTTTAATCTTATTTAAATCAAAGTATCCTTTTTCAGTAGTTTGTTTAATTATTTGACCTTTGGGATTAACAAAAGCTGATACTCCATTATTTGTTGACCTAATAACATTTTTACCTTCTTCAATTGATCTGAATATCGAATGTGACAAATGTTGTACAGGTCCAATGGAATTACCAAACCAACCGTCCTCAGAAATATTTAATATAAAATCATAGTATTTTTTATTTGGATTAATTTCTCCGGAATAAATAATTTCATAACAAATAAGTGGAATAAATTTTAACTGATCAATTTTCAAAATTTCTCTTTTATTATCAGCTGAAAATGATTGATAGCCTTGAGTTATTTTTTTTAAACCTAGTTTTTTAAAAAAATTCTCAAAAGGCAAAAATTCTCCAAATGGAACAAGTTTATTCTTGTTATATTTATACAATAATTCAGACTTATTATTTAATACCACCAAAGAGTTATAAATTTTATTCTCTTTAATGCTATTAATTCCTAATATAACTTTATGATTAGTGTTAAATTTTTTTTGGAAGATATTTTTAAAGAATTTGAGATCTTTTAAATAAATACTACTAATTATTCCCTCTGGAAAAATAATTATTTTTTTTTTAGCTATATTTGGATTATCCAAAGTAAATAATTCATTAATATATTTTTCCAGATCTTGATTTATTAAGAATCTTTCAATTGGTATATTTGGTGAGACAACTCGAATAACAGAGTCTAAGTTATCATATTTTTTTTTTTCAAAATTTTTGATATTCAAACTTCCATACAAAAAATTTAGTACTACTAAAATTAAACAAAAACAAATAATTAAGTACCTTGTTGAACTTTTGTAGTTAAAAAAAAATATTATTGGTAATAAAAAAATAGTTATTGATAATAAATTTAATGTGTAAGTGCCTATATAAGATAAAATTTGTAAAGAAGATAAATAATTTGAGAGACTAAAAACTGTTAAATTCCATGGAAAACCTCCGAAAATAAAACTTCTTAGAAATTCAAAGCTTCCAAAAAAAATTGAAAAAATTAAAATTGATGAAAACTTATTTTTTAAATTAAAAAAGTTACACAAAAAAGTAACCAACCCATAGAATATTCCTAAAAATGTAGGAATTAATATTAATGCAAATGGTATGATAAATTTGAAGTTTACATCAAATGTCAAAGAGTTTGTAATCCAATAAAGGTTAGAAATAAAATAACCAAATCCAAAGATACAACCAACAAAAAATGAAATAATTTTTTTATCTACATAATTAATTAATATGTAAAGTAATGTTGGAAATGTTAAAAAATTAATAAATAATAAATTATAAGGAGGCAAACTAAATGAAGTTAGTATACCTAAAGATAAACATATTAAATATATATAAGTTTTATTTTCTAGAATTGATTTCAATTTATTTTGTTCAATTTTTTAAATATTAAATTTTCTTTTTTCATCATTAAATAATAATCTTTATTTTTTTTATGGTTGTATCCTAGAAGATGCAAATAACCGTGAATCCACATTTTATCCAATTCATAATCGAATTTAGATGATTTTGCTCTTTCATTTATTATTTCAAAAGAAATTGCTATATCTCCTAAATATATTTTATTTTTTAATTTAATTTTTAAAGGAAATGAAAGAACGTCAGTTGAGATATTTTTATTTCTAAATTTTGAATTTAAATGCTTCATTTTTTTATTGTTAGTAAGCATTACTGTAAATTCTTGACTTTTATTTTTAAAATTGCTTAGTTTAGATAGTTTGTTTAATTTCTTTTTGAAATAAATTTCTGGTTTTTTTAATTTTTTTTTCCAGATATTTTTGTCTAAAACTATGTTGGCTTTAATCATTATCTGAATTTTTTTCAGAATAAGCCTTGACTATCTTAGAAACTAGTGGATGTCTAACAACATCAGTATAATCAAAATCTACTACAGATATTTCTTTTAAATGACCAAGTAATTTTTTTGATCTATTTAAACCTGACATTGTTTTATTAGGCAAGTCAATTTGGGAAGGATCACCATTAATAACTATTTTAGAATTTTCACCGATTCTTGTTAAGAACATTTTTATTTGAGTATCAGAAGCATTTTGCGCCTCATCTAGTATTGCGAATGAATTTTTTAGGGTTCTTCCTCTCATAAAAGCAAGAGGTGCAATTTCAATATCTCCAACTTCTATTTTTTTTTGAATTTTTTCAAAATCCAATAAGTCGTATAATGAGTCGTAAAGTGGTCTTAAATAAGGATCGACTTTTTCTCTCATATCGCCCGGTAAAAATCCCAATCTCTCTCCTGCCTCAACTGCTGGTCTAGATAAAATAATTCGCTCTATTTTTTTATCTAATAGCATCGTTAAAGCGACTGCAACTGCTAAAAAAGTTTTGCCGGTTCCCGCCGGTCCTGCAGAAATAATAATATCTGATTCTTTTAGTGCTCTTATATAATTTTTTTGTTTTTCTGATCTTGGTATAACCGATTTCTTTGGAGTTTTTATTATGTATTCAACGTTTCCATGTTTATTTGTAATTTTTTCATCAATCATAAATTTGTTTATTGATGACTCTATATCCTTTCTTTCTATTGTTCCATTATTTAAAAATTGATCTACAAGAAATTGAATAGCATTCTTTATTAATTCATTCTTTTCATGAGTATTTTTTAATAAAATTGAGTTTCCTCTAGAGTAAATACTTGTATTTGTAATTTTTTCTAATTCCTTTAAATTATTATTAAATTCTCCTAAAACACCCAAAAGCAAATCGTTACTTTGAAATACAATGCTTAAGGCATTGTTTTCTGAATATACGTATTTTAAATCAGGATTAATTTTTGATTTTGCAAAATTTTTCAAATTATGCTGCTTTCATTTCATCTATTACTTTACCAAATAAAGAATTTTGATTACTTTTTTCGATATTAACATTAACTAGTTTACCAATAAGACTTTCATTACCATCAAAGATTACTGAGTTTAAAAATTTATTTCGTCCAAAATATTTGTTTTGGTTTTTAAGTTTATTCTCCACAAGTACCTCTAAGGTTTTGCCTTCTAAAGATTTATTCAATTCTATTTGATTACTAAATAATTTTTCTTGAATGCTTATCAGCCTGTTTTTAAGTTTATATTTTTCAGTAATCTCTAATTCGGCAGCCTTTGTTCCTGGTCTTGGACTAAAAATAAAAGAAAATGAATTTATAAATTTAATTTTATTAACTAAATTTAAGGTTTCTTTAAAATCATTCTCCGTTTCTCCAGGATATCCAATAATAAAGTCGCTAGAAAATTTTATATCTGGGTTAATTTTGATTAATTTTTCATAAATATTTAAATAATAACTTACAGTATGCTTTCTGTTCATCATTTTTAATATTCTGTCAGAGCCACTTTGAATTGGTAAATGAACAAAAGGCATTAATTTTTTTGAATTTTTGTAACATTCAATAAGATCATCTGTCATATCTCTTGGATGAGATGTAGTATATCTAATTCTAGCTATTTCGTTATATTTACTGAGAGTATTAATAAGATCTGACAGTCGATACTCTTTAGGTCCATCTATAAACGAATACGCATTTACGTTTTGTCCAAGAAAAGTTATTTCTCTAGATCCGTTTTTTATCAATCTCTCAGCTTCATCAATAATACTTTTGAATGGTCTAGAGTATTCTGGTCCTCTAGTATAAGGAACAACACAAAAATGACAGAACTTATCACAACCCTCTTGAATTGTTAAAAAAGATGAAACATTTGTATTGTTATTTTTAATATTATCGAAGTACCTAAACTTTGAAACTGAGTCGAATTCAGTTTCTTCAACTTTATTTTCTTCTTCAAAGCTTTTTAAAAAATTATTTATTTTTTGATAAGATTGAGGACCTATAACTAAATCTATATATTTCTCTCTATTAAGCATCTCAGTATTTTCAGCTTGTGCTACGCAACCAGCAATAACCATGATTGGTTTCTTTTTATCTTTGTACAATTTCTTAACTCTTCCAATCTCATGATAAACTTTGTCTTTAGCTTTATCTCTAATATGACAAGTGTTTAAAATATAACAATCAGCATCACCCTGATTTTCAGTTTTATTATATCCTATAGCTTTAACAGCGTCGTATATCCTGTTAGAGTCATACTCATTCATTTGACAACCAAATGTCTTTATAAAAACCTTTTTATGCATGAATTACTTTTTTTTGATTCCGTAAAGTTCTAATTTATGATCAACGAGTTTATAGCCATATTTATCGGCAATTTTCTTTTGTAATTCCTCGATCTCTTCGTCAACAAATTCTATAATTTCTCCAGTTTTTATATCAATCAAATGATTATGATCATCATTTAACTCATATCTTGCTTTGCCAGATTTAAAATCATGTTTTGTTAATATACCCGCTTCTTCAAAAAGTTTGACTGTTCTATAGACAGTAGCAATACTAATTTTAGAATCTATTTGAGAAACTCTATTATATAATTCATCAACATCTGGGTGGTCAGATTCTCCATATGTTTTTTTAGATTCTGATATTACTCTGGCTATTATCCTTCTTTGATCTGTAAGTTTAACTCCATTTTTTTGACATTTTTCTTCAATAGTTTCTAACATAATATATTTTAACTCGAGTAAAGGGGTTTAATCAAATTAATATTTGTAAAATTTTTTTTATCAATTTTTACTAACTGATCTACGTCTTTATCTGTTAATTGTTCACTCAAAAAACCATATAAATCAATATTTTTTGCAAAAGCAATGCCTTTAGCAATTGCTATAGAATTTCTAATACTTGATATTTTACCAGGACCTTGATTGACAAATATTTCACTAATTTTATCTAGATTTGAATCATGTTCGTTAAGAAAATTCAAAATTAATATCATTATTTTATCAAAATTTTCTCTACTGTTTATATGAGTGGTAGTATAAGATTCTAAGTCAGTTATGAGTGAAAATAAAATTTTATCATCTGCGGCATTAATAATTAAAGTATTCATTTTTTCTATTATTTTTTTAAACGTTAAAGCTGAAGTAGTAAATAAAAAATATTTTAAAAATGAACAAGGTATTTTAGCAATTATGTATCATAGATTTGAAGAAAATAAGTATCCATCAACAAATATAAGGTTAGAAATATTTAAAAAGCATATTAATTTAATAAAAGAAAATAATTTAAATTTTTATGATCCTGCTGAATTTAAAAAAAATTTTGCAAAAGTTAAGGAACAAAAGAAAATTTTACTAACTATTGATGATGCATTTACATCATTTTATGAAAATGCTTGGCCAATTTTAAAAGAAGAAAAAATTCCTTTTATTTTATTTGTTTCAACAGAAGCCGTTGGAAATAAAGGATATATGAGTTGGGACCAAATAAAAGAAATAGAAAAAGAGAATTTTGCATTCATTGGCAATCATTCACACTCGCACGATTATTTGACGAAATTTACTTTTCAAAAGTTTGTAGAAGATATTGAAAAATCAATTAAAATTTTTAACGATAAATTAGGTTATAATCCAAGTTTTTTTTCATATCCTTTTGGCGAGTATAACCTAGAACAAAAAAATTATATCTCAAATAACTTTGAATTTGCATTTGGTCAACACTCAGGTGTTATTGATTTAAACAAAGATAAATATGAACTACCCAGATTCCCTATAAACGAGAAATACGGTGAACCAAAAAGATTTAAAGATGTAATATCTTATTTACCACTTCAGTATAAAACTATTAAACCTGAAAACAAATTTATGAATGATGGAGAAAATCCACCAAAAATGACAATAGAATTTTTTAAAGATCAAAAAAATTTAGAAAATATTAATTGCTTTTCAAATGAAGGGTCAAAATGGAAAAAAACTAAAATTGTCTTAATTGACAATATATTAAATATTGATTTTGCAGAAAAATTTATTGAAAGAAGAGGTAGAATTAATTGTTCTCTAAAAGATGAAATGGGATGGAGATTTTCTGGTTTCCAATTTGTTAAAAATTAAATTAATTTTTTAGTCTTCTTACTTGTTGGCATAACATTTACATCATCAAAATCTGTAAGAGAATTTTGTTTTATAATTTTTTTTAATACTTCAATGTATTCCTGTCCTGTCTCGGCATATTTATCTAGGTAATTAACTAACTTTAAACTATCTAGTTTTTCATCATTATCTCTTTGAATTGCTCTTTCTTTTCTAAATTCGATATAACTGCTATGTGTATTTAAATTTCGCTGATATGCTCTTACTGATGCTTTAAGAACTGCAAACTTTGCAACTTTGTGTTTTGCATCTTTATCAACACCTGCTGGTCTAATTCCATCACCATTCCAAGTCCATTGCCCAAATAATGCATTACCCTCTTGTGCAAATCTAGATGTCCCCCATCCAGTTTCTTTAGCAGCTTGAGCAAGTGCTAAAGAGACTGGTATTTCATCCATTCTAACTTTCAGAGAATAAAAATCTCCATCTTTCAAACCATATTGTTTAAATTTTTCTTTTAACCAATTCTTTTCTTTTTGTGTGTTGATATTCTTAGCTAATATTCTAAATAATTCTTTTCTATCAAGTCGAATTTTAGCATTCTCCTCTACGATCAATGGTAAAACTATTTGAATAAATAGTCTCTTCCTCTTTTTTGAACTCTCAATACTTTTAATCTCTTTTGGAAGATGGTCAATTTTATTTCCAATGTTAACAAGCTTTGTCTTTCTTACTTTTTCGAGATTATAGTTTGTATCTTTAAATAATTGCTCAATTGTTCTTGCATCAAATCTTATTGAATTTTGTCCCTCATCATCTGTACTGAAAAAATCGATATCAGCAAAAATATTTTTTAAACTTAAATTTTTTGTTTTAGTTTCTTTCTCTCCATCAAGAATTTTTTTTCTTTTGTCTATTTCTTGGTCAAAATTTATACCAGCATTTGAGATTACAGATTTTTTGAAATTTATATTTTTATCTAAAAAATTGCTTACAGTCGGTAAAGAAAAGAACGAGAATATTACAAAAATACTAATTGCAGAAAATCTAAATACATTACTTTTCTTTTGCCTAGGTTTAATACTTTTATTTTTTGTACGTCTGACCATTAATTTCAATATAATTATTATTACTTAATTATACAGCTAAAACTTCTTTAACTTCTGGGATATAATGACAAAGCAAGTTTTCAACACCTTTTTTTAAAGTGAGAGTTGAAGATGGACAGCCTGAACAACTGCCTTTTAACAAAACTTTAACTTTTCCATCCTTGAATTCTTGGAACTTTATATCTCCTCCATCTCTTGCAACAGCAGGTCTGATTTTAGAATCTAAAATACTTATAATTTTTTTTTCAATTTCTGAATAATTTTTGTTTTGCTCTTCTTCATTTGTTTTATCAATAATGCATGAATTGCCATTTGCGTAATGCTCATTGACATATGATATAACAATATGCTGAATATCTTCCCATCTTTTATTCTCTTCTTTATTTATAGAAAAGAAATCTTCCCCTAAAAATACTCCAGTCACTCCATTTATCTTTAGTAAGTTCTTTATCAATAAATTATTTGTATCATCTTGATTTAAAACTTCTAATGGACCATTATTAGATACCTTTCTACCAGGTAGAAACTTTAACGAATTTGGATTTGGCGTATTTTCAGTTTGTATAAACATAGGTTTTATATAATGTTTATTTCAAATTATTAAATGATTAAAAACCAACTATTTCTTTTATCTTTTTAACTTTTTTAGATGAAATATCCTCTGCTTTTGCTGCTCCATCAACTAAAATTTGATCTATATAATTTTTATCTGATAACAATTTTTGTATTTCTTTAGATATAGGTGACAATTTTGTCACAATTATTTCAGATAGTTTTTTTTTTAGGTCAGAAAAATTTTTTCCCTCAAATTCATTTAATGTATCAACAATATTTTGATTGCTTAAGCTAGAATAAATACCCATCAAATTTTCTGCTTCAGGTCTGCCCTTAAGTCCCTCTTCATTTCCAGGTAAAATATCGTTATCTGTTTTTGCTTTTTTTATTTTGTTAATAATTTGATCTTCGGTATCTGTTAAATTGATCCTGCTTCCTTCAGCAATATCTGACTTACTCATTTTTTTTGTGCCATCTTTCAAACTCATTATTCTTGAGAAATTTTTTTGTATGAGAGGCTCAGGAGGTCTTAATAAATCTGGACACTTATATTCATTGTTAAATTTTTGAGCTATATCTCTACAGAGTTCTAGATGCTGTTTTTGATCATCTCCAACTGGAACATGAGTAGCATCATACAAAAGAATATCAGAGGCCATTAGAATTGGATAAATATATAAACCAACACTAGCTTTTTCCTTGTCTTTTCCGGCTTTCTCTTTGAATTGTGTCATTCTATTTAGCCAACCCATTCTAGCAATACATCCTAAAATCCACGAACCCTCAGAATGTGCAGGAACTAATGATTGATTGAATATTATACTATTTTTTGGATCAATACCGCTTGCAATAAATGCTGCTGCTGTCTCTCTAATATTATTTTTTAACTCTGTCGGATCTTGCATTACCGTAATGGCATGAAGATCGACAACGCAAAAAATGCAGTTGTTATCTTTATTATTTTGTAAATCTACAAAATTTTTTATTGCACCTATGTAATTGCCTAGATGTAAATTTCCCGTTGGTTGAACTCCTGAAAAAATTTTTTTAGACATAATTTAATAGTTTAATTTAATATCAGATATTTTAAAGGCCTTAATGAGTATTGAAATTAACAAATAAAAAGCAAAAGTTAAAAGAACTAATAATATAATTGCTAAAAATTTATAACTATTTGTAAATATAAAATAATTACTAAAATAATTTATTAATATTTTAAATAATCCCAAACAAATTAAATTTACAATAAATATTTTAAATAGCTGTATGAAAAACGAGTCGTTAAAATTAAAGTAATTTTTGTTTAGTACAAATACCAACAGTAAGAAACCATTCAACCAAGAGGAAATACTTGTTGCTATAGGAATTATAATAAAACCAAATTTACTGAATAAAGATAAACTAATAACAATATTTAAAATTACAGAAATCAATGAAAAGTAAAAAGGTGTTTTAGTATCATTTCTTGCAAATATAAAACTTGAAAATATTTTTATCATTGAGAATGCGGGTAGACCTAATGCAAAATAAAATAGTGCAAGAGCTGAATTTTTAACACTTTCTTCTTTAAAAGATCCATATCCAAAAAGCGCTGAAACAATTTCTTCGGAGGCAAAAATTAATGCAAGTGTAGCAGGAAGACTTAAAAATAAACTCAACTCTAAAGACTTATTTTGTAAAATTTCCAATTTTATTTTATTTTTACTCTTAACATATCTACTTAAGTTGGGCAGAATAATTATACCAATTACAATCCCTGCTATCGCTAAGTTAATTTGGTATATTCTGTCTGCATAATACAAATATGAAACTGCACTTGCTTGGAAAGAAGCAATTATAGTTCCAACTAATATATTTATTTGGGTAACCCCAGATGAAAATATACTTGGTAAAAGTTTCCTAAAAAAAAATTTTATTTTTTTATTTATTTGAAAATTAAAATTAAGGTCAGGATAAAAATATTTTCTAGTAAAAATAATTAAAAATATAAATTGTATAATTCCCGCAAGTGTTACAGCATAACTTAGATAGTAAACTAAATCTGTATCATTTTTTATAATTAGAAAACATATTATTAATATTATATTTAAAAAAAGAGGAGCAGCGGCGGCGGCTGCAAATTTATTATTTGAATTTAAAATTGCTGAAAAAAAAGATGCTATGCTTATAAAAAATAAAAATGGAAAAGTAATTCTGGTTAAATCAACAGCTAATTTGAACTTTTCATCTAAATCTGAAAAGCCAGGAGCGATCAGTTTTATGAAGCTTGGCATAAAAATCTCGACTAGTATTGTTAGACTTAAAAGTGCTAAGACCAACAAGTTAAACACTGAGTTTGCAAATTTCTGAGCTTTTTTTTTACTTGCGAAAAGTTCTGATGTGTAAGATGGAACAAATGCTGCATTAAAAGTACCTTCTGCAAATAATCTTCTAAAGGTGTTTGGTATTCTAAATGCTACGAAGAATGCATCAGCAATTGGTCCTGAACCAAGATAAATAGCTATAAAAAAGTCTCTAATATATCCTAAAATTCTGCTTAGAATAACGAACAGACTAAATGTGCCTGTTGACTTAATTAAATTCATAAATCATATTAGTAACTTAATCCTTTTGTATATCTAAACAAACAATGAAAAAAAACAAAATTGAACATTATTCTGATAAAGAAGCTTTAGATTTTCATACTAACGATAAATCTGGCAAAATAGAGATTATTTCATCTAAGCCTGTAACTACAAAAAGAGACTTGGCCCTTGCTTATTCCCCTGGTGTTGCAGCTCCTGTAAAAGCAATAGCAGATAATCCAGAATTGGCATATGAATATACTACTAAAGGGAACCTAGTTGCAGTAATTAGTAATGGATCAGCAATATTAGGGCTAGGAAATTTGGGTGCGATAGCATCAAAACCAGTGATGGAAGGAAAAGCAGTTCTATTTAAAAGATTTGCAGATATAGACTCTATAGATTTAGAAATAGACACAGAAGATACAAAAGAAATAATTAATTCAATAAAGCATATCGCAAAAAGTTTTGGTGGTATAAATCTTGAAGACATTGCAGCTCCCAACTGTTTTATAATTGAAGATGAATTAAAAAAAATCCTAGATATTCCTGTATTTCATGATGATCAACATGGGACGGCAATCATAACAACAGCTGCATTAATTAACGCTGTGGATATTGCAAAAAAGAACTTAAAAAAAATTAAAATAGTGATTAATGGTGCGGGTGCTGCGGCTATGGCATGTGCAAAATTGTTTAGAAGCACAGGTATTCCAAAAAATAATATCAAAATGTTGGATACAAAGGGCGTAATAAATAAAAAGAGAAAAGATATTAACGCTTGGAAGAAAGAATTTGCAGTAGAAACAAATGATAAAAGTTTAGATGATGCGATGAAAAATGCTGATGTATTTTTAGGTTTATCCGCTGCAGGCGCTGTAAAAAAAAGTATGATTAAAAAAATGGCGAAAAATCCAATTATATTTGCATGTGCAAATCCAGATCCAGAAATCAAACCAGAAGATATAGAAGACGTAAGGGGTGATGCAATAATTGCAACTGGCAGATCAGATTATCCAAATCAAGTAAATAATTTAATTGGGTTTCCTTACATATTTAGAGGAGCATTAGATGTTAGAGCAAAAACTATTAATGAAGAGATGAAAGTTGCGGCAGCTAATGCTATCGCCTCACTTGCAAGAGAATTTGTGCCTGATGAGGTTGCGGCTGCAATGGGCGGTGAAAGACCTAATTATGGAAAAGAATATATTATTCCATCTACTTTTGACCCAAGGTTAATAAGTGTGATACCAGTAGCGGTAGCAAAAGCAGCTATAAAATCTGGTGTTGCTAGAAAAAAAATAGAAAATTTTGATCAATATTCTGAACAGCTAAAACAAAGGCTTGATCCATCTGTAACAATTATGCAAGGAATAAATAACCAAATTAAAAAAACAAACAAAAAAGTTGTATTTGCTGATGGCGAAGATGAAAATACTTTAAAGGCAGCTATAGCATTTAAAAATAGTGGACTAGGCACACCTATTTTGGTTGCTAAAGAAAAAGTGGTTAAAGAAAAACTGAGAGAGATAGGTTACGGAGAAAACTTTGATATTGAAATTGTGAACTCTACTTTAAGCGACAAAAGAAAAAAATATGTAAATTATCTATTTAAAAAACTGCAAAGAAAAGAGGGATTGCTTGAAAGAGATTGTGATAAAATGGTTAGAAATGACAGAGTTATATGGGGTTCTTGCATGGTTGCATGTGGTGATGCTGATGCAATGGTTACTGGAAATTCTAGAAGGTATGGACAATCTCTTGATAAAGTAAAAAAAGTTATAGATGCTAGACCAGGAGAAATTATGTTTGGATTGAACATGATTGTAAATAAAGGCAAAACGGTTTTTATTGCAGATACAAGTGTCCACGAATATCCAACATCAGAACAACTTTCTGATATAGCTATTTCTGCATCTAGAGTTGCAAAATTATTTGGTTTTGAACCAAAAGTTGCTTTTCTTTCACATTCAACATTCGGTCAACCAATTACAGCTAGAACTAAACATATAAGAGATGCAGTAGAAATTTTAAAAAATAAAAAAGTTAACTTTAAGTTTGACGGAGACATGCAGCCAGATGTAGCCTTAAGTGATGAATATAGAGACCTTTATCCATTCTCTGAGATAGTTGGTAATGCAAATATATTAATTATGCCAGGTCAACATAGTGCTGCAATAACTTATAAAATAATGAAAACTTTGGGCGGCGCTAAAGTTATTGGACCGCTATTAATCGGTTTAGGTCAAGCTATAGAAATAGCACCACTTAGATCCTCAACATCAGATATATTAAATTTAGCATCTGTTGCAGCATATTCAGCGGGAGTGATTAATTATAAAAAACCAAATTAATTTTTTATAACTCTCAAGTCTTCAACTAAAAAAATGCTTGTAACTACATCTTCCACATCAAGAACTTCCTTGGCCTCGTTTATAACTTCAGCTCTTTCTTCTTCATTTTGTGAAATTCCGTAAACATAAATTATTTTCTTATATGTATCGATATCATAATTTGCAGACTTTATTTTTTTATTAGCAATCATTGCCGTTCTTAATTGAGATGTTATCAGCACATCTTTTGCAGTTTGCTTAAAGTCAAACTTTTCTTTAATTTTTAAATCGTTTTTAACAGACCTTGCACCTTTTATTTCCCATCCAAGTTTTGTGATTTTAAGTTTTTCTTCTACAGTATTTACTTTGCCAGTTATAAATATTCTTCCATCCAATACTTTAGTTTTCACATTTAATAAATAACCTTTATCCATTAGAATTAATTTGGCTCTTAAATTTTTTTGCATTAATGAATCATCTATTTGTGTTCCAATAGTTCTTGGATCCATTGCAACAGAAACACCTGTGCCTAGGACACCAGTTGAAGAGTAACCAATACATCCAGAAATTGAAATAAAGATTATAATTAATAATAGGTTTCTAAATTTCATTTTTTTTTTTCAAACAAAAATCATAAACAATTTTTTTTGATATATTATTTTCTTTACTAATTTTTGAGGTTACATCTTTAATCGACATTTTTTTTAAAAGTTTAATAATTTTTTTTTTAACTGATTCTTCAATTACTTGTAACCTATTTTGTAAATTTGAATTTTCTGATATTACTACAGTAATCTCACCTTTTTCTGATATACTAATATTATTTAAGTTTTTGACCTTATCTCTAATATATTCTTCATGCAATTTTGTCATTTCTCTTGTAATTAAAATATCTCTATCATTAAAATATTTTTGTATTTGAGCTGTTATTTTTTTTATTTTTCTTGGTGAAATAAAAAAAACAATTGAGTAATTTAAATTTGATATCTTTTGAAAAAGTTCATCAATTTGCAACTTTTTGTCAGGCAAAAAACCACAAAAAAAGAAATTGTTTGAAAAACCACTTATAGAAACAGCCGTTGTAGCAGCAGAAGATCCTGGGACTGGGAAAATATCAATTTTATTCTTAATACATTCATTTATCAAAATTTTACCTGGATCTGAAATTGTTGGGGTACCCGCATCTGAAATAATAGAAATTATTTTATCTTCCTTTAATAAATTTAATACATATTTAATATTTTTTTTTTCATTAAATTTATGATTAGATAATAATTTTGTGTTTATATTGAACCTAGATAATAGTTTACTTGAAACTCTTGTATCTTCTGACAAAATCACATCTGATTTATTAAGTATGTATATAGCCCTTAAACTAATATCACCTAAATTTCCTATCGGTGTAGAAACACAATATAGCCCAGGTTTTAAACTATCATTTAATTCAAAATTATACATTTAATGACAATGAGAAAATTATATATCATAGTTTTAAAAGTTTTTCTTATAATCGTTTTCTCACAGCTTAAAGCAATTTCAGATGAGAAAATTAAAATAGGTTTAATTGTACCTTTATCAGGAGAATATTCATATATCGGTAATTCAATTCTCAAATCTATAAGAATGGCGTTAATTAAAATTAATGATGACAGAATAACAGTAATACCTAGAGACACAAAAGCAAACCCAATAGATACACTAAAAGTTTCAAATGAACTATACAATAATGGTGTAAAAATAATTATTGGGCCAGTATTCAACGAAAGTAATAAATATTTAGACGAATTAAACGAGGTAACATTCTTATCTTTTACAAATAAAATTAGAAATAATCCTCAAAATGTAATTTCTGCAGGAGTAAATGCAATATCACAAATAATTACAATTAAGAAATATTTAAATGAAAATAATTTAAAAAATACAATATTTTTAATTCCAGAAACAGAGTATAAAAGAGAAATTGAAGAAGCTATTAAAAAATCTGATTTAATATTAAAAGAAAAATTTATTTATAGCAAAGACCCTACATTGCTAACAAAACAAATAGAAGATTTAACAAGATATCAACAAAGAAAACAAAATTTAGATAACGAAATTAAAAGAATAGAAAAGTCAAATACCTTTAATAAAAAAAAAAAAATAGATGAATTAAAAAAAAAAGATACTTTAGGTTTTATTAATTTCGACTCGGTGATAATTGCTGATTTTAGCGAAAGTTTAAAAAGTGTTGCTACATCATTATTATATACTGATGTATCTTCAAAAAGAATAAAATATATAACATTAAATCAATGGTTCGATGAAAGTCTTTTAAAGGAAAATTCATTGCATCCAATATATTTTCCATCAATAAATAAGGACAATTTTGAAATATTTCAAAAAGAATACATTCAAAACTTCAAAGATACCCCTAATCAAATTTCTTTTTTAAGTTATGACCTAATAGGGTTGGTATATTACTTGTTAATAAATAATGATTTTAAAACTAATGAAAATTTATTTATTAAGCAAAATAAGTTTAAAGGGAAAATAGGAATCTTTGAAATTAATAAAAAAACAATCACGCATCAATTAAACTTTTATGAAATAGAAGATAAAAATTTTAAAGAAATTTTTTGATTTTTTTAAAAGCTTGTGCTCGATGATCGTTTTTAAATTTTAATTTTTTACTCATTTGACCAAATGTTAATCTTTTATTTTCAGGAATAAAAATTGGATCATAGCCAAAACCTTTATTTCCAATCTTCTTTTTAGAAATTCTACCATTAATAATCCCTAAAGATTGGATCGGTTTTTTTTTTAACCCATAAATAGTTAATGCACAAATAAATCTTGCTTTAATTTTTTTTGACTTCCAGTTTTTATCTACCTTGTATAGCTTTTGATGTACTTTAGATATTGCTAAATTAAAATCACCCCTTTTTCCACCCCATCTTGCTGAATAAATGCCTGGTTGATTATTTAGTAAGTCAATTTCAAGGCCAGAGTCATCTGCTATACAAATTTTTTTTGTTTTTTTTGAAAAATACTTTGCTTTAATTAAAGAATTTTTTAGAAAAGTATGTCCATTTTCTTTGGGGCTTTTGAGACCATAGTCTTTTGGAGATGTAATAGTGTAGTATTTGGGCAGTAAATCTTTAATTTCTTTTATTTTTCCCTCATTATTTGACCCTACAACGATTTCTTTAATTTTTTTTTTTAACATCTAGAATTTCATGAATTTCTTACCATATAGACTTTAATGGAAAAAGAAGAATCACAAAATAATGAAGATCAAAATTTAGAAGAAGAAAACTCAGAGATAACTACAGATAAGCAGGCTTCAAAAGAGACTGGAAAAAATGAGGAAGAGGAACAACTTTCACCTGAAGATGAAATTGCAAATCTTAAAGATAAAGTTGCTAGAACATTTGCTGAAATGGAAAATCAAAGGAGAAGATTTGAAAAAGAGAAAGATGAGGCTTTTGAATATGGTGGATTTTCATTTGCAAGAGAAACACTTAATCTTCTAGATAATTTGGAAAGATCAAAACAAACACTGGAAAGTGACGAAACTATAATAGATAAAGACACACTAAAAAAATTAATACAGCACATTGATATTATTAATAAAGATATGATTTCAATTTTCAAAAAAAATAATATTGAGCCAATTAAAGCAATTAACGAAAAATTAGATCCAAATTTACATCAGGCTATGATGGAAGTTGAAGATAATACAAAAGATCAAGGAACAATAGTTCAAGAAATTCAAAAAGGATTTATGATGAAGGATAGGTTGCTAAGACCTTCGTTAGTAGCTGTATCAAAAAAAAAAGTCCAAGATAAACAGAATGATCAAAAAAACCAAGAAAATCAGGAAAAAGAAGGAAAAAATTAATTATTTATAATGGTTGTAGTTGTAAAATTAACACTTATATGAGCATCAAATAGGATAATTTATGAGTAAAGTTATAGGTATAGATTTAGGAACAACAAATTCTTGTGTTGCAGTTATGGAAGGAACACAAGCAAAGGTTTTAGAAAATGCTGAAGGAGCAAGAACGACACCTTCAGTTGTTGCATTTACAGATGAAGGTGAAAAATTAATAGGTCAACCCGCTAAAAGACAAGCGGTTACGAATCCAGAAAATACAATATTTGCAGTTAAAAGATTAATTGGAAGAAATTTTGATGATCCAACAGTTAAAAAGGATGTAGAGACTGCTCCTTTTAAAATAGTAAATTCTGATAAAGGCGACGCGTGGATTGAAGCAAAAGGACAAAAATATTCCCCGTCACAAATTTCAGCCTTCACACTCCAAAAAATGAAGGAGACAGCAGAAAAATATTTAGGTTCTGAAGTTAAACAAGCTGTTATTACAGTTCCAGCATATTTTAATGATGCTCAGAGACAAGCTACTAAAGATGCAGGTAAAATAGCTGGCCTTGAAGTTTTAAGAATTATAAATGAGCCTACAGCAGCATCCCTGGCTTATGGTTTAGATAAAAAAGCAAATAAGAAGATAGCGGTTTATGACTTAGGTGGAGGAACATTTGATGTTTCAATTCTTGAATTAGGTGATGGTGTATTTGAAGTTAAATCAACGAATGGTGATACATTTTTAGGTGGAGAAGATTTTGATAATGCAATAGTTGATTACCTTCTTTCAGAATTTAAAAAAGAAAATGGTATTGACTTAAAATCAGATAAATTAGCTTTACAAAGATTAAAAGAGGCTGCTGAAAAAGCTAAAATAGAACTTTCATCGGCTACTCAAACAGAGATAAATTTGCCATTTATCACAGCTGACAAAACTGGACCAAAACATATTAACTTGAAAATGACTAGAGCCAAATTAGAAGCATTAGTCGAAGATTTAATTTCAAGAACGATTCCACCATGTAAAACAGCTTTAAAAGATGCGGGATTATCAGCAAGTGAAGTAGACGAGATTGTACTGGTTGGTGGTATGACCAGAATGCCAAAAGTTATAGACGAAGTTAAGAATTTCTTTGGGAAAGATCCTAACAAATCTGTAAATCCTGATGAAGTAGTTGCTATGGGAGCAGCAATTCAAGCAGGGGTACTCCAAGGTGATGTTAAAGATGTATTACTTCTAGATGTGACTCCTTTATCATTGGGAATAGAAACTTTAGGTGGTGTATCTACAAAATTAATAGATAAAAATACAACAATACCAACTAAAAAAAGCCAAGTATTTTCTACTGCAGAGGATAATCAACCAGCCGTATCAATTAAAGTTCTTCAGGGTGAAAGGGAGATGGCTTCAGATAATAAAGTATTAGGAAACTTTGAGTTGGTTGGAATAGCTCCAGCTCCAAGAGGAGTTCCGCAAATTGAAGTGACATTTGATATAGATGCAAATGGTATTGTAAATGTCTCGGCTAAAGACAAAGGAACTGGTAAAGAGCAAAAAATTCAAATTCAAGCATCTGGAGGATTAAGTGACGAAGAAATTAATCAAATGGTAAAAGATGCAGAGTCGAATAAAGAAGAGGATAAAAAGAAAAGAGAAGCTGTTGATGCAAGAAATCAAGCAGATACATTAATACACTCTACTGAAAAAAATTTAAAGGAACACGGAAGTAAAGTTTCAGACGCAGATAAGAAAGCTATTGAAGATGCATCAGCAAACCTAAGAAATGCACTTAAAGGAACTGATGTTGAAGAAATTAAGAAGAAAACACAAGATTTAGTTCAGGCATCTATGAAATTAGGTGAAGCAATCTATAAATCACAACAAGGTGCAAAACCTGAAGATGCTCCAAAAGACGCAAAGAAAGAAGATACGAAAGACGATAACGTTGTTGATGCAGATTTTGAAGAAGTAAAAGACGAGAATAAAGAAAAAAGCGCCTAACAAAACAACTGTTTGTCTATAACATGTTATGGCAAAAAGAGATTATTACGAAGTTTTAGGTGTAAATAAAAGTGCTTCAGCAGACCAAATAAAATCAGCTTACAGAAAACTCGCAGTTAAATTTCATCCTGATAAAAATAAGGGTGATAAAGGAGCTGAGGAAAAGTTTAAAGAAGCATCAGAAGCTTACCACGTTCTATCTAATTCAGAGAGAAAACAAAATTACGATAATTTTGGTCATGCTGCTTTTGAAAATGGAGGTGGTGGAAGAGGTGGATTCGGAAATTTTGACTTTTCAAATCATTTCTCTGATATTTTTGAAGACTTTTTTGGTGAAGGTTTTGGTGGAGGCCGTAGATCAAGAAGGTCAAATAATAGAGGGTCGGATTTAAGATATGATTTATCTATATCTTTGGAAGAAGCTTTTTCTGGAAAGAAACAAGACATAAAATTTTCTACATCTGAGAAGTGCAATACTTGTAGTGGTTCAGGTTCAAAACCTGGGCATCAAGCTGGAGCATGCTCGATGTGTGGTGGTCATGGTCAAGTAAGATCTAGCCAAGGCTTTTTTACAGTCCAACAAACATGTCCTCAATGTGCTGGTGTAGGAGAAGAAATTACTCATCCTTGCACAAACTGCAATGGACAGGGTAAAAAACAGGCTTCAAAAAGATTATCAGTTACCATTCCAAAAGGTGTAGATGATGGAACTAGAATTAGACTTTCAGGTAAAGGTGAAGCTGGGTCAAGAGGTGGTAGTAGCGGTGATTTATACTTATTCATAAATGTTCATTCTCATGAGTTATTTAAGAGATCTGATGAAAACTTATTTTTTGAATGTCCAGTTTCTATCGCAGATGCTGCTCTTGGCACCTCAATTGAGATTCCAACAATTGACGGAGGTAAAGCTAAAATTAAAATTCCTGCAGGTACTCAAAGTGGAAAACAATTTAGACTGAGAGGAAAAGGAATGCCTTATATGAGAGGGAATGACTTTGGAGACCTTTATGTACAAGTAAATACTGAAGTTCCAATATCACTAAATAAAGAACAAAAAGAATTATTAGAAAAATTTAGAGAAATTGAAAATGAAAAATCTAATCCAAGTATTAAAAAGTTCTTTCAGAAGGCCAAAAGTTTTTGGAAAAACTGATTAATAGTGCTAATCTAAATCTCAAGAATGGGTAAAATTAACATTGCCATAACAGGATGTATGGGGAGAATGGGTCAACAGCTCATTAAATCTGCTACAAAGGATAAGTCTACTAAATTAGTTGCTCTAACAGAAAATAGACTAATCAATAAGAGGATTGGTGGAATTAAACCTGAATTGAATACTGAAAAAGCTCTAAGCAAAGCAAACGTGATAATAGATTTTACGATACCAAAATGTACATTTGAAGTTTTAAAAATTGCTGTAAAATTAAAAAAAAAAGTAGTTATCGGCACGACTGGCTTCACAAAAAAAGAAGAAAATATAATAAAGAATTTTTCGAAAAAAATTCCAATTTTAAAAGCTGGAAATATGAGCCTTGGAATTAATTTGCTTATGTACCTAACAGAGATAACATCTGCATCACTAAGTGATAATTATCTGAGTAAAGTTTTTGAAGTTCATCACAAACATAAGAAAGATCATCCTTCTGGAACAGCTTTAATGCTTGGAAAGGGAATTGCTGTTGGAAAAAATAGAGACTTTTACAAAATGATGGGGAAAAAATACTTAAATAAGAAAAAATTTCCTTACGGAAAAAAAATTAATTTCAATTCAATTAGAAAAGGTGAGATTATAGGAGAACACGAAGTTGCTTTTTCAAGTGGAAAAGAAATTATAAAACTAAACCATGAGGCTTTCGACAGAGCTTTATATTCAGAAGGAGCAATAACTGCTGCTAAATGGCTAATAAATAAAAAACCAGGCCTTTATTCAATGAGAAATCTTCTGAATTTCAAATAATGAATGAAGTACAGAGAGCCAAAATAGTTTTAAAGATTCTAAATAAAACTTATCCAACAACACCTATACCATTAAAGCATAGAAATATATTTACACTTTTAATATCAGTACTACTTTCAGCTCAATGTACAGATGTAAATGTTAATAATGTTACAAAAAATATTTATCCTAAATACAATAAGCCTGAGCATTTTGTTAAGCTTGGGAGAAAAAAAATTGAAAAACTGATAAGAAGTATAGGTATTTTTAGAATTAAAGCAAAGAGCGTTTATAATCTTTCAAAGACTTTAGTGGAAAAATATAACGGTAAAGTTCCAAAAACTTTTGAAGAGTTAGAGGAACTACCTGGAGTAGGACATAAGACAGCAAGTGTAGTTATGTCTCAAGGTTTTGGATATCCCGCATTTCCGATAGATACTCATATACATAGACTTGCTCAACGTTGGGGTTTAACTAATGGAAAAAATGTTGTTCAAACAGAAGAAGATTTAAAGCGTTTATTTCCAAAAAAAAATTGGAACAAGCTCCACCTTCAAATAATTTATTATGGGAGAGAATATTGCAAAGCAAGAGAATGTTACGGTATTTCTTGTAAAATTTGTACTTCTTGTTATCCTAAAAGAAAAAAACCAGTTAAAACAAAGAAAGCTTAAAATGAAAATTCTAGGAATTGGAAATGCTATTGTGGACGTGATTTGTAAAGTTGAAGAAAATTTCATTTCTCAAAATAATTTAACAAAAGGAACTATGAAATTAATTTTTGATGAAAATGAATTTCAATCAATGATATCAAATCTTAAAATTGAAAAAACTATATCTGGTGGCTCTGTGGCTAACTCTATAGTTGGATTATCTCAACTAAAAAATAAAGTAGGTTTTATTGGAAAAGTAAGTGATGATGAATTGGGAAGAAAATATGAGGATGGATTAAAATCAGAAAATGTAGAATATTTTTATTCAAAGAAAAAAGAAGAGTTGCCAACTGGAACTTGTCTAATTTTAGTAACACCAGACTCAGAAAGAACAATGTGCACGTTCCTTGGAACTGCAGGAAAAATTAATGAAAATGATATAAATGCAGACGTTATAAAAAAATCTGAAATAATATTTCTTGAAGGTTATTTATGGGATGAGGGTGAACCAAAAAAAGCATTTGAGAAAGCTATTAATTATGCAAATAAAGTCGCGATGTCTATGT
>CACBTT010000010.1 GCA_902542235.1 uncultured Pelagibacteraceae bacterium
ACATAAAAATAAATAAAGAAAAAATATCTTACACCCAACACTCTATGATTAATGACATAAAGTGGAAAAAATATGGTGTTGACTATGTTTTTGAGTGCACAGGTAAATTTAATTCTAAAGATCAATTACTGCCACATATAGAAAATGGGGTAAAAAAAGTTATTGTATCGGCCCCATGTAAAATGGCTGATAAAACTATAGTTTTTGGCGTAAATCATGAGACGATCAAGAAGAACGATAGAATTATTTCAGCTGCCTCTTGCACAACAAATTGTTTAGCTCCTGTTGCAGACGTAATTAATAAAAATTTTATAATTCTTAATGGTTTTATGACAACCATACATGCTTTTACAAGTGATCAAAGAATATTAGACAATTCTCACAAAGATTTAAGAAGAGCGAGATCTGCAAGTCAATCAATTGTACCCACATCTACTGGTGCATCAAAAGCTATTGGTGAGATTATACCCTCATTGAAAGGCAAGCTAGAGGGGATATCAATGAGAGTGCCTACACCAAATGTTTCATTAATAGAATTTATATTTAATGTAAAAAAAAATATTACCGTAAAAAAATTAAATAACTCTTTATTTTCAGCTTCTAAAACGAAACTTAAAAATATTCTAAATGTTACAGATGAGAAGCTAGTCTCAGTTGATTTTAATCACAATAGTGCATCTGCAATCATAGACTCCTCACTTACTAATGTAGTTGGTAATAAAATGGGTAAAATTTCAGCTTGGTATGATAATGAATGGGGTTTCTCGAATAGAATGTGTGATATTGCTAAGTATGTAAGCAAGATCAAATAATGAAATCAATTGAAAATATAGAAAATATTGAAAATAGAAAAGTAATTCTTAGACTTGATTTAAATGTTCCAATAAAAAATGGAAAAATAACAGACACTAACCGGATTGATAAGGTTATGCCGACAATAGAATTTCTATTAAAAAAAAAAGCAAAGATTATCATAATATCTCATGTTGGAAGGCCAAAAGGTAAAATAGTTAAGGAACTTTCTTTAGAATTAGTATCGTTGTATATTCAAAGAAAAATTAAAAAAGAAGTATCATTACTTAAAGAAAACATTTTTAATTTAAATAAAGAAGACATTTTTAAGAATCCAAATGATGAGTTGGTACTACTTGAAAATATTAGATTTTATCCAGAAGAAGAAACCAACGATGATAAATTTTCAAAGAAATTAGCAAGCTTAGGCGAAATATATGTTAACGATGCATTTTCATGTTCACACAGAGATCATGCATCTGTATCAAAAATAACAAAGTATATTCCATCATATAGTGGAATTCAAATTAATGCAGAGGTAAATGCTCTAAACAAAATAACCTCTGAAATAAAAAGGCCTATAACATGTATAATTGGTGGATCTAAAATATCTTCGAAAATAAATATAATAAAAAATTTAATACCAAAATTTAATAGCATTATAATAGTTGGTGCTATGGCGAACAATATATTGAAATACAAAGGTTTAAAAATTGGTAACTCTGTGTATGAAAAGAATATTGATTACATAATTCAGGGGATTTTCACACATGCTGAAAAAAATAAATGTAAAATATATTTTCCGAAAGATGTTAAAATTGGAAAAAAATTGGACGATAAATCTTTTGAAAAAAATTTTAAAGATATTGAAGATGATGATATGATACTTGATGTAGGATCAAAAACATTAGTTGAAATAAAAAGAATTATTGATGATTCATCGACGGTATTATGGAACGGACCATTAGGTTACTTTGAAAATGAGAATTTTTCCTTAGGAAGCTTAGAAGTTGCAAAATATATAGCAAACAGAGGAAACAAAATATTTTCTGTTGTTGGCGGAGGCGATACGGTTGCAGTAATTAATTCACTAAATATGAAAGATAAATTTAATTTTGTTTCAACTGCAGGTGGAGCATTTTTAGAATATCTTGAAGGCAAAGTTCTCCCTGGTATAAAAGCATTAAATTAAATGTCTGAATTAAACAAAATCGCTCTTCAAATATTATCAAATGGCAAAGGTATACTTGCAGCTGATGAAAGTACAGCCACAATGACAAAAAGATTAGTTTCAGTAAATGTACATTCCGATGAAAATAATAGACTGCTTTTTAGACAAACTCTTTTTTCATCTTCATCAATGAGCAAATGTATAGGTGGTGTAATACTATATGATGAAACAATAAGACAAAGAACATCTAATGGAATAACTATACCTGAATTAATAAACTCAAGTGGCTCGTTAGTAGGGATTAAAGTTGATACAGGAGCCAAAATATTGGCAGGATCTAAAGAAGAAAAAATTACCGAAGGTTTAGATGGTTTAAGAGAAAGACTTAATGATTATTATAAACTTGGAGCAAGATTTACAAAATGGAGAGGTGTTTACTTAATTTCTGATAAATATCCCAGCAAACTATCTATTTCATCAAATGCTCACGCGTTGGCTAGATATGCCGCTTTAGTTCAAGAATCAGGAATGGTTCCAATAATTGAACCCGAAATTTTAATGGATGGTGATCATTCTGCTAAAGATTGTTTGATGAAAACATCCGAAGTAATAAATAAATGTTATGAAGAGTTAGAGTTAAATAATGTTGATTTAAGGGGAACAATATTAAAACCAAATATGATTTTACCAGGAAAAAATTCTGGTGAAAAAATATCTAGTGAAGAAATTGCAGAACTAACTTTAGATTGTTTAAAAAATAATGTGCCAACATCAGTTCCTGGCATAGCTTTTCTATCAGGGGGTCAAACGGAAATAGAAGCTACAGCAAACTTAAATCAAATAAATCGAAAAAATGATACGAATTTTATAATGACTTATTCTTATGGAAGGGCTCTTCAACAAGGTGCACTAAAATTTTGGTCTAAAGATATTAAAAACATAATAGGAACCCAGAAAATATTCGATCATAGGGCTAATATGTGTACTCTAGCAGCACAAGGAAAATGGTCAGAAAATCTTGAAAATTCGCAATAAAAAGTTTATTTATTTAATATCTCCTAATAAAATTATTGGTAATTCTTTTTTTAACTCATTAAATTTAGTATTAAAATCGAATAAGGTAAGTTTTTTTCAGCTAAGACTTAAAAAAGAGAGTAAAAATAGAAAAATTGAAATAGCGAAAAAAATACAAAAAATTTGTGTAAAAAATAATGTAAAATTTATAATTAATGATGATCCTTATCTTGCCTTAAAATTAAGAGCGGACGGGTGTCATTTAGGACAAAATGATATAGATATTAAACAAGCAAAAAAGATCTTAAAAGATAAAATAATTGGTATTACTTGTCACAACTCAATTCTACTAGCAAAAAGAGCATTTATAAATGGTGCGAGTTACATTGCTATTGGAGCTTTCAATAAATCTAATACAAAAAAAATTATTCATAAAGCAAATATAGAAACACTTAAGAAAATAAAAAAATCGATAAATTTGCCAATAGTTGCAATAGGAGGAATTAACGAAAACAATTATAAAAAACTGTTATTGAATAAAGCTGATTTTTTGGCTATCTCAGGCTACATTTGGAACAATAAAAAAAATAAACCACATCAAGCAGTAATGAGTTTAAAATGAAAATTAACGTGACAGAGATAAGAGTCGGAATGATAATTGATTACAAAAATGATTTATGGGAAGTTCTAAAAACAAATCATGTTAAGCCTGGAAAAGGAGGAGCATTTGCCCAAGTAGAAATGAAAAGCGTAATAAAAAATACAAAGCTAAATGAAAGATTTAGATCCAGTGAAACTGTTGAAAAAGCCTTAATTGAAGAAATTAAATATAAATATATTTACAGTGATGAAGATGATTTTCACTTTATGCACCCAGACACTTTTGAGCAAATTAATATTAAGAGAAATATTGTGGGCGAAAAAGGGAGAATGCTTAAAGAAGATTTAGAAATTTCAATCAATTTTTACAATGAAGTTCCATTAAGCATAACACTGCCAAATCAAGTGGCTTATAAAATTATTTCAACCGATGTAGCCTTAAAGGGTCAAACAGCTTCATCATCATATAAACCTGCAAAACTTGATAATGGTTTAAACGTGCAAGTTCCTCCTTTTATAGAAAATGAAGACACAATAATAATAGATACAAGAACTTTAGAGTATATAAAAAAATTATAAAATGAACTCTATATCTCCAAATTTAAATTTAATGATAAAAGCATCTGAAAAGGCATCTAAAGTTATTATTAGAGATTTTGGAGAAGTTGAAAATTTACAAGTTTCAAAAAAAGGACCTAAAGACTTTGTAACAAATACAGATAAGAGAGTTGAAGAAATTTTAATTAATGAGTTATCTAAAACTAAGAGAAATTATTCTTTTATGACTGAAGAAACTGGAAAAATAATTAATAAGAATAAAGATATCTTTTGGATTATAGATCCAATTGATGGTACTACAAATTTTTTACATGGAATACCACATTTTGCAATATCTCTGGCATTGGAAAAAGATGGTGAGATTATAATTGGATTAATATTTGATCCAATTAAAAATGAAATTTTTTATGCTGAAAAAAATAATGGAGCATTTTTTAATAATAATAGAATTAGAGTTTCAAATAAATCAAATTTAGATGAGTGCCTATTTGCTACAAATAATGAGGGTATAAAAAATTTATATCCAAAATTAAATTTAAGAAATACTGGCTGCGCAGCTTTAGATTTAGCCTATGTTGGTTGTGGAAGATTTGATGGATATTTTCATAATAAAATTAATTTATGGGATATTGCAGCAGGAAAGATCATAATTGAAGAAGCTGGGGGTAAAGTAAATAATTTGAGTGATTTTAAATTTAATAAAATAGACATTAGAGCAGGGAATCCTAATATTTACGAAAAAATGGTAAAAAAACTAAATAACTTTTAATTGTTTTTAAATTTTTTTTAGTTATAAGGCTGATCATGAAAAAAAATATTCATCCTAAATATCATAATATAAAAGTTGAAATGACTGATGGCACTCAATTTGAAACCAAGTCAACTTGGGGATCAGAAAATGAAGTTTTAAAACTTGAAATTGATCCAAAATCTCATTCTGCATGGACAGGTGGAAAACAAAAAATATTGGATAAGGGAAGAATAAGTAAATTTAATAAAAAATTTCAAAACTTTAGATCAGAGAATAAAAAATAATGTCTAAAGCACCTTTGATGCCAATGGCAACTGCAGTATGGCTTGTAGAAAACACATCCTTGACCTTCAAACAGATAGCAGATTTTTGCAAACTTCATGAAGTTGAAATACAAGGGATAGCAGATGGAGAAGTAGCGAAAGGTATAGTTGGCTATAATCCTATAATGTCAGGTCAATTGTCAAATGAAGAAATAAAACTCTCATCTGAAGATATAAATAGGCCACTAAATATAATTGATGAGGAAATAGAGATAAAAAGTTCAGAAAATAAAGTAAAAAAATACGTGCCTTTATCAAAGCGCCAAGATAAGCCTGATTCTGCTTTGTGGTTAATAAAGAATCATGCAATTTTAAAAGATTCTCAAATCGCAAAATTGGTAGGCATTACAAAAAATTCAGTAACGTCTATTAGAAATAAAAGTTATTGGAACTATAACAGCTTAAGTGCTAAGGACCCAGTGGCAATGGGTTTATTCACTCAAAAAGATTTATTAAAATCTATAGAAAAAGCTGAAAGAAGAGTAACTAAAGAAAAGAAAGATAAAGAAAAATCAAATTTAGCTCATAAAAATTGAAATTGAAAGTTATAGACAAATATTATTTAAAATGTTAACTAATCGCACTTTTTGGAGGTTGTTATTAAAATAGAAGTTAAAGATAATAATGTTGAACAGGCACTGAGAGTTTTAAAAAGAAAACTACAGAAAGACGGTTTTTTTAAAATTATTAAATTAAAAAATAATTATGAAAAACCATCAGAAAAGAAAAAAAGAATACTCCAAGAAAATATAAAAAGAGTAAAAAAACTTAATAAACTTAAAAATAGAATTTAGTTATCGCGGGGTGGAGCAGCCTGGTAGCTCGCAAGGCTCATAACCTTGAGGTCGGCGGTTCAAATCCGTCCCCCGCAACCAAATTATTTGATAATTAAATTTTAAATTTTGATCTTTTACTATCTTTAAGAAAACCTTTGACAGTATCGATAGTTAATTTTCTTGTGGTTTTTCCAAATTTTTCGATTATTTCTATAATTTTTGGTGGAATTGTAATTATATCACAACCCAATTTTGTTGCCTCAGTATAATTATACGCTTCTCTCGTACTTGCCCAAAGAATTTGAACATTTTTATACTTTTTAGAAAGCCTAATACCATCTATTAATACACTTTTTGGATCTTTACCCGCATCAGCCATTCGACCAACAAAGATAGAAATAATCACTTTTGAATTTTTATTTATATTTTTTAAAATTTTTTTTATTTGTCCGAAATTGTAAACTGCAGTGATATTTAGTTTAATATTTTTATCGTTTAAATATTTTATGGCTCTTCCTGTAAAAATACCTTTGGAATTAACAACTGGAATTTTTACATAAACATTTTTTCCCCATTGTGAAATATGTATACCTTGAGAAATCATTTCATCTATGTTGTCAGCAAAAACTTCAAATGAAATAGGTTTTTTTGTGATATTTAATATCTTTTTGCTATACTCCTCATAATTTTTTGCTCCTGCACTTCTCATTAAACTTGGATTTGTAGTAAATCCTTTAACTAAAGATTTTTTATTAAATTTTTTGATCAATTTTAAATCTGCAATATCGCAATATATTTTTGTCATATAAGTTATTCTACTATAAAGAATTAATTATTCGAAGATTATTTCTAAACTTTTCAAAAATTTATTAGTTCCATATTTGCTTAGATGACTTCCATCAGCAAAATAAATACCTTTTTCATCACCATAATAACAAAATTTTTCATCACACTGGGTTTTGCTTAAATTTATAAAATTTGAACCTAAGTTTGCCTCTAGAATTTCTATAGATTTTATATAATTTTTGTCAAAAATAGACCTATCTTCCTTTAACCTTTGTTCAAGTTCATAATTATTAATATGCTTAAATTTTATTAATCTAGATAATTCTTGAGGTAACTCATATAATGGTACCTGAATAGGTCCTATAAGATAAACTTCTTTTCCACTTTTATTAATTTTAGAGATCAGATCTAATAAAGATTTGGTTAGTTTTATACGATCAAAATCGTCAATATATTTATTTCCATCAAACAGTTTTTTGTGCCACCAAGATGTTGCAATTATTATTTTTTTAATTTTTTTATCTTTTATATAATTTTCGTAATAATCTTTTGCTAATTTCATACAATTTTTATCTAAATTAACTGTTAAGGTAGGTAGGCACCAATTCATAGGCAATAAAATACCTTCTCTTTTTAAAGATCTTAGCTTTGGAAGAAAAGATGGAACATACATTTGAGCATGAGAATTACCTAACAAAGCGAAGTCGTAATCCTTGTTATCAATTTTATTTATGTAACATGCTCTCAATCCATTATATATTGTATTATCAGAAACTTTACACCTATAGTTTGTTAATGAAGCAGATGAAATAAAATCAGCTGAATACGAAGTGTATTTGATATTTTTTCTATCTTGAAAATTGAAACTATATGAAAAAAATAAAAAATATATAAATAACATAGAGAAAGTAAACGTACTTGTTGTTATCTTGTATCTAAAATTTTTTTCAACTAAATGATAAGTAAATACAGACAAAGCAAATACTACAATTAGTAATATAATTTTTGATGAATTTGTTAAATCCTCGACAATGTAATATTTTAAAAAAACCAGCAAAGGCCAATGCCACAAATATAAGGAAAATGAAATAAGACCAATATATATAATTAATTTATTTTCAATTATATTCTTTAATAGAAAATATTTAGGAAATTGTTTTCTTAAAATCATGAAACAGGAAAATGTAATTAGGAAATTCTTTGGTATATAAGGAATATCTACAATCAAAGATAAAAAAATAAGCAAAATATAAAAAATAATTTCAAACTCTGAATGTTGTTTGTTACTACTAACATAAATTAGCATCGCTAATACACCAAAAGATAAATTCCATATTCTTGTAGGCATTAAAAAAAATGCAGGAATTGAACCTCCTAATTGTATTAACAAAATATTCAAAAATAAACTTATAGCTGTGATTACAACTATAAAAATAATTAATGTGCTTTTATTTTTTAAAAATTTTAAAAAAAAGATAAAAGTCAATGGAAAAAATAAATAAAATTGTTCTTCAATTGCCAATGACCAAAAATGTAATAATGGTTTAAGTTCGTCATTTGGTCCAAAGTATCCGCCATCAAACCAAAAGAAGAAATTAGACGAAAAAAAAAGTGAATAAATTAAACTCTCATAAAATTTTAGAAAATCATTATTCGTAAGTAAAAAATATGAAACTATAAAAACAATTATCAAAACAAATATTGATGCAGGCAATATACGTTTTAATCTTTTAATATAGAATTCTTTTAAATAAAATTCCTTATCTTTTATACTTTTATATATTTGGTATGAAATCAAAAAACCTGAAATTACAAAAAACATATCTACGCCAAGATATCCATTTGGTAAAAAATTTGGATAAAAGTGAAAAGTTATAACAAATATAACAGCAAGCGCTCTTAAGAAGTCTATTTCTTTTCTATATTTTAATTTCATTCATCCTGTTAATTAAAATATATTATTTAGAATTAATAAATAAATAATATAAATATTATAAATTTTTGACTATTTCCTCTGTCATTTTTTTTGCATCAGCAAATAACATCAACGTATTATCACGATAAAAAAGGTCATTATCTATTCCAGCATATCCTGGTGAAAGACTTCTTTTCACAAATAAGACAGATTTGCTTTTTTCAACATCTAAAACTGGCATTCCATAAATTGGACTTTGTGGATCAGATTTTGCAACTGGATTAGTAACATCATTAGCTCCAATAACATATGCGACATCACAATTTGCGAAATCATTGTTAATTTCTTCAAGTTCAAATACTTCGTCGTAAGGAACATTTGCTTCAGCAAGTAGTACGTTCATATGACCCGGCATTCTTCCAGCAACTGGATGAATTGCATAAGATACTTTTACTCCATTTTTTTTCAATGCGTCTACCATTTCTCTTAAAGCATGTTGAGCTTGTGCAACTGCCATACCATAGCCAGGCACAATAATAACAGAAGAAGCGTTTTTCATTAAAAATGCAGCATCATCTGCGTTTCCATTTTTTACTGGTTTTTGTTCTTTGCTTTGACCTTCTATATTCTGTTCAGTTGCCCCCCAACCACCAAGTATAACATTAAAAAAAGATCTATTCATACCTTTACACATAATATATGAAAGTATTGCACCTGATGATCCCACTAAAGCTCCCGTGATTATCAAGGCTGTATTTTCTAGAGTAAAACCAATACCAGCTGCTGCCCAGCCTGAGTATGAGTTTAACATTGAAATTACCACAGGCATATCAGCTCCACCTATTGGAATTATTAATAATACTCCAACAAGAAAAGATAATAATACTAAAGACCAAAATAAATTTGATGTTTGAGAAATACATAAATAGTAAATTAAAAATATGATTATTAAACCTAAGATTAGATTTAAAAAATGCTGACCTTTGAAAGTGATAGGGGCGCCAGACATAATTCCCCTTAATTTTAAAAATGCAATTATTGATCCCGAAAAGGTAATTGCACCAATTGCAGCACCTAGAGACATTTCTATTAAGCTAGCAAGCTTTATGTTTCCCACATAACCTAAGTTAAATGCTTCTGGTTTTAAAAAAGCAGAAATAGCAACAAAAACAGCAGCAAGACCTACAAGACTATGAAACCCAGCAACAAGTTCGGGCATTGCAGTCATAGGTATTCTAAACGCAATAAATGCTCCTACTGAACCTCCAACAACTAAAAATATTAAAACATAAACAAAGCCTGATCCAAAATTTCCGACAGACAAAAAAGTAACTACAATTGAAATTAACATACCTGCAATTCCAAAATAGTTACCTTGCCTAGAAGTCTCAGGTGATGAAAGACCCCTTAAAGCTAATATGAAAAGTATTCCTGATATTAGATAAAATGTTGCTGATAAGTTTGCTGACATAGTTATTTCTTTTTCTTCTTATACATTTGCAACATCCTTTGCGTCACAAGGAAGCCTCCAAAAATATTAACTGCTGCTAGAATTATTGCTAAAAAACCAAAAATGTTTGATATTTCAAAAATACTCTCTGAAGATCCTGCAAGGGCTGCAATTATTGCTCCTACAATAATTACTG
This sequence comes from uncultured Pelagibacteraceae bacterium, assembly GCA_902542235.1. Classification (GTDB taxonomy): domain Bacteria; phylum Pseudomonadota; class Alphaproteobacteria; order Pelagibacterales; family Pelagibacteraceae; genus Pelagibacter. Next base: position 10,333 of record CACBTT010000010.1, read on the forward strand.
ATGAAATTGCGTTAGTTACTGACATTAATGGAGTATGCAAAGATGGAGTGACGCTCCATACGACATAATAACCGACGAAAATTGACAAAATGAATATACTTAATCTAAATATAAAAGGATCTATTTCCATTATTTAATCTTTGTTTTTTCAATTATTTCATCTTCTAAGTTTATTTCAAAAGTTTTTTTCTCTTTATTAAACATATTGCTTATAAAATTAAAAATATTTTTGGAATAAAGATTAGAAGCTGATAAAGGCAATCTATTTAAGATATTTGCTTCTCCCATAATTTTTACTCCATTGCTATCAATTATCTCATTAACTTTAGTCAATTCAGAATTTCCTCCTTGAATTGCAGCTAAGTCATATATAACAGAGCCACTTTGCATAACATCAATCATTTCTTTTTTTATTATTACTGGTGCTTTTTTACCTGGTATTAATGCTGTACATATTACTATATCTATTTTTTTTAATGTTTCTTTTAGTAAATCTTCTTGCTTTTTCTTAAATTCCTCCGAAGTTTCTTTTGCATATCCACCCTCTGTCTCTAAATTCTCCATTCCCTCAACAGTTAAAAATTTTCCTCCTAAACTTTCAACTTGTTCTTTCGATGCCATTCTAACGTCTGTAGCATAAACAATTGCACCCATTCTTTTCGCTGTAGCAATAGCTTGTAACCCAGCTACACCAGCTCCCACTACAAGGACTTTAGCTGCAGAAATTGTTCCTGCTGCGGTCATCATCATTGGTATTGCTTTATGGAAATATGCAAATGAATCAACAACAGCTTTGTAGCCAGCCAAGTTTGCTTGGGACGATAATATATCCATTGACTGGGCTCTGGTAATTCTTGGCAATAACTCAAGTGAAAAACAATTAATATTTTTATCTATTACCTGTTTTAATTTTTCTTTGTTTAAATAAGGATTTAAAACTCCAATTAAAATTTGATTTGGCCTGAGTTTATTTAAGTTATTATCATTTAAAATATTCATCTGCAAAATTACATCAGACTTTTCTAAAACCTCTTCGGAAGTATTAAGTATATTGACACCTTCGTTTTCATAAACTTTATCAAATATTCCTAGATGAGATCCATAATTTTTTGTTAAATTTATTTTTAGACCCAAAGATAAATATTTTTTAATTATTTCAGGTGTTATAGCGACTCTTTGTTCAAAGTTTAAATCTTCAGAAATTGACCCAATTATCATAAAAAATTTTATAGTAAAAAGATTGCCATCAATACAAGAATCAAAACTACAGCAATTGAGCCCCAAAGTACAAATTTGGTAAAATTATTCCAGGTATTTTTGTGGCTTTCGTTATCCATTAGATTATTTTTGTCTTGCTTTGAATTTTGGATTTTTTTTGTTGATTATATATACTCTACCTCTACGTCTTACGAGTTTAGAATTTAAATCTCTTTTTTTCAATGATTTGAGTGAGCTAGCAATTTTCATGTTATTTATATTTTTTAGCCTGGCAATGTCCTACTCTTCCATGTCTTAAGACAAAGTACCATCGGCGCAGAAAGGCTTGACTTCCGAGTTCGGAATGGGATCGGGTATTACCCTTTCGCAATAATCACCAGGCAGGGCTTTATACAAAAATAATATTAACATGTAAAGAATAAGAAATTTATTAAACTAAAAATAAACGGTTAAATTTATCTTATAATACTTGAAATTTGACGATAAATATCTTTTTTTACAAAATAACTTTTTAATAATGATTTTCTGCCTGCTATTATGTCTGTTTCAGAATCTCCAATCAAAAAAGAATTTTTCTTATTAATTTTCCAATCTTTAAATGCGTTCATTATCATTCCATTTCCAGGTTTTCTCAAATTTGTTTTTTTTTTGTATTTTTTAATTATTGCATCTGGGTGATAGGCGCAATAATAAACTTGATCTATAAAAGATCCATTTTTTATGAATTGTTGATTCATCCACGAATTTAATCGCTTAAAATCTTTTTCTGAATATAATCCTTTTGCAATTCCTGCTTGGTTTGTAATAATAAATACTCTAAAACCCTTGTCATTTAATAGTTTAATTGCTTTAAAAATATTTTTTTTCCAAACAAACTTTCTTTTTGTGTGAACATATTTATAATCATAATTTATTACCCCATCCCTATCAAAAAATGCACTTGGTCTAAATATTTTTTTTTCTATAAATTTTTTAGCTTTATTTAGAAAAAATTTTGTTCCAATATCAATAAAATCGTTTTTATAAATTATTCCAGTAATTTTTTTCTTTTTTTCTAAATACGGGCTTAAAATATCGTTATCTATATCCATATTTTTTTTTTTCATTTTACTTAAAACTCGTTTTTTGAAGAAGTATATGCCTCCACAAACTAATTTAATTTTATTTTTACTTTTGTAATATTTGGTTACTAGATTATTTTTTACTTTATAGCTTTTATAGCCCAAATGTGTGCTGGAATATTTTAAACCTATTCCAATCATAGAATTGTTATCATTAGTTTTTTTTTGTAAGTCTCTTATATTAATATCAAAAAAAGTATCTCCATTTACTACAAAAAAACTTTTTTCAAGTTTATTAATTATATTGATAACACATCCCGCTGTTCCAAGTTTTTTTTTTTCTTTAATTACTTTAATTTCTGCATCTCTAAATTTACTTGGAATACTTTTTAAAAAGAAATTACTTTTGTACCACGTTAAAATATAAAATTTTCTAATTCCCTGTCTGTATAAATTTTCAATTATATAAAATATAAATGGTTTATTTTTAACTTTAATTAGGGGTTTAGGTGTTTTTTTTGTTATTTTACCCAATCTTGTTCCTAATCCACCAGCTAAAATAATACATTCTCTAGTCATTAAATATTAAAATTTTTGAATTAAAATAATTTATTCTTCCATGTTTCTGGTGTTTTTTCATTAATGATTTCTAAATCATAATTATAGAGAAATTTTTTTGTTCCTCTTTCTTTAATATACTTAATAATGGTATCTATGCTTTCTTCCACAGAAAATTTTGTTTTATATCCTAATAATTTTTGCGCTTTGTCCGAAGAACACGAAGAATATTTTACTTCATTGGGCCTGTCTGGATAAAAATCAGGTTTTTTATTAAACTTAAGTTTATTGCTAATAATTTCAAATAATTCATTTATAGTAATGTAATTTTCATCTCCAGGACCAATATTTATGATCTGACTTTTTACATTCTTATCAGTTGCCATGACATCTATACAACTTATACAATCTCTTACGTCTGAAAAAGATCTCTTTTGTTTTCCATCTCCATAAATGATAGGACTTCTATTTTGTAACATTAAGTTTATCATTATTGATGCAACATTTCTAAATGGATCATCATATTTTTGATTTGGTCCAATTATGTTGTGAGGTACAGCAATATTGTATTCTGTGTCATGCACTTCACACAAATTTATTAAAATATTTTCAGATGCAAGTTTTGCAATACCATAAGGATCAACTGGTTTTGGAATATCGGACTCTTTGAATGGTGGTTTAATTTGTCCATATCTTGCCATCGATGAACAATGAACAATTCTTTTTACTTTTGATGCAATAGCTGCACTAAATACTGAAACAGATCCACCTAAAACATTGGATGTTATTGTGTGAGGTGAAAAAATTGATAGACCTTCGTGAGCATAAGCTGCTGTATTTATTACAATATCTACTCCTTGAAATAATTTTTTTAAACTTGAATTATCTTCACAGGGAATTTTATGAAACACTGCTTTATTAGGAATATTATCCCTATATCCACCAACCAATGTATCATTTCCAACAACTTCATGTCCTTTATTGATGTAAAATTTTGCCAAATGTGATCCTAAAAAACCTGCAATACCTGTGATAAAAATTTTCATAAGAAAGAATTTGTCATATTAAATACTTCTAATTTTTCAAAATAAAAAGATAATTATTATTCATCTTAATATTTATATCATCAAAGCTACCAATCCTACATAAAAAAGGAACATCCCAACAAAGCTCCGACTTATCAATAAAATTATTTTTTTTTGGAATATTAAGTTTTAAATCTTCTAAATTTGTCGTTTTATAATCTATCTCTGGAATTATGGGAAATATATTTTTAGTTTCATTATTATAAATTCTCAAGATATTTTTTGAAATATTGCCAAATAAACTTAAAAGTACAAATAGTAAAATTAATTTTTTTGAAATTAATTTTTTTGATTTATGCTTAATAAAATATAAAATAATTATTAAAAAAAAGGTTTGTAAGTACAATGTTGCAAATCGGATAACTGGTGCTTTTAAAAACCAGATTACCAAAGACAAAAATACAACAATTAAAATATAAAAATTATTTTCTTTTTTAAAAAAATATAAATTAAATTTAAAATTATTTTTATTAATTATAATAAAAGAAAACACAGGTATTAAAAAAGTTAGTATATGTTCGTACAATTCAATATGATTTCGCTCGTACCAATTGCCAATCCAATTAAAATTGGATAAATATTCTTCTCTACTTAAAACTCCTGAATAAGTTTGAAAACTTTTATTTACATTAGAAGTATCATTTACAAAATTTGCAATAATATCTTTATCAAACCAAGAAAAATTTTTAAAACAAGTCAATTCATTTGGAATTAAAAAACACCCAGTGTAGATTATTTGTTGAATTTGCCAAATAATGAAAAATAAAACTGAAAATATTAAAACTCTCGATTTAAATAATTTTAAAATACTAACTTTAAACCTAAATATTAATATTATTGGTAAAATTAAAATCAATAAATTTAAAATTCTAAAACTAATAGAAAAAATTGAAATTAATATTAATATTTCTAGATATCTAAAAAATTTTTTATCTGAGTTTCTATTATGGTAACAAAGTAAAAAAAGTATAAATGCATAAATAACTAAAAAATTGGATGGAATATCTATGCCATAAGAATTTAGTCTTGCAAATTTTAAATTTAAAAAAATATAAAAAAATAAAGAAAAGAAGAATATTGATCCTGATCTAATCTTATTAAAATAGAAGTAACTAAGAAAAACAAAAGAGATTAAAAGATAAAATATTATATTAGATACAAAAATTCCTTTTACACCTACTATTTTGATGTTGAACAAACTTTTAATTAATAACCACGAAGAGTTCCAGCCTTGATTTAACTGCAAATTAGATAAGCCGAAAATTATTTTTTCAGAATTCATGTTAACAATATATGGTAAGTGATAATATCCAAAGTCTTCGTTTGGTTTATGTCCTAATATCATTGTCAATGATGCAAAAAATATAAAAAAAAATAATTTATAATATTTAAAGTTTATTTTTATTTTAGATGTAGAAATTTCATAAAGAAAAAATGAAAATCCAATTAAAAAAATAAATGTATTTAATATTTGATTTAATGGAAAAAAAAAATGTAAACTTATACCTAGGAAAGTTATAAAAAATAAACCTAATAGTCCCGTTTCACCGAAAGATAAATTAATATCATTTAAATTATTAATCTTGATAAATATTTTACCATAACCAACAACAGAAATAAGAAACAAAAATATTGATAATACTAGAATTATCATTTTTTTAATTTTGGTAAAAAATATATATTTCTTTGTCCAAGGTAAAAATTATTTTTTAATTTTCCACTTAGCAATATTTTAATTTTACTTTTTTTTAATTTATATAACTTATTTTTATTAATATCGTATTCACAAACATTGTAGAGTTGACCTAATATTTTAAAGACTTTAAAAAAGTTTTCTTTATTATATTCTATCAATAATACTGGTAAATTTTTTTTTATTGATTTAATCATGCCTTTTAGAACTTCATGATCATGACCTTCAACATCGATTTTGATGAACTTAGGTCTTATATTCATACTTAAACTATCAAATTTTTTAAGTTTAATTTTTTGAGATAAAAAATTAAAGTTTTTATGCTGTCCTTTGTAATGATACTTTATTTTATTTTTAATATAATTTTTGTTTGAACTTGAAAGAAAATGAAAAATTTTTTTTTTATATACCGGAGTATATAACTTTATAGTTTTATTGTTTGATGATAAGCCAAAATTCATTAAAGATATTTTTTTGTCATTTTTTTTTAGCAAAGATAATTTTTGCTGACAATTTCTTTTATTAGGTTCAAAAATATATATTTTATTTTTTTTAAAACCTAGAGATCTAAATCCTATTGTTGACAATCCTATATTGCCACCAACATCCAAAATATCTCCATCAAAAGTAGTAGGAAAAATTAATTTTAGCCCCAAATAATCTTTTTCATGAGGAAATAAAAATTTTAATTTATCAATATTATTATAAATAATTGAATGAAATAGTGGATACTTTTCTATTATTCTTACTAGAGAATATTTAACAATTTTAATCATTTAAAAAAACGATATTTAATTAATGTAATAATAGCTTTTAACCCATCAATTGATTTTATTTTTTTTCCTTCTGAATATTTTCTTCCATTATAGCTAACTGGTTTTTCTATAATTTTTATTTTTAGTTTTGATATTTTTGTTGTTACCTCTGGACAAAAATTAAAGTTTTTTTCTTCCAAAATTATTTTATTAAAAATTTTACTATTGAATACTTTATAACATGTGTGAGCATCTGTTAAATTTTGATTATTAATAAGATTTGATAATTTTGTAAGAAATATATTACCTAAAATTCGAAACCAATGACTAAAGTTTTGTATATTTTCAAAGTATTTTTTCCCTAATACTCTTGATCCATAAACAACTTGAGTTTCAAGATTAATTATTGGCTCAATTAATTTCATTAAATCATTAGGGTCATATTCTAAATCAGCATCTTGTATAGCCACAATGTCTCCATCTACATATTTTTTTGCAGTGTTTATTGCTGCACCTTTTCCTAAATTTTTTTGATTTTGTAAAATTAGAAGATTTTCATTTTTTATAGAATTAATAATTTCATATGAGTTATCTGATGAGCAATCATCGACAACTATTACTTGTATTTTATTTACTTTTAGAGATAGTACTTTTTCAATAACTGTTTTAATTGTTTTTTCTTCATTAAAACAAGGTACTATGATTGTTAATTTCATTGCATCAAATCAACTTTATACAATGAGGGATTCTCTTCTGTTACAAAAAAAATTAAACCATTATCTAAAATTTCTATATCTCTAATTCTATCATCTATAAATATTTTTTCAGAATATAAAACTTTCTCATGATTTTTATCAAATTTTAATCTGTAAAGAGATAGGCCTGGATTTAATTGTCTCAACATGCCTGTATTATTTTTCATTGATGCAACCAACATATCGCCATTCCATCTTTCTAAATAATCTGAATTATAAAATTCTATATCTGAAATTCCTATAGATGGCGAGAATACAAAAAGAGGTTCTTTATATTCTTTGTGATCTTTTAAATAATATTTATTATAATCTTTTTTGTAAGTGGGACCATAAGCTACGACAGGCCATCCATAATTTTCATTTTTTACAATAGAATTTATTTCATCACCTCCTCTTGGGCCGTGTTCTGAAGCATATATTTTATCTTTATAAATTGTTAACCCTTGTTGATTTCTGTGACCTGAAGAAAAAATAGAATGATTATAATTTATTTTATCAATTATCAGAACCTTACCATAATCTTTTTTATCATTTTGAGAGATATCATTTTGCCAAAAATCTCCAGTAGTTAATAATAAATATTTTTCAGTTAGTGATATAAGTTTACCACCCGAGCTCATCTCATTAAAATCATTGAAATTATCATATTTTATACATTGCGTTTTAAATTTACTCATAAATTGTAAATTTGTGAAATTGCTCAAATTTGACTCTGCTATTTCAAGGCCAACACATTTTGTTTCTGGTTCGTGATAAGTAAATGAAATAAAAATTTTATCATTATATTTATCAATATATAATGATCTCACACTCATTGATTTAACAAAATTATTTTTGTTTAAAATTGAATTTAAATTATTTTTAATTTTTTTAAATTTTGAATTTTGAAAGTCATCTACTTCATAAAAACTACCCTGGCCTGTAATAAAAAATAATCTATTATTATAACTATCTAAATAACCTACTGGAGAATTATTTGTATAGTAGTTATATTTGTTAAGTATATTATTGATAGATCTCTTTGAAATTTTTAGATCGTAAAGGACAGTGTCAATTTTATAATTATCTTTATATAAATTGAGTTTTTTAATTGTATAAAATTTTGTGAGATTTAATATGCTTTTAAATTCTTTTTTAAAAGAAAAAGAGATAAAAATTAATATAACAAAAAGAATAATAAATGTTATTAAAGCTCTTGATTTAATGGACATGTTTAATGAAAAATAAACTCTGCTTTGTTGTTGGCACTAGGCCAGAAATTATTAAACTGGGGCCAGTATACAATTTTTTCAAAAAAAAAAAAAAATTTCATATATCAAGTTACTTTACTTATCAACATACAGAAATCGGTCAAGATGTAATTGAACATTTTAAATTCAAAATTCAGAAAAAAAAAGCCAGAATAATTAAAAAAATAGACTTAAATGAAAAAATGAGTTTGATAACAAATGATCTAAAAAATTATTTGATCAAAAACAAAGTTGATGGCATCTTTGTTTTAGGAGATACTTTAACAGCTATTGTTGCTTCAATAGTTGCCTTTAATCTTAAAATCAAAATTCTATATGTTGAGAGTGGACTAAGAACCTATGATCATTTAGAACCTTGGCCTGAAGAGGGATACAGAAGAATAATATCTAGTATAGCTGATTATCATTTCTGCCCAACAGTTACAAATAAAAAAAACTTGTTAAACGAAAATATAAGTGACAAGAAAATCTGTGTTTCAGGTAACCCTGCAATCGATGCTATTCATAATGAAATAAAAAAATATAAAAAAAACTATGAATTAAAATTAGTAAATAAAATTAAAAAAAGAGGATATGTAGTTAATAAAAAAAATTTAATACTAATAACAATACACAGAAGGGAAAATTTTGGCTTAAGATTTGAGAATATTTGTAGGACTATAAAATATTTAGCTAATATTTATAAGGACTTTGAATTTGTGATAACTGTTCATCCAAACCCATATGTACAAAATACCTTAAGAAAACATTTGAAAAATATAAAAAATATATTTCTTATTAAGCCTTTATTTTATCCAGAATTTATTTATTTGCTAAAAAAAATGTAGTTTTGTAATGAGTGATAGCGGTGGAATACAGGAAGAGCTACCTACTTTAAAAAAATATTTAATTTTACTAAGAGAAAAAACGGAACGAGAAGAAACAATCAAACTTGGTTACTCTTTTATTTGTGGATCATCTAGGAAAAAAATTCTTAAAAAATTTAAATTTCTAGTAAATAAAAATAAAAATACTAATAATTTTAAACGTAATCCTTTTGGAGATGGAAAATCATCAAGAAGAATATACAATTTTATAAAGAATAAATTTTAAATGGAAAATATCTATATTATTGGAATGGGTTATATAGGATTTCCGCTCGCTTGTCTTTTATCAAAAGAAAGAAAAATTAAATGTATAGATAAAGATATTCAAAAAATTGAGCAACTTAAAAATGGTAAAATTTTGATTAAGGAGAAAAATCTTAATAAGTTATTTAAAAAAAATTTCAATAATCTAGATTTTAAAAATAAAATTTATAAAGAAAAAAATAGATCTATATTTTTTATTTGTGTTCCAACACCTTTGAAGAATAATAAACCCGATTTAAGTTTTTTAAATAATGTATTAAGAAAAATAGAAAAATTTATTAAAAAAGGTGATCTAATTATCATAGAGTCAACTATACCTCCTGGAACAACTGAAAATATTGAAAAAAAACTTTCAGCATTTAAAAGGGGTATCAATCTAGCTTATTGTCCTGAAAAAGCGATACCAGGTAATACTTTATATGAGATGATAAATAATTTTAGAGTTATTGGTGGAATTAATACTGAGTCCAATAAATTGGCAAAAAAAATTTATTCGACATTTTCAAAAAAAATATATTTAACTAATCCAATGATTGCTGAAATTTCAAAGTTAGCTGAAAATACTTTCAGATTGGTTAATATTTCACTAGCAAATGAAATAAATACAATTTGTGACTTCTATAAGGTTGATTCGTCAAAACTATTTGAAATTACAAATATGCACCCTAGAGTTAAATATCTTAAACCTAGTATTGGTATAGGTGGTCATTGTATACCGATAGATCCTCTTTTTTTTAATATAAAAAAAAAAATCAAAATGATTGAAACTTCTATAAATATAAATCAAGCGTTAATTAATAAAATATCAGAAGATATTATTTCTAAAATAAAAGAGGATAAAAAAAGTAACATTTTATGTCTTGGAATAACCTATAAAGAAAATATTGACGATTTAAGAGAGTCTGCAGCTTTAAAAATAATTAAAAATCTTAGATTAAAAGGTGTAAAACTTAATATTTATGATCCTTATAATTCATCTTTGAATACTTTAAATAAAACTGATTTAAAAAAAATTAAATTTGATTTAAAGATTTATCTTGTTAATCATGATAAATTTAAAAATCTGAAAATTAAAGCAAGAAAAAGTTTAGATTATAGATAGATGAAAATTTTAGTTACAGGCGGATTAGGTTCTATTGGATTGGTTTTAGTTAATAAATTAAAACAGAATAATAATGAGGTTTATTTTTGTGATTTAGGTCACTTTAATGAAAAAAATTATTATAGATGTGATGTATCTAGTTTCAATCAATTACAAAATTTATTTAAAAAACAAAAATTTGACTATGTATTTCATCTAGGTGGAGAATTTGGAAGATGGAATGGTGAAGATTTTTACGAAAACATGTGGAAAACAAACGTTATTGGAACAAAAAATTTAATTAGATTACAAGAGGAAATTGGTTTCAAAATGATTTTTGCAAGCTCATCAGAAGTTTATGGTGACTATGAGGGTATTATGCATGAAGATGTCATGGAAAAGAATTTTATTAAGCAGAAAAATGACTATGCATTAAGTAAATGGGTATCTGAGATTCAAATAATGAACTCAAAAGAAATGTTTAATACAGATACAGTTAGAGTTAGGATTTTTAATACATACGGTCCAGGTGAATATTATAGTTATTATCGTAGTGTAGCTTGCAGGTTTATCTACAAAGCTTTAATGCAAGAGAAATATACTGTTTATTTAGGTCACACCAGAACTTCAACTTATATAACTGACCTTGTAAATACATTCTCAAATATTCCTAGTAATTTTAAATCTGGAGAAGTTTATAATATTGCAGGTAATGATTATCATACCATTAAAGAGATGTCGGATATAATTTTAGAACTTACTGGCGGTAATAAAGATTTAGTTTCTTATGAAGAGAATGAAAAATTTACAACGCTTCATAAAAAGGTCTCTTGTGAAAAAGCAATTAAAGATTTAAAACATAATCCTAGAGTAAATTTAGCAGATGGATTAAGAAAAACGGTTGATTGGATGAAAGAAATTTACTTAAACAAAAATAATAAAAGTAAAGTAATAGAATATTTATGATTAAAATTCTTTGTCTTGGCGATAGTTTGACAAATGGAGCAAGAAATGAATATTTTAGAGATTATACTCAAGAATTAAATTATTTAATAAAAAATAATATAAAAAAAGATAATATTTGTATCAATGAAAGTGTAAATGGAGAAACCTCATCTGAAATTTTAAAACGAGCGACTAAAATATTATTCAATAATAATTATGATTTTGTTTTACTTTTAGCAGGTACTAACGATACAAAAGTTCCAATTCCTTTATATATATACGAAAAAAATATTATCCAGATAATTGATAATGCTAATGTTGCTGGTGCAAAAGTGATAATTGGTCTTCTACCACCTATATATACTGGATTACCATGCTATTCAAAAACTGAAGGAAACAAGATTATAAAAAAATATAATGAAAGTATTATTAAAATATCAAAAAGAAAGAAATTAAAAGTAGTAAGCTTTATCAATTTTAAAGAAAAATTCTATTCAGATGGTGTACATTTAAATTATATCGGATATGTTGAAATGGCTCGAAGATGGCTAGGAGCAATAAAAGATGAATTATAAAATTCAGTCAGATAAGTCTGTTAAAATATTTATCAAAATAAACGTTATTACAAATATAAATTTTGATTACGATATATCTTTAGATCTTAATGAAATGAATGTAAAAAAAAATTTAAATTATATATTTACAACAAAATATTTAGATACTTCTTCTTTAGACATTAGTGATAAGATTGCATTAATTTGTAAAGAAGACAATTATGTTAATATTATATACATAGAAAACGAAAGAAAAAAATTTTTTAATAAAATATTAAATAATATAAAAAAACTTCATTATGTATTTGGAAAAAAAATGATTTTGGTTTCAAATGTGAATTACTTTAAAACTAATAAGATAAAGGAATTTATTTTTTACATAGATAAAAAAAATAAAAATAAAAAACAAATCTTAAGTAAAATAAAAGAAAAACTAATTTTAATTTAGTTATTGAAAATTAAAAATGAATAATAGCAAGCTAAAAGCATTTTTAAAAATCTTTTGAAACGATTATTCATTTTGGATTTACCAGATACCCTAGCATAATACCTCACTGGAAACTCTTGAACTTTAAGTGCATGAAAGTACGATCCAAATATCAAGTTGAAGTCGCCCCACTGGTCGTGATTATTAGTTTTATTTCCAAATTCCTCAAACAATATCCAATCTTTCCTGTAAAATGCTTTTGTACCACATAAAGTATCGGTTACATTGTCTTTCACTATTAGAGAAAATAATAATGCAAAAAATTTGTTGCCCAAGAAATTCAAAAATCTCATAGAAAATTTTTTTTGCCTGTAGATAAATCTTGAGCAATTGATGAACTCCAAATTATATCTTTGCATTAAACTTATACATTTGTCTATTTCTTTAGCTTTTACAGCTAAGTCAGCATCTAAAATGATACAAACCTCATTTAATGAATTTTTTACTCCTTTTCTAACAGCCCTATATTTATTTAAGCCTTCCCCACTAACTAATCTAATATTTTTATTTTCACTTTTAGAATTTATATAATCCTCTATCTTAATTTTAGTATTATCTGTGCTGTTATCATCAACGAATATAGCTTCAAAATTGCAATTAATTTTTTTTAGCTCTTCAAATATTAAAGAAATATTATTTTCTTCATTTCTACATGGTATGATAATTGATACAGAAAGATTTTCTGTATTCGCTTTATTTTTTAATGAAATACATTCAATTTTACAGAATGAAAAAATATCTAAAAAAGGGACAATCATATTAATAAAATTTAAAAAAAAATTTAAATATTTTGAATTAGATAAAAAGTTTATAGAATTTATACTAGTATTTATTGAGTAGTCGCATAACCTTAAAAAAAGATTAATTTTATTTTTACTAATATATGAAAATTCATCATGATCGAGTTTTTTTGTAATTTTTAAAAAATTTAAAAGTTTAAATATCGGCAACCACCTTTTTGAAAAATAAAAGAAAAATATTTTACAGTCATGTTTTGTGTTGCTTTTTAGTTTGTTAAAAAAATCAATTAAATCAAAGGTATGATTTAATGGCTGCAATAAAATAATTGCGTCAAATTTTGTCAAATCATTAGAAAAAACCTCTTCATTTTTTTCTACAATTAAAACTTTATCACTATGTATGTAAGAAATTCTTTTAAGACAACTTCTTTTATAATAGTTATTCCATTTTTCTCTTAAATTCATTATAGTTTTTTTATCAGATTGATTTTAATTTGTACAAGATGAAAATAAACAATCTAAATAGTAAAGATAATAAAACTTTATTGAAGTTAGTAAGAAACAATTTGAAAAATTCTGTATTATTTTATTTATCTGATAATTTCATAAAATTTTCATTTTTTAGGGAAATTTTAAAAAATAAATCATTTTTTTCACTTATAGCTAAAGATAAAGGTGAACCATTGGGTATTATTATTATCAAAAAAAAATTAGGGGTATTTTCAAATAATTTATATGTTAAGATTTTGATTGACGCCCTAATGTCAACTTTTACAAGAGATTTATCTATATTTTTAAAACTCTTAAATGTTAAATTTTCAACAAGGAAAATTGTTAAAAAATTTAAAATTAATAATTTTGATTGTGCTGAAATAATTTATATTGCAGTTGAAAATAAACATAGAAATAAAGGTGTAGGAAAAAAACTTATTTCAAAAGCATCAAAAATATTAAGGAAGAAACATAAATTTTTAATTACTAGTTCCGAAAATTCTAAACAAGTTATAAAATTTTATAAAGCTAATAATTTTATTAAAATTGGTCATGAGACAAGATTTAAAAAAAAAAACATTTTAATGTTAAAAAATTTATAATTTTTTCAATATTACACAACAATAAAGCCCTAAAAACTTTTTCATAAAACTTCTTAATAAAACTTCACATATATCAATTATTTTAACGAATAATTTTGGTAACTTAAAATTATAATTTAATCCACCTGTAATAATGTAACTCAAGAATGAAAAATAACTTTTATGAATAATATTAAGATTGGGGAATTTATCATTAAACTGCTTCAAATCACGCTCAAAAACAATCCATGATAATGCTTGATTTGAATCATTCTGAGGATTTTTTGATAAAAAAGTCCATTTACCTTTTACGTCAAATTCCTCATGATGAAAGTATTTATATACTATGCTTGAAAATAATGAGTTATGTGGGTCAATAATATATACGATACCATTTTTTTTTAAGCATCTATCTGCCTCTCTTAAAAAATTATTTATATCAGGTATGTGATGAAAAACATTTTGTAAAAAAAAAACATCTATACTATTATTTTCAAAAGGCATTTTTTGAGCGTCAACAATTAAATCGCAATTATCATGTAATTCTATGTCAGTATAAATAGTATTCTCGTGAAATTGTTTTAAAAAACTGGGACCACAACCCAACTCAATTACTTTTGGATTAGATATATCTAGTCTATCTAATTTTTTTAGAAATAACTTGTAATTATCTTGATAAAACTTAAACAATGCAAAATTTTGTTTTATTATTTTTGAATAATGATTAATTTGTTCTCTGTAAGTAATTTTATTATTATTTTTTTTCATTTTTATGAAAAGTAATTTTTCTACAAATAATTATTATTCTATTTTTTTGATAATTACAGTTCCATTGTGTCTTTTTCTGATAAATCACTTATTTTTTAAAGTATATTTACATCATGACTCACTGTTAATGTATTTAAATTATAAATTTATATACAATTACTACTTAACATATAATAATTTTCCTCAATGGTTAGACTACATTAATTCTGGTCTAGATACATCTTCAATATATTTGTACGATGTATCAAAGATATTTTTTCCATCAATAATTGTCGGTAAAATATTTAACCTAAACTCTTATTTTGTATATTTAATTAATTTAAGTCTATTAAATTCTATATTTATATTTGGTTTATATAAAAATTTTGGAGAAGAGGTACTAAAAAAATATTTACTAATTCTTTTGATTTTTATTTCTCTGGGTTCTAATTTTATATACAAAGCTTTTTCAGCAAATTTTGAGGTTTTTTTGAGTTTTCCTTTCATATTTTATTACTTAAGGCAATTTTGTTTAAAGCATAAATTTATAAGTTTAATTAAAATATTTATTATAGTGTTTCTTGTTTATCTAAATTCAATTCAATATTTTTCTATTTTTTATATATATTTTATAATTTTTTTTGCACTTATCGCTTTAATTTTTCAATATCAATATAATGGAAAGATACATTACAAAATAAAACATGTTATTTTATTTTTAATATTAATAGCAAGCTCAATAACATATTTTTATTTTATAAATTTTATAATAAGTGATAATTATTATTTGCCTTCAAGATCTGATGATCTAACTATTAAGGACACTAAAGTTTTTGCACTTTACGGTTATCATAGTATTTTATTAAAAACGCTCGCATACTTGAGTAATTTTTATTGGTGGGACGTTCCATTAGTAACTACAAATATTGGTATTTTTTTTACTTTTTTATTTTTTTTTTCAAGTATTAATGTTTATGATTTTAGATTTAGATTTTCGATTTTAATATTTTCTTTTATTATTCTCTTATTATCAGAGACCTTACTATTTTATGATTTCACAAAAGTACTTTTTAATTTACCTTTGTTAAACTATTTTAGACATTTTTCATTTATATCGATTTACTTAAAACCTCTTCTCATTCTTACAAGTATATTAGGTATTGTTGTATATTTTAAAGTTATTGAGAATAGAAATTATAAATATTTAATTAAAATTAAAATATATTTTTTAATTTTGTATGTAGTGACATTTTTATTGTCATATTATTTGACTATTTTTTTAAATGAACAAATTAATCAACTACAAAACGGTAATGAAAATACAATTATAGGAAAATTGTTTAGTGATCTATCTTTTTTTGGTGTTCAAGATAAAGTGTACCTAATTGATTTATTCAGAGGATTAAAAAAACAAATTTTAATAAGTTTTACTATCAGTTATCTAAGCTTATTTTTTATTTTTATTTTAATAATTTTATATTTAAAAAATAATAATAAAAAAAGATTTATTAATATTGTTATTCTTTTGTTATTAGGTTTAATTCCAAATTATACTTTCAATTATTTAAACTACTCTTTTCACCCAGAATTAAATCATTATACTACTAATAAAAATGACGTTATTGAATTAAAAAAAACTTACGAAGATATAGTAATTAATGACAATAATTTTCTAAAAAAAAATTCAGTTAAAATGTGCAATCAAAGTAAAGATATACATCCTTTAGAGGAGTTGTACAAAATTATTCCAAAACATACTGTCTTATATGAAAATATATATCTTTTTCAGAAAGAAAAATTTTGCTCACCTCTTCAAAGGTGGGATTTTTACATTAATAAAGACTATTTGAAATATTTTAATGGAAATAATAATTTTTTGCATTTTCCCAAAGATATTAACTATTTAAAAATTACAAATGAGAAATTTGAGATAAAAAATTTAGAATATAATGTAAATTCAAATATAAATTTTTCTAATAATTGGTCAATACAATCTGAAAAGAATAATTTAATTAAAATTGAAAATTACAAAGGTAAAATAAGACTAGTATTAAACGGTGAAAAATCGAAAATTCCAAAAGTAATTACTTTGATTTATAAAAACAGTTTAACTTTTTATCTACCATATATAAGCATTACTATAGGATTAATATTATTTATAATAATTATTTTAAATTTCATTAGATTTTTTTCTAAAAATGTTACTAATTGATGCGCTTAGTATAGATAAATTAAGCCAAAAATAAAAACCGAAAGACGTTGAAAAAAATCTTCCAGAGCTTTTGATTGGAAATATTAAAATCAATAATATAGTAAAAGTTGATACAAGAAATATATAATCAATGTCTTTTTTATATAATTTATTATTAATAAATATTTTTAAACTATTAATGATTATTAAAATTATTAAAATCAAAAAAAATAAATAACCAATAATTCCAGTTTCTGATAAAATTTCTAAATGTAAATTATGAGGATGTGTTGAGCATCTTTTCGACTTATTAACACTTAATATTTTTTGTTCAGAGCATTTGTCCCTAAATGATTTAACTCCATGACCAAAGAGAAATTTTTTTTTAAACATTTCAAAAGCTGTTAAGTAATGAGCTCCCCAAGTGGTATCAAAGAAATTTACTTTATTTTTTGAAACTAAATTTTGATCATTATTACTCTTAGTTCTATTTTTATTTGTTTTTAGGATATCAATATCTTTCTTATATTCATTAATTTCATCTTGATTAAAAACTTTTGTATCTAATTTTGGACTTAATGTTAAAAAGAAATTATTATACCTACTTTTTAAATAATTATCATTTAAAATTATCAATGCGCTTAAAAGAATAATTGATACAGTAAATATTACATGTTTCATCTTATTTTCAATAAGAAAGACTAATATTAATAACAGTAGAATTGAAGAAATATAATTAATTCTTTCACCAGTTATTAGAATAGACAATATAAAAATTGCTAACAAAACAAATGCAATAAAATTATATTTAAAACTTTTGAAATTGATTAATTTATAATAGTAAAAAAATATAAAGTAAAAACCTATATATAATAGGACTGATCCAGGAATAAGTTCGTCTTTAAATGGCCCTGTTAATCTACCTCCAACTAAGCTTTGGAATCCAAATATATCATAGCCAGTTATTTTTTGATAATTTAAATCGATAATTAAAAAAATTATTAAGATACTTGATGTCTGAATTACACGATTAAAAGTCTTTGTGTCAATTTTTGTAAAAATAAATTTTACTGACAAATATAAAATTACATATTTAAGAAAATAAAATGCATTAATCAAATATTCAGATTTATTTATAGAAGATACTATAAGATATAATCCAAATATAATTAAACATTTATCTGTGATATCCAAATTTATTTCTTTGATAAAAAAAAGTGCATAAATAAAAGCAAATAATATTGAGATGTGAATTATTAAATTTCCTAGATATACGGAGTTAAATAATAGAATAGCCAAGAGATATAATACATTATCTTTATTATTCAATTTATTTATAAACATTTTAGTTAAATTTAGATTTATTAAACATATAATTTTATTATAGTGTAAATTTATAAAAAATTTAATTTATGATTGAACTAAATACAAAAAAAAAAATAAAAGTTAATGTCCCTGAAAATTTTAATGAGGACGATACGCCAAAGTTTGGCATAAATGATGCTGGCATTAGAGAATATTACATCGAACATGGCTATGTAATATTAAAAAATTTAATAAAACCTGTGATATGTGATGAGTTAAAAGATATATGGAATAATGAAATAAAGCCTTCGAAATCCTATATTTACAGACAAGCATCTGCTAAGCCTGAAAAGCATATTTTTAACTCAAATAATTGGGTAATGAATCCAATATTAAATCTTCAAAGTTTAGATCCCAAAAAGTTTAATAAACTAAGACAAAAAAGTTTAGATCTTTTTTCAAATAAAGACTTATGTAAAATTTTTAAAATTTTACTTAAAGATAAACCTAAAATTGTACAATCAATGTACTTTGAGGGAAATTCAGAAACTTGGGAACATCAAGATACCTATTATCTCGACTCAAATGTTTTAGGAACAATGGCAGGAGCTTGGATTGCATTGGAAAAAATTCACGCTGATGCAGGCAGATTTTTTATTTGCCCAAAATCTCATAATTTTGAAAAATTGCATACTAAAAGTAATAATATTGTGGAGAACCATGTGGGATATATTAATGAAATTATAAATTTAATAAAAGAGGAAAACATAAAAGTTAAAGCCCCATTTATGGATGTTGGTGATGTTCTTTTTTGGAATTCAAAAACAATACATGGATCACTTGCAAGCCAAAGTAAAAAACATTCTAGATCTTCAATCACATGTCATGCAATCGCTAAATCGCATGAACTGATTCAATACCAAAAAAACATTAAAAAATCAAATATGACTGAGAGTGAAGAAAGTATTATTAACTACCCTAAAGATTTATCCAGAATTA
>CACBTT010000011.1 GCA_902542235.1 uncultured Pelagibacteraceae bacterium
AAAAGGTAATTAAACGAATCATAAAGATTCGTAATTAAAAAAGGGAGCTAAAGATGGCTAAAAGAAGAAAAAAAGCTGCTAAAAAGAAAACTAAGAAAAAAGCTAAGAAAAAAGCTAAGAAGAAAAGAAGAAAATAGTTTAGTATTCTTTTTATTAAATAACGCTTCTCATGGCGCTTGCGTGAGGAGCGTTTTTTTTACTTAGATACTTCTTCGGAAATTTCTTCTGTTTGTGTTTGAGTTTCTACTTTTTGGATTTGTTTTTCTAAATTTCTCTTTAATGCTTTATCTAATTTTTTTTGAGTATCTTCTAAATTTAGATCTAAAATTATTTGAAATTCAGTAAGTATTCTCTCATATGCTTTTTCAAATAGTTGTCTCTCACTGTAAGATTGATCAACCATTAAATCGTCTCCTTTATTAAGATCTCGAACAACTTCTGCTAACTCATAAATTTTACCTGAAGAAATTTTTGCTTCATACTCTTGAGCTCTTCTACTCCACATACTTCTCTTAATTTTTGGTTTGCTTTTCAAAATACTCATACATTTATTCACTTGATTAATTGTGGCTAGAGGCCTTAAATGAGATTGCTTATTGACTGGAACCATTCCATTAGCTTTATCTTTTTCAAATTTGAGTATGTATGCCTCTATATCAATTCCACCAATATTCATTTTTTTGTATTCTGTTATTTGACCAACTCCATGTTTTGGATAAACAACATAATCTTTGATCTTATACTCTTTTTTTTCTGTTTCTTGTTTTTTAACTTTTTTTATTTCAGGTTTTTGTTCACTATTTTTTGGAATTCTAAGTAAACTTGTATTTGTATTTGGATTTTCTTTTTTTTCAATAATCTTAGGTTTTGATTTCTGAACAGTTTTAGTTATTTTTTTTGGAATCTTTATTCTTTTTATACTTGAAACAATCTTTACTTTTTTTAATTTTTTTGAATTTTTAATTAACTTTGGGTTTGTTTGTTTTTTTGGTTTTTTTCTTTTATTTACAGGTTTGCTTTTTTTAAATGTTTTCTTCAAAGTATTTATCAAACTTATTTTCTTCATTTTTATATTTTTCGTGATCTGTTAAAGGTTCTTTTGCCTCGGTTATATTTGGCCATATTTCTGAATATTTTGTATTCAACTCTAGCCATTTTTCACTTCCATCTTCTGTGTCAGAAACAATAGCGTCGATCGGACACTCAGGTTCACAAACGCCACAATCTATACACTCATCCGGTTTAATTACAAGCATATTTTTTCCTTCGTAAAAGCAATCAACCGGACAAACATCAACACAAGTTGTGTGTTTGCACTTAATACATTTATCATTTACTAAATACGTCATTGTTTTTTTTTTATTTTTTCTTTTATATCTCCTACTATTTTAGGATCAAGATATAATAATCCAGATAATCTACGCATTAAATTTGACTCATACATATCAGCATTTTCATCTGAATAAATTATATTCCATAATGCTTCTATGATTATTTTCTTCTTTTCTATGCTCATGTTTTTAACTTCTTTAGTAAATTCTAAAATTTGATTTGAATCCTTTTCTTTTAATTCTGCATCTTTTAAAATATTATCAACTTGATCATCACTTGTTCCCATTTCAAGCAAAGCTTTTTTAATAATTAATCTTTCTTTTTCAGTATAGTTTTCATCTATTTTTGCAGAATGAATTAAAAGCGCTGCAACACATATTATAGATAAATGACTATCAGTTTCATTTTTATTCTTTGAAAACAAATTCAACATTATTTAAGATTTAGTTGAGTTAACACACCAAAGGGATTATTTGAATAGTCTTTTTTGTCATAATTTTTATATTTATTTTTTTTATTAGGTATATATTTAATGTAATACTCTTTATTTCTCTCATAAACTTTATAATCCATTTGTTTTAATAGTTTAATAAAACTTTCGTTTGAGCATCCTAGTAAATTTAACATTTCTGGAATTATCTTAATTTCTTTTTTTTTATCCTTAGAATAATTAAATATTAATAAAAATAATCTTTCAAGTATGTCTATTCTCACATAAATATCATTAAATTTTTCAAATCCACACAACAACATAAAATCTTTATTTGCTGATTTCATATTATCCAAAAAATTTAATCCAAAAGTTGGTGGTGTTAAATTAAGAAATTTATTATTAAAACTTTTCCATAATAATATTCTTAAAGAGACAGAACTTGGTTTAAATAACTTAAAAAGAAAGACATGATATCTTCCAAATTTTACCCCTAACCTTCTTAATTTTTTTCTATCATCTTGATTTATTTTTTTTAAATATTCTGAAATATGTGATCTTTTAATCACTCCATTATTCTCATAAAGTCTATACGCTAAAGCTCTGAGCTCAGGGTTTTGATCTTTGATATTTTTAAGTTCAATCAGACTACTAAGTTCTGTATCTATCTTCTTATTTATCCATTTATTTAAATATTCATTTAACTTATTTCTTTCGTCATTCTCAATCATTTCATCAATAATTAAATTAATCTTTGGTCTAAGATAATCTGAACCAGAGTTTAGTTTAGCTATTGGATTGTTATTCCAATAAATTTTAAAATCACCTTTTAACTCTATAAGACCTGTATTTATTATTTGTTGAATTCGACTGATTATTTCTGGACCTACATTTTGTCTTGCTGCTTTCTTCAAAGATTTTATATCTGCATCTAATGCATCAACTTTTAAATCTAATATTAATTTTAATCCCTTTAAAACTCCAATATACTGATCATTAATTAATACTTTTTCTTTTTCAATAATTTCAGTCTTTAATTCAATATCTTGTTTTAAGCCTTTTGCTAATACGCTTGCCCTTTTATCTATAAATGTTTTTGTTAATTCATCGTGAAGTCTATCTGATAACTTATCTTCTAAATTTTTTGTTCTCTCAATCCAATAATCTTGGTTTTCAACCCAATTAGACTTATTTGAAACATAAGACCATGTTCTAACATTAGATATCCTATTTGATATTGAATCAACATTTCCATCAAGTTTATCAAGCATTGATAGTTGTTTTTTCATATAATAATTAGGAATTTTATTATCTGTGCCTGTCAAAAAATTAAATACTTTATTCACAACTTCTAGATGGTGACCGTATGTTTTTTTAACAAAATCAGGAATTTGACAACATTCCCAAAGTATTTTTAATATTTCAGAATTATTTCCTACTTCAAAATTATTTTCTTTTAAAAAATACTTTAATACTTTCTCGTCCTCACATTCTCCAACTCTTCTTAACCAATCTTTGTTAGGTTTTTCATCTAAGGATTCTAGCAAAGTTTCTTTATTATTAAATTTTAAATTAGAATTCCTCCAAAATATGTTTTGTATTTCAGGAAAATTATGTTTTTCTAAAAATTCAATTTCATCTGGACTTATTTCGTTGCAATCTCCTGTGATACCAAAACTACCATCGTTTAAATATCTACCAGCTCTTCCTGAAATTTGTCCAATTTCTGAAATTTTCAATCTTCTTATTTTTTTTCCATCAAATTTTTTTATATTTGAAAAATAAACATGATCTAGATCCATATTTATACCCATACCAATAGCATCAGTGGCAACTAGATAATCAACATCCCCTGATTGATATAAACTAACTTGAGCATTTCTAGTCTTAGGACTTAGAGATCCCATAACTATTGCAGCACCACCTTTCTGCCTTCTAATAAGTTCAGCAATTGCATATACTTCTTCTGTTGAAAAAGCGATTACTGCACTTTTTCTTTCAATTCTCGAAATTTTTTTATGACCACCAAATGAAAGTTTTGATAATCTTTGTTTATTTATGAATTCAATATCATCATCAAGTTTTTGAATTATACTTTTGATTGTATTAGAGCCCATTAGCATGGTTAATTTTTCACCTCTTAGATTTAATAATCTATCTGTAAAAATATGGCCTCTTTCGTGATCTGAACACATTTGAATTTCATCAATCCCCACAAAATCTAAAACTTTATCTACAGGCATTGACTCTACAGTGCATAAAAAATACTTTGCATTAATTGGTATAATTTTCTCTTCGCCAGTAATAAGAGCAACTTGAGATACATCTACCTTTTGTATAATTTTGTCATATACTTCTCTTGCTAAAAGTCTAAGAGGAAACCCTATCATTCCTGAGTCGAATGAAAGCATAGTCTCTATAGCCAAAAAAGTTTTACCAGTATTTGTAGGTCCAAGAACTGCGGTGATCTTATTTTTTGACATATCAACTTTTAGTATGATCTTTTTTAAGCCTACTATATTTTGTTACTCAAAAAGAACAAAAATAGACTAAAACTAGTCCGAATCAGATAGAAAAAAGTTCTCATTTTCAATTTATATCATCTAAGGTTAGCATAAATTTTACAATATAAATATAAATATTTAATGTCAAAAAAACTTTGGGAACCATCAAAAGCGCAAATAAAAAATTCAAATTTATTTGCTTACGAGAAATTTATTTCAAAATATTATAAATATAATTTTTCAAAAAATTATACAAAATTGCTAAAATGGAGTGTAAAAAATCCTAAAGATTTTTGGAACTCAATATGGAAATATTTTGAAGTAATAGGTATTAAAACTGATAAATTCAAATTAACCAAGGATCTTATTAATAGTAAGTATTTTGTTAATTCAAAATTAAATTTTACAGAAAATCTTCTAGTTAAAAATTCTAATCAAAAAGCTATAACATTTGTTAGTGAAAATGGTTACAGAGTACAAAAATCCTGGAAAGAACTTAATATTGACGTAAAAAAAATAATTACATTTTATAAAAAAATAAATATTTCAGAAAAAGATAGGATAGCAGCATATACTCCAAATCAGATAGAAACAGTTGAGTGTTTTTTAAGTGCGAGCGCTATAGGATCAATCTGGAGCTCGTGCTCACCTGATTTTGGCGTACCAGGTGTTATAGAACGTTTTTCGCAAATTAAACCTAAATTATTAATTATTACTGATAAATACTATTATAATGGAAAAGAAATAAATATTATTGAAAGATTGCCTAAAATTTTAAAAAACATAAAAAGTATAAAATCAGTATTAATTTTAAATTACCCTGGAAAAAAATTAAGAAAATTAAAAAAAATTAAAAATATAAAAATTTATTATTTTAATGAGATTAAAAAATATGAAATAAGCAAAAATAAATTAAAAAAATTTGATTTTGACCATGAATTAGCAATTTTATACTCAAGTGGCACAACTGGTAAACCAAAATGTATTTGCCATAGGTCTGGTGGAGTTTTATTACAACATTTGAAAGAACATCAATTACATTGCAATATAAAACCAAATGATAATGTATTTTACTTTACAACTTGTGGATGGATGATGTGGAATTGGCTTGTTACAGCCTTAGCATCTAAAGCATCAATATTGCTATTTGATGGCTTTCCTATGCATAAATCTCCAGAGCTATTATTAAAAATTGCAAATAAAGAGAAAGTTACTTTATTTGGCATAAGTGCAAAGTATATTGATCAACTTATTAAGCAGAATGTTAGTGTTAAAGAAAAAATCAAACTCAAGTCCTTAAAAACTATTTGTTCTACAGGGTCTCCACTTTCTAAAGATGGTTTTGAATTTATTTATAGAAATATAAAAAAAAATGTTCATTTAGCCTCTATTTCTGGTGGAACAGATATTGTTTCCTGTTTTGTAAATGGAAACATTTATTCAACTGTAAATAGTGGAAAAATACAAAACAATGGTCTTGGTATGGATGCAGCAGTATTTTCCGAAAAAGGTAAATCAATTTTAAATAAAAAAGGAGAATTAGTATGTAGAAACTCTTTTCCATCAATGCCTTTAAAATTTTGGAATGATCCTGGAAAAGTTAAATATAAAAAAGCTTATTTTTCAAAATTTAAAAATATTTGGTATCATGGAGATTATGCCGAGAGAAAAAATAATGGCTCTTATATTATCTATGGAAGATCAGATGCAACATTAAACCCGGGCGGTGTTCGACTTGGTACAGCTGAAATTTATTCTGTTGTAGAAAAGTTTAAAGAAATACAAGAGTCCGTTGTAGTAGGTCAATCTTGGGATAATGATGTAAGAATAATACTTTTTGTGGTCTTATCAAAAAACAATAAATTAGATGAAAATTTAATTTCTAAACTAAAAACAACAATTAGATATGAGGCTTCTCCTAGGCATGTACCTGCTAAAATAATTGCGGTAAACGATATACCAAGAACTAAGAATGGTAAAATTGTAGAAGTAGCTGTTAAAAATATAATAGATGGTAACAAAATAAATAATATTGAAGCATTATCTAATCCATCTGCTTTAATTGAATATAAAAATCTTATTGAGTTAAAGTCGTAATGATCAAAGATACTATTAAAAGCCTAAGTTTATCAGCAACACTAAAAATAAACGAAAAATCAAAGATTATTGAAAATGAAGGAAAAAATATTATTAAGTTTGGATTTGGACAATCACCATTCCCAGTTCCAATTACTATTGTTGAAGAATTAAAAAAAAATGCTCATCAGAAAAGTTATTTACCTATCCAAGGATTAGATAAACTAAGAGACTCAATCGCAAAATATGAGTCAAAAAAGAAAAATTACAATTTTAAATCAGATCAGGTGATTGTAGGTCCTGGAACCAAAGAGTTAATGTTCTTGATGCATTTAGCATTTGAAGGTGAAGTTTTGTTACCAGCTCCAAGTTGGGTATCTTATAAACCACAATCAATTATAGCTAAAAATAACTATCATTGGATTCAAACATCTGCTGATAACAATTGGTTTCCAAAAGCTCAAGAAATAGAAAAAATTATTTTAAAAAAACCAGATAAAAAATATCTTTTATTTCATAATTCTCCAAATAACCCATCAGGACAAGTATGCAAAAATTTAAAAGAAATTTCTTTAATTGTAAAAAAATATAATATTTTAGTTTTATCAGATGAAATTTATTCTGAATTAACATTTGATGAAAATTATATTTCTATTTTCGAACACTGCTCAGATAATATCATAATAAGTAACGGACTTAGTAAATGGTGTGGTGCTGGAGGATGGAGACTTGGGTACTTTATTATACCAAAGAAAAAAATTGAATTACTTAAATCGATGAAAGTTTTGGCAAGTGAAACATTTTCTGCAGTAAGTTCACCAATTCAGTTTGCTGCAATATCTGCTTTTAATAACAATCATGAAAAATATATTTTAAAATCAAAAAAAATTCTTAAAGCAGTTGGAGAGTACGTATATAAAAATTTATCATCTAATAATATTATTATGAACAAACCAATGGGAGGCTTTTATTTATTGCCTGAATTTTTGAACAAAAAATTTGATAGTTCCTCCATGTTATGTGATGATATTTTAACTAATTTAAATATTGCTTTACTTCCAGGAAGTGATTTTGGATTTGATCAAAAAAGGATGATAGTTCGTTTAAGTTTTACAGACTTTGATGGAGATACATTTATGAAAAATATTAATGAAAAAACTGATATTAATGACGAGTTAATAAAATTGTACGCCCCAAAGGTTGTAGAAGGAGTAAATAAATTAAAATCTTGGGTTGAAAAATAATAATCACATAAAAAATTCCTTGATTAGCAACACTTATATTTAATGAATTTACTAGACACTCGAAGCAATAAATAGTTAGATTTAACTTTAAAACTTAAGAGAGGGTATATGAAAAAAATATTATCAATAATATCAAGCTCTCTGATTATTTTTGCTGCTATATTTTCATTTGGATCAATAGCAAAATCAGCAGAGTTTTTTACAATAGGTACAGGAGGACCGACTGGGGTTTATTTTCAGACAGGAAACGCTATTTGTAAAATGTTACATAAATCAGCAATTAGTGCTGAACACGGTAGAAAAAAAGGCATGAAAGATAAAGCCTACAGATGTACCGCTCCTTCAACTGGAGGATCAAATTATAACATCGGACAAATAAAAGATGGTGAGTTTCAATTTGGTGTAGCACAATCTGACTGGCAATTTCATGCTTACAATGGATCAAGCAAATGGGAAGGGAAACAATTCAAAAATTTAAGAGCTGTTTTCTCAGTACATAACGAGCCATTTCAAATCTGGGCTAGAAAAAAAGCAAAAGTTAAAGATTTTATGGGTCTTAAAGGAAAAGTAGTAAATATTGGAAATCCAGGTTCTGGTCAAAGAGGAACAATGGAAGAATTAATGAAAGCCATGGGCGTTGATAACAGTTTCTTTAAATCAGTTACCGAGCTAACATCTTCAGAGCAAGTAAAAGCTCTTTGTGATGGTAAAATTGATGCGTTTGGATATTCAGTAGGTTTTCCAAATGGAGCAATGGAACAAGCAGCAACATGTGCAGCTAAAGCTATGCCAATCAATTTAACAGGAGATGTAATTGACGGAATTATTAGTGGAGCTGATTATTATGCATCTGCAACAATTCCAAAAGGTACTTATACTAAACAGAAAAAAGATGTGACTACATTTGGTGTTAAAGCTACTGTGGTAACAAGCGTGGATGTTTCTGAAGATTTAGTTTATCAAGTTACAAAAGCTGTTTTTGAAAATTTTGATGATTTTAGAAAACAACATCCAGCTTTTGCTCCTTTAGAGAAAAAAAATATGATAGCTGATGGTTTATCAGCACCACTTCATCCTGGAGCTGTTAAATATTATAAAGAAGCTGGTTTAATGTAATTAAATCTATATAAAAATTGAGGCCCAATATATCTATTGGGCCTTTTTTTTTATATATTAAGCTGAATGTCAGCAGACATAGATAAAAAAATTGAAAATAAGATTAAAGAAGATCTTTCTCCCACAAGAAATCTAACAGGTATTCATTTAAAGTTAGTTGCAGGTATTGCAATAGCCTGGTCTTTATTTCAGCTTTGGTATGCTTCTCCATTTCCATTTTGGTTAAACTTTGGAATGTTTAAAGGTTTGCCAGCGAGAGCAATTCATCTTGGTTTTGCACTTTTACTAGCTTTTTTAATATTTCCATATGCAAGGGGTAAAAAAGTAAATTTTATAGATATATTAATTGCAATAACAGGCGCAGTTTGTTGTTTATATATTTATGTTTTTTATGATCAATTAGTAGATAGGGGTGGAATATTACTTAAAATAAATTTTACCAATGATTTTACTATTCCAGTAGAACTTATGCTTGGAATAATTGGAATATTTATTCTTCTTGAAGCTACACGTAGAGTAATTGGTGTTCCATTAGTTGTTATTGCAGTTTGTTTTTTGTTATTTTCTTATTTTGGACAATATGCACCAGACATAATTTCTCATGGTGGATTATCATTAAAAAGGTTGGTTGGTTTTCAATGGTTTGATCAAGAAGCAATTTTTGGGATCCCAATAGGTGTTTCTGTAGATTTCATATTTCTCTTTGTACTTTTTGGAGCACTTTTAGAAACTGCTGGAGGGGGTAAATATTTTTTAGATTTAGCTTTTGCAATGGTTGGAAAAATGCGAGGTGGTCCTGCTAAGGCAGCTATTCTTGGATCTGGTATGACAGGATTAATCTCAGGATCATCAATTGCCAATACAGTTACAACTGGAACATTTACAATTCCAATTATGAAAAAGACAGGCTTTTCTAAAGAAAAAGCGGGTGCAATCGAGGTATCTTCATCAGTTAATGGTCAGATAATGCCTCCAGTTATGGGAGCAGCAGCTTTTGTGATGGCAAGTTTTATTGGTGTTACATATTTTGAAGTTGTCAAACATGCTTTTTTACCAGCTATAATTTCTTACATTGCGCTATTTTATATATCTCACCTTGAAGCGCTTAAATTAAATTTAAAAGGTATGGATGAAAACGATATTCCAAAATTGAAAAAAACATTTTTTGAAGGAATACATTTTTTAGTTCCAATATTTGTTCTTATATATCTACTAGTTTATATGAGGCTTACAGCTTCTTACTCTATTTTTTTTGCAACAATAACTTTAATTATAGTTAATCTTTTAAATAAAATTTTTAAAGAAAAGAACTTTAAGAACGCTTTAATTTATTGGTACAACCAAACTGTTGTTGGTTTTGAAAAGGGTGCTTTAAATATGGTTAGTGTCGGAATAGCAATTGCAACAGCAGGTATTATAGTTGGTGCAGTTGGATCTACAGGTTTGAGTACTAATTTAATAATTGTAATCGAGTCGATTGCAAAAGATAATGTTATTATTCTCTTATTTTTAACTATTATTTTGTGTTTACTATTGGGTATGGGTTTACCAACTACGGCAAACTACGTTGTTGTAGCATCTCTAATGGCAACTGTTCTTGTGGATGTTGGAAATGCATCAGGATTTATTTTTCCTTTAATTGCGGTTCATTTATTCGTGTTCTATTTTGGCCTAATGGCAGACGTAACACCTCCAGTTGGCTTAGCATCTTACGCAGCTGCTGCTATTTCTGGTGGAGACCCATTAAGAACAGGGGCCCAGGCATTTTGGTATAGTCTGAGAACTGGAATACTTCCTATTGTATTCTTATTTAACAGTGAGTTATTATTAATTGGTATTGAAAGCATATGGCATGGCTTAATGGTCATAGCAACTTCATTGATTGGGATTTTAGTATTTACTTCTGCTACTCAAGGATGGTTTATAAATAAATTGAGATGGTATGAGATTGTTATTTTTTTAATAATTTCAATATCATTATTATCTCCAGAATTTATTCTAAATAAATTTTACCCAAAATATAACTATTTAAGTATTGAAGAAATAAACAAAAAACAGTTTGATTATAATAAAGAGATAAGAATTAAAATTACTAGACTTACAGAGTACGGCGAAAGATATAAATTATTTGTAATTGAAAAAAATAGTTTTGATGAAAATTTCAGTTTAGATGATTATGGAATGAGCTTAGTTATAGAAGACAATAAAACCATAATTGATACTTTAAAATGGAATGGAATTGCAAAAAAATCTGGTTTAGATATGGGAGATATTATTAATGAATTTAAAATTGAAAATCAGAATAGACCAAAAAAAGAAATAATTTATCCTATCGCTCTTATTCTTTTATCAATCTTTGGTTATTTAAATATAAGAAGAAGAATTTAGCTTAGACCTGCATGGGGTAACTTACGTTGAAGTATTTTCCAAATACCTGTAGCAGATGCAATTATTTTACCTTTACATTCTAAATAGCACTCTAAAAAAACCATGCTTTTTGTTTTTTTTTTAATTTTTACATATCCAAAAATTTCATCACCAATAGTTGAAGGTCCGATAAAGTTAATATTAAGTGTTATAGTTACACAAGGTTGATTACCCGAAATTCTATGGGCTCCAGATCCACACCCGGTATCTATGATCGATGCTATATACCCACCATGAGTTATGCCAGCTCTGTTAAGATGGTTTTTTTTTATTTTAGTTTTAAATTCATATTTAGTTTTTGAGATATCACTTAGTAGCAAACCACCATTGTGTCTCATGAAACCTTTTTTAACGCTAATTTGTTTAAATTTTTTCATTAAATTATTAAAGTTATTAAAAATAATATTATTAACACTATTACAAAAAAATAAATTACAGATTTTTGTAAAGATATTTTCATTTTTCCTTCTTTTTGGTGCGCCTGCTAGGAGTCGAACCCAGAACCTCCTGGTCCGTAGCCAAGCGCTCTATCCAATTGAGCTACAGGCGCTAAATTT
This sequence comes from uncultured Pelagibacteraceae bacterium, assembly GCA_902542235.1. Taxonomy (GTDB): domain Bacteria; phylum Pseudomonadota; class Alphaproteobacteria; order Pelagibacterales; family Pelagibacteraceae; genus Pelagibacter. The sequence continues at coordinate 11,687 of CACBTT010000011.1, forward strand.
AATCTATTCTTTTAACATTTATTATTAATTTTGCTAAATTTTAATAATAGTCAAAAATATACATCTATTAAAAGTAAATAATATATATATATACAAATAGCGAAATGAGTGAAAAATTACTAGTTCCAGATATTGGAGATTTTGAAGAAGTAGAAATCATAGAAATTCTTGTAAAAGAAGGAGATAAAATCTCTAAAAATGACCCTGTAATAACTTTAGAAAGTGATAAATCAAGTGTTGAAGTACCATCTGCTTTTGAGGGTGTTGTAGATAGTATTAACATAAAGATTGGTGATAAAGTTTCTAAAGGAGATTTGATACTAACATTGTCTTCTGAGAATGGAACTCAGCAAAAACAAGAAATTATTGAAAAGATACCACCTGCAACGGAAAAAATAATTGCCGAAGCGGAAAATTCTAACGGATATAATAATTCTGAATTAGATACGAGTGTACATAAAGAGATCAAAGTAGAAAATACACAAGTAGAAGAACATAATGAAAGATTAGAAATAGTTGAAAATAATAATGATATTGATCCTCAAGAGACAAAAGAATGGTTAGAATCTTTGTCTGCTGTAGTACATTCCGAAGGACCTGAGAGAGCTCATTTTTTAATTAAACAATTAATTGATCAGGCATATAAAGAGGGATCAAATATACCCTACACCCAAAATACACCATACATAAACACTATACCAGCAGATGAAGAGATAAAATCTCCAGGCGATCAAAATATCGAAAGAAAAATCAGAGCATTAATTCGATGGAATTCAGCAGTGATGGTTGTCAGAGCAAACATGAGAGATCCTTCATTAGGAGGTCACATTGGGACATTTGCTTCAGCAGCAACTCTTTATGATATAGGAATGAATCATTTTTGGAGAGCTAAAAGCAATAAATTTGGTGGAGATTTAATTTATTTCCAAGGACATTCAGCGCCAGGTATTTACGCTAGAGCTTTTTTGGAAGGAAGACTTGACGAGAAGCAATTAGATAGATTCAGACAGGAAGTTTACCCAGGAGGTTTGTCATCTTATCCACATCCATGGCTGATGCCTAAGTTTTGGCAGTTTCCAACTGTTTCCATGGGTCTTGGACCAATGATGGCAACCTATCAGGCAAGATTTATGAAATATCTTATTAATAGAAAATTAATAAAAGATGAGAATAGAAAAGTTTGGTCTTTCTTAGGAGATGGTGAAATAGATGAGCCAGAAGCTCTAGGATCTATTGGTTTAGCAGCAAGAGAAAAGTTAGATAACTTGATTTATGTTGTGAACTGCAACCTACAAAGATTAGATGGTCCAGTAAGAGGCAATGGTAAAATTATTCAAGAATTAGAAGGAATTTTTAGAGGAGCTGGATGGAATGTAATAAAAGTTATTTGGGGATCATATTGGGATCCTTTACTTGCAAATGATAAATCAGGTTTACTTGTAAAAAGAATGAACGAAGCAGTTGATGGAGAATACCAAGCCTTTAAAGCAAAAGGCGGTTTATATGTTAGAGATAACTTCTTTGGGAAATACCCTGAACTTAAAAATCTAGTTGCAAGTTATACTGATAGCGATATTTGGAAATTAAATAGAGGCGGTCACGACCCGCATAAAGTTTATGCTGCTTATCATAGAGCTATTAACACAAAAGACAGACCAACAGTCATATTAGCTAAAACAATTAAAGGATACGGTATGGGAAAATCTGGTGAAAGTATAAATACAACCCATCAGCAAAAAAAATTAGGTGTAGATGATTTGCTATATTATAGAGATAGATTTGATGTTCCATTAACAGATGAACAAGTCAAAAATATAGAATACTTTAGACCTGATGAAAATTCAGAGGAAATAAAATACTTAAAAAAAAGAAGATTGGCTTTAGGAGGATATATTCCTGAGAGATCGTCTTTTTCGAAACCAATCAAAACACCAAGTAATGATATTTTTGACTTTATGAAAAAATCAACCGGTGAAAAAGAAATGTCAACTACTATGGCACTTGTTAGGATGTTGACGAATTTGCTAAGAGATAAAAATGTTGCTCCAAGACTTGTTCCAATAATCCCTGATGAAGCAAGAACATTTGGTATGGAAGGTTTTTTCCAAAAAATAGGTATATATGCGCATGAAGGTCAAAAATATGAGCCAGAGGACTCCGCTCAATTAAGCTCTTACAAGGAAGAGAAAAGTGGTCAAGTTTTAGAGGAAGGAATAAATGAGGCTGGATCCATGGCATCATGGATAGCAGCAGGAACATCGTATTCAAATCATGATATAGAAATGATACCAATTTATCTTTTTTATTCTATGTTTGGTTTTCAAAGAACTGGCGATTTTGCTTGGGCGGCTGGAGATAGTCAAACAAGAGGATTTCTAATTGGAGCTACAGCTGGAAGAACAACTTTGGCTGGAGAAGGTCTTCAACACCAAGATGGTCACAGTCATTTATTAGCATCAACAATTCCAAATTGTGTTTCTTATGATCCAACTTTTCATTATGAATTAGCTACAATTTTTAAAGAAGGTTTAAGAAGAATGCATGAAAAACATGAAAATATTTTTTACTACATTACAACAATGAATGAAAATTATTTTCATCCAGAGATGCCCAAAGATTGTGAAGAAGGCATATTAAAAGGGATGTATAAAATAAAAGATTTCAGCAAGAATAAAAAAAATAAGATTCAATTATTGGGTTCAGGAACAATTTTAAGAGAGATGATTGAAGCAGCAGAAATTTTACAAAATGAATATCAAGTTGATAGTGAAGTATGGAGTGTTACCAGTTTTAATGAATTAAGAAGAGATGGACTTGAAACAGAAAGGTATAATTTGCTTAATCCAGGAGGAGAGAAAAAAATCTCTTACGTTGAAAAATGCCTTGGAAAAACCGAAGGTCCTATTTTAGCAGCTTCAGATTACATGAGAATGAATTCTGACCAAATTAGACCTTATATAAATAAAAGTTTTTATTCATTGGGCACAGATGGATTTGGTAGAAGTGATACAAGAAAAAATCTAAGAAAATTTTTTGAAGTCGATAAAGAGCATATAGTTGCATATGGCTTAAGTATTTTATCTAATGAACAATTAATTGCTTCTAAACATGCGGTAGATGCAATTAAAAAATATAAAATTGATAAAGATAAGCCTATGCCCACAAAATTATAATGAGCGAGAAAGAAGTATTAGTTCCAAACATTGGTGATTTTAAAGATGTTGAAGTAATTGAGGTATTAATAGAGGCAGGATCAAATATTAATAAAGATGACCCGATAATTACAATAGAAAGCGATAAATCAAGTGTTGAGATCCCAAGCCCATACTCAGGTAGTGTTAAAAAAGTTAATTTAAAAGTTGGTGATAAGGTTTCAGAGGGTTCATCAATACTAATAATTGGTTCAGAAGAAGAAAAACCAGATGAGCAAATTGAGGAAGAGGTCAAAGAGATTAAAGAAGAAACTATTATACAAAAACCACCCGAAAAAGTAATTTCAAAACCAAAAGAAATAATAAAAAATAATAGAGTTAGTGTATTCAAATCAAGCAAAGCACTTGCTAGTCCAAAAACTAGAAAATTTGCAAGAGAACTTGGTGTTGATATTAATAATATTACTGGATCACAAAGATCAGGAAGAATTATAGAGGAGGATATAAAAAAATTCGTATCTTCTAATTTTAATAAACCTCAAGAAGAAAAGAAGGCTCCATCTATAAAGCCCTCAGAATATGATCACGCTGATTTTGGAGATGTAGAAATTCAAGATATACCAAGAATTAAAAGAATTGCTGCTCCACATTTATCAAATTCTTGGCAAACAATACCGCATGTTACTAGTTGTGATGAAGCAGATATCACTGAGTTAGAAGAATTTAGACAAAATTTGACTGATACTTTCACTGGAGAAAAAAAGAAAATTACTCCATTGGCATTTATTATAAAGGCAGTTGTAGAAGCTTTGAAAGTTTTTCCAAGATTTAATAGTTCTATTGACAATATTGAAAATGGAAAAATAACATTAAAAAAATACTTCCATGTAGGAATTGCAGTTGATACTCCCAATGGTTTAATGGTGCCAAAAATAAGAAATGCTAATCAAAAGAATATAGATCAAATAAGTAAGGATCTAAAAAAAGTTAGTGATGATTGCCGAAATTTGAAGATAGATAAAAAAGAGTTTTATGGAGGATCCATAACTATAACAAGCCTAGGTGGCATTGGAGGAACTTATTTTACTCCTATAATAAATTATCCTGAGGTTGCTATTTTAGGAATTGGAAGGACTTATATTAAACCTGTTTATATTGATGGACAATTTAAACCTAGAACAATGTTGCCTTTATCACTCTCTTACGATCATAGAATTATTGACGGTGCTGAGGGTTCAAGATTTAATAATGAATTAAAAAATAACCTTGGTAAAAACTTTGCCTACAAATTAGCTAAGCAATGATTAAAAATTTTAAACTTTTAAATAATAAAACTGTATTTTACTTTAATGACAATAAGTTTGAAACATTTCCTAACATTTGGTTAAGGGATCATATTAAAAATAAAGAAAACTGGGATTTTAAAACCAATCAAAGAATAACTTATACCGCTAATTTAGACATTAATATCAAAGTTAAAAAAGCAAAATTATTAAAAAAAGGGAAATTCATTGAAATATTATGGTCTGATGAAAATAAACCAACCAAATATTCATATGAATTTTTAAAAAAAAATTCTTTAAAAAAAGAAGAAACTAAAAGTGATACTCAATTTTGGAAAGATAAAGACATAAAAAATCAAATTTTCATTAATTATAAGCAATTACAAACTAAAGTTGGATTTAAAAATTTATTAAAAAAAATCCACATATATGGTTTTGCAGTCGTAAGAAATTGTTCAAAGAACTTAAACTCTGTTGAATATATAGCTAAAAAAATTGGTTATGTCAGAAATTCAATTTTTGGAGGATTGTGGACTTTTGAATCAAATAATAAAAAAGCAGACAGTGCATATTCAAACCAAGAACTGAGACCACATACAGACTCTACATATAGTAATGATGCTCCGGGTTTACAATTACTGCTTTGTTGTAAGTATGATGCTAAAGGTGGAGATTCTATAATGGTAGATGGATTTAAATTGGCAAATGAAATCAAACAAAAATATAAAAAACATTTTAAAACTTTAACAAATACAAAAGTTAAAGGTTCTTATATTGGTGATGGTGTTCGTCTTGAAGCAAAAAGACCAATAATAAAATTAAATGAAAAAAATAATTTTGATCAAATTAGTTTTAACAATTACGATAGAGCACCTTTTAGAGAAAATAATCAGAAAACAATTAATTTTTATAAAGCAATTAAAATATTTGATACGATGGTAAACCAAAAGCAATATCAGTGGAGGCATATTTTAAAACCTGGTGAATTACTAATTTTTAATAATTGGAGAGTAATGCATGGTAGAGGCGCATTTTCAGGTATAAGAAAAATGGCTGGTTGCTATATCAATAAAGAAGATTTTGATAGCTGTTGTAGAATGAATAATATTATCTAAATTTAATTAAATTAATGTCCAAAACTAAATCGCTAATATGCGCTTTGATAACAACATTTATTTGGGGCACTGCTTTCATTGCTCAAGACACAGGCATGGACAATATTGGTCCATTAACATTCAATGCATCTAGATTTTTTGTTGGTTTTCTTACAGTCCTACCCATTGCTTTAATTTTAGAAAGAAAAAAAATTAATTATGAAATCAATTCTAATAAAAAATTATTTTTAAAATATTTATTTTTAATGGGTATATCATTATTTTTAGGCACTTACTTGCAGCAAGCCGCATTACAATACACGAATATAGCTAATGCAGCTTTTTTCACAGTTTTTTATGTTCCATTAGTTCCAATTTTATTATTTTTTATTTATTCTATTAAAGTCCATTGGAGTCTTTGGCCTTCAATAGGTTTATGTATAATAGGTGTTTACCTATTAAGTGATTTTTCAAACTCAGAAATTATGATAGGTGATGCTTTAGTTATTCTATGCTCACTATTTTGGGCTTTACATATAATTTTCGCTGGAAAATTTATGGAGAAATTTAATATACCAATTTTTTATGCAGCATTACAAGCAGCTCTTGTTTTTGGTTTATCTCTTATATTTGCTTTTATTTTAGAGGAAGTAGTTATTACAAAAATTTTAACTGAGTATAGTTCAATATTATATGCAGGCGTCTTATCTGGAGGAATTGCTTTTACTTTACAAATGTTTGCACAAAAAAATATTGAAGAAGCTCCAGCAGCAATAATTTACTCTCTCGAAGGTGTCTTTGCAACAATTGCTGGATGGATTATTTTAAGTCAAGTTCTTAACATAAATAATATTATAGGATGTGTATTAATTCTTATTGCTGTAATATTTTCTCAAATTGCTCCAACGTCCAAAAAAATCACAAGTAAATAATTGAAAAAAGAATAATACTTAAAACTATTCTATAAATAACAAAAAAACTCAAACTAAACATTTTAACATAAATAAGAAAATATTTAATTGTAAAATAAGAAAATAAAAATGAAGCTAAAGTAGAAAAAATAAATATAGCATCAAAATTTATTTGATCATCAATAACATCTTTAAATCCCAAAACACTTGCACCTGCTAAAGCTGGAATAGACAAATAAAAAGCTATCTTTGATGATTCAACTCTGTCAAATTTTAAAAATCTTGAAGCTGTAATTACTATACCTGATCTACTGACTCCTGGAATAATAGCTAAAATCTGAAATAACCCTATTATAATAATACTTTTAATATTTAATTCTGAAGAAATTTTATTTTTCAATTCAAACTTATCTGAAAAGTATAATAAAATTCCAAAAATCAAAGTTGTCCAAGCGACAACTTTTAAGTTTCTAAATTGATCAATTAAATTTGTGGAGTAAAAAATATAACCAACGATAACTAATGGTATAGACCCAAGAATTATTAGTAGAAATATATTTTTATTATTAATGATATTTATTAACTCTTTTCTAAAAAATAAAATAATTGCTAACAAAGAACCTAAATGCAGACTAATATCTAATTGTAGGTTGCTAAAATTGAAGTCACTCAATCTTGATATAATTAAAAGATGTGCAGACGAGCTAACTGGAATAAACTCAGATATTCCTTGAATAATTGATAAAATTAGCGTCTCTACATATTTTGAAATCATTAGATCCAATACTTCATAATGAAATTGTAACCAAATTAAAGCAATTACATATTTGCATATCATCTATGCATAATAAGAAAAAACCGCTGATTTATTTAAGTTTTGTGAAATATTAGTCAATATTTATGACCTTGTAATTGTTTATTATTAAATTTTTATCGTATATACAGCGTCCACCATGTCAGAAAAAATGCTTAAGTTTGTTGATATAGGTCAACAAAATCCACCTAAAAGAGATATATCAGACCGAAAAGAGGATTTTGAGGAAATATATCAAGAATTTCTAAAAGATAGAGCTGTTCAGCAGTCAAGCAGATGTTCCCAATGTGGAGTACCATTTTGCCAAGTTCATTGTCCATTAAGTAACAATATACCAGATTGGCTTAAACTAACTGCTGAGGGAAGATATGAGGAAGCTTATCAATTATCACAAAGCACAAACAACATGCCAGAAGTTTGTGGAAGAATTTGCCCCCAGGATAGGCTGTGTGAAGGAAATTGTGTAATAGAGCAATCGGGTCATGGAACAGTAACTATTGGATCAATAGAAAAATATATCACAGAGAAAGCTTGGGAAAATGGTTGGGTTAAACCAATAGAAATAAATAGTGAAAAAAACGAGAGTGTAGGAATTATAGGTTCTGGTCCTGCTGGACTTGCTTGTGGAGAACAACTCAGAAAAAAAGGATACAAGGTAACTATATATGATCGTTACGACAGAGCTGGAGGGCTACTAATATATGGTATCCCAGGATTTAAATTAGAAAAGCATGTTGTTCAAAGAAGAATAAAACTTTTGGAAGAAAGCGGAATAAAATTTGTCTTAAACTTTGAAGTTGGAAAAGATTCCAGCTTAACGGAGTTAAGAGAAAAACATGATGCAATTTTAATAGCTACAGGAGTTTATAAAGCTAGAGAAGTTAATTTACCAGGTAACGATTTGAGTAATATTTTCCCTGCCATGGAATTTTTGACAGCATCAAATAAAAAAGGACTAGGTGATAAAGTTGAGTTGTTTGATAACGGAACTTTGAATGCTGAAGGCAAAGATGTTGTAGTAATTGGAGGTGGCGATACAGCAATGGACTGCTTAAGGACTTCGGTAAGACAGAATGCTAAATCTGTAAAATGTTTATATAGAAGAGATAGAGAAAATATGCCAGGATCAGCAAGAGAAGTTGGCAATGCAGAGGAAGAAGGTGTTGAATTCATTTGGTTAACAAGCCCTAAAGAGTTTAAGGGAACAAATAAAATTGAAAGTGTAGTTGTTAATAAAATGATATTGGGTGAGCCAGATGATAGCGGAAGAAGAAAACCAGTTGTTGAAGAAAATTCAGATTTTGAAATTAAAGCTGATCTTGTAATCAAAGCACTCGGATTTGATCCAGAAGATCTTCCAAAATTATTTAATGAAGAAAAATTACAAGTATCAAGATGGGGAACAATAAAAGCGGATTTTGATACAATGGAAACTAGTATAGAGGGAGTTTTTGCAGCCGGAGATATAGTTCGTGGAGCATCTTTAGTGGTTTGGGGTATAAAAGACGGAAGAGATGCCGCAACATCAATTGATAATTATTTAGAAAGTAAACAAAAACTTAGAGTTGCTTAATGAAGTTAAGAAATAAAAATTTAAAAATTTTAAAAAGTAATCATGTTTACTCGGAAGAAATGGAACATGATGCATGTGGTGTAGGTTTAGTAGCATCCACCGAAGGTCTAAAATCAAGAAAAGTCGTAGAATATGGAATCGATGCCTTAAAAGCTGTTTGGCATAGGGGCGCAATAGATGCAGACGGAAAAACTGGAGATGGTGCTGGAATCCATATTGAAATTCCTAAAGATTTCTTTGAGGAAAAAATTGAAGTCACTGGTCATAAACATGATAATTCTGAACTATGTGTGGGTATGATTTTCTTACCAAGAAATGATTATAGCGCTCAAGAGCAATGTAGAACTATTGTTGAAAGTGAACTAACAAAGAGAAATTTTAGTATCTATGGTTGGAGACAAGTTCCTGTTGATCCCTCTGTCTTAGGAGAAAAAGCTGAACAAACAAGACCTGAAATTACTCAAGTATTGTTCACATACAATGATAAAAAAGTTGTCAATAAATCCCTGGAACAAAAATTGTATGAAACTAGAAGAGTAATTGAAAAAGAAGCTCTCAATAATCAATTAAATAATTTTTATATATGTTCATTTAGTTCTAAATCTATCATTTACAAAGGAATGTTTTTAGCAGAAGCTTTGTCAGATTTTTATACTGACTTGAAAGATGAAAGATTTATATCTAGGTATGCAATATTTCACCAAAGATTTTCAACTAATACTGCGCCAAGCTGGGACTTAGCTCAACCATTTAGATCTATAGCGCATAATGGTGAAATAAATACTCTTAAAGGAAATGTTAATTGGATGAAGGTTCACGAAGAAGAGATGTTTAGTCCAGTTTTCGAAGATATAGAGAATCTTAAGCCTGTAATACCAGCTGGCAATTCCGACTCTGCATCATTAGATAATGTTTTTGAGTTATTAAATATTTCTGGACAGCCTGCTCCTCTAGCAAAATTAATGTTAATACCAGACGCTTGGTCAAAAAAAAATAAGGTATTAAAAAAAGATCATCAACAACTATTCAATTTTTTAAATAGTACCATGGAGCCTTGGGATGGGCCAGCTGCTATAGCTGCAACAGATAATGAATGGGTAATTGTTGCAACTGATAGAAATGGATTAAGACCACTTAGATATACAGTGACAAGAGACAAACTTCTTTTTGCAGGAAGTGAAACAGGAATGATAGATTTAAATGAGAAAAAAATTGTATCTAAAGGAAGATTAGGACCTGGAGAAATATTAGGAGTAAGAATAGAAAAAGGCAAAGTATATTCAAACGATGAAATAAAAAACTACCTTTCAAAAGAATATAAACATTACAACAATCAGATTATTGATCTTGATAAAAAATTAGAGGCAGAAACTGAAAAAGTAGAGCTGGAAGGCCAAAGTTTGAGGAATTTTCAACATTGTTTTGGATATAGCATAGAAGATTTAGAATTAATTCTTCAACAATAGTAATTGGAACTGGGAATGGTGATTGTCCAAATCCAAACTTAATAATATTTTTTCCTTCATTTTCAATAATCTTTGATTTTTCGTTTATTTTTAGTGTTGCTGATAAACTTAGGCTTTTAATAGTATCTTTGATCATTACGACTTTAACTCAATAAGATTTTTATATTCAATTAAAGCAGATGGATTAGATAATGCTTCAATATTATTTATTTTGTTACCATCTATTATATTTTTAACAGCTACTTCTACAATTTTACCATTCTTAGTTCTTGGTATATCGTTTACCGCAATTATTTTAGCAGGTACATGCCTAGGAGAAGCCTCATATCTAATTGTTGTTTTTAGTTTAGAAATTAAATTTTCATCTAATTTATTGTTTTTTGATAAGACCACAAAAAGTATTATTCTTACATCATTATCCCAAGATTGACCTACTACAACGGACTCTTGTATTTCTTTAAACTTTTCTACAACAGAATAAATTTCAGCTGTACCAAGTCGAACACCGCCCGGGTTTAATGTTGCATCTGATCTTCCATAGATAATATAAGAGCCATTATTTTTTCTCTCGGCATAATCTCCATGATACCAAATATTTTTAAATTTTGAAAAATAAGCTTTTTTATATTTAACTTTTCCAGGATCATTCCAAAATTTTAAAGGCATTGATGGAAAAGAGTTTCTACATACTAATTCTCCTTTTTTATTTAAAATTGATTTACCTTTTTCGGAAAATACTGCTGCATCCATACCAAGACCATTGTTTTGTATTTTTCCACTATTTACAGTTGAATAAATGTTTCCATTTACAAAACAGGAAACAATATCTGTTCCACCAGAAATAGAGGCTAAATGAACATTTTTTTTTATATTTCTATAAATAAATTCAAAACCATCTTTAGAAAGTGGAGACCCTGTAGAACAAATAGTTTTTAAGGACTTGAGTTTGATTTTTTCTTTAACACTAACATTCTGCTTAATAAGTTGATCAATATACTTTGCACTTATGCCAAATAAAGTAACTTTCTCTTTATTTGCAATTTTTAATAATAGCTCTGGAGATTTATGCATAGGAAAGCCATCAAATAGCAATATTGATGCTTTAGATGCTAAGGCTGTAACAAGCCAATTCCACATCATCCATCCACAAGTTGTAAAGTAAAATACATTATCATTTGGTTTTATATTGCAATGTAATTGATGTTCTTTCAAATGTTGTAATAAAACTCCACCAGACCTATGGCAAATACATTTTGGTTTACCAGTTGTGCCACTTGAGTATAAAATTGCTAATTCATGGTCAAAATCAAATTTTTTTAATTTATTTTTGCTTATTTCATATTTTTTAATCTCATTAAAATAATAAATTTTTATATTTTTAATTTTTTTTAATTTTCTTAATTTTTTTCCAGGGTAATTTAAAATTAATACTGATTTTATACTTTTTATGTTTTTTAAAATTTTAGGCAATCTTTCAATAATATTTATTTCTTTTCCATTATAATAGTATTTATCAGTAATAATTAATAATTTAGGTTTAATTTGCGAAAAACGTTCTATAACACCTGGTACGCCAAAATCAGGTGAGCACGAGCTCCAGATTGATCCTATAGCGCTCGCACTTAAAAAACACTCAACTGTTTCTATCTGATTTGGAGTATATGCTGCTATCCTATCTTTTTCTGAAATATTTATTTTTTTATAAAATGTAATTATTTTTTTTACGTCAATATTAAGTTCTTTCCAGGATTTTTGTACTCTGTAACCATTTTCACTAACAAATGTTATAGCTTTTTGATTAGAATTTTTAACTAGAAGATTTTCTGTAAAATTTAATTTTGAATTAACAAAATACTTACTATTAATAAGATCCTTGGTTAATTTGAATTTATCAGTTTTAATACCTATTACTTCAAAATATTTCCATATTGAGTTCCAAAAATCTTTAGGATTTTTTACACTCCATTTTAGCAATTTTGTATAATTTTTTGAAAAATTATATTTATAATATTTTGAAATAAATTTCTCGTAAGCAAATAAATTTGAATTTTTTATTTGCGCTTTTGATGGTTCCCAAAGTTTTTTTGACATTAAATATTTATATTTATATTGTAAAATTTATGCTAACCTTAGATGATATAAATTGAAAATGAGAACTTTTTTCTATCTGATTCGGACTAGTTTTAGTCTATTTTTGTTCTTTTTGAGTAACAAAATATAGTAGGCTTAAAAAAGATCATACTAAAAGTTGATATGTCAAAAAATAAGATCACCGCAGTTCTTGGACCTACAAATACTGGTAAAACTTTTTTGGCTATAGAGACTATGCTTTCATTCGACTCAGGAATGATAGGGTTTCCTCTTAGACTTTTAGCAAGAGAAGTATATGACAAAATTATACAAAAGGTAGATGTATCTCAAGTTGCTCTTATTACTGGCGAAGAGAAAATTATACCAATTAATGCAAAGTATTTTTTATGCACTGTAGAGTCAATGCCTGTAGATAAAGTTTTAGATTTTGTGGGGATTGATGAAATTCAAATGTGTTCAGATCACGAAAGAGGCCATATTTTTACAGATAGATTATTAAATCTAAGAGGTGAAAAATTAACCATGCTAATGGGCTCTAATACAATCAAAAGTATAATTCAAAAACTTGATGATGATATTGAATTCATAAATAAACAAAGATTATCAAAACTTTCATTTGGTGGTCATAAAAAAATTTCGAGAATTGAAAGAAAAAGTGCAGTAATCGCTTTTTCAACAGAAGAAGTATATGCAATTGCTGAACTTATTAGAAGGCAGAAAGGTGGTGCTGCAATAGTTATGGGATCTCTAAGTCCTAAGACTAGAAATGCTCAAGTTAGTTTATATCAATCAGGGGATGTTGATTATCTAGTTGCCACTGATGCTATTGGTATGGGTATAAATATGGATCTAGATCATGTTTATTTTTCAAATATAAAAAAATTTGATGGAAAAAAAATAAGAAGATTGAAAATTTCAGAAATTGGACAAATTTCAGGAAGAGCTGGTAGATATTTAAACGATGGTAGTTTTGGTATCACAGGAGATTGCAACGAAATAAGTCCAGATGAAATTGAATTTTTAGAAAAACATAATTTTCCTGAAATACAAAACATATTTTGGAGGAATTCTAATTTAAAATTTAATAATAAAGAAACTTTGCTAGAATCCTTAGATGAAAAACCTAACAAAGATTGGTTAAGAAGAGTTGGAGAATGTGAGGACGAGAAAGTATTAAAGTATTTTTTAAAAGAAAATAATTTTGAAGTAGGAAATAATTCTGAAATATTAAAAATACTTTGGGAATGTTGTCAAATTCCTGATTTTGTTAAAAAAACATACGGTCACCATCTAGAAGTTGTGAATAAAGTATTTAATTTTTTGACAGGCACAGATAATAAAATTCCTAATTATTATATGAAAAAACAACTATCAATGCTTGATAAACTTGATGGAAATGTTGATTCAATATCAAATAGGATATCTAATGTTAGAACATGGTCTTATGTTTCAAATAAGTCTAATTGGGTTGAAAACCAAGATTATTGGATTGAGAGAACAAAAAATTTAGAAGATAAGTTATCAGATAGACTTCACGATGAATTAACAAAAACATTTATAGATAAAAGGGCAAGCGTATTAGCAAAAGGCTTAAAACAAGATATTGAATTAAAGACTGAAATTATTGAAAAAGAAAAAGTATTAATTAATGATCAGTATATTGGAGTTTTAAAGGGATTAAAATTAATATTAGATTTAAAAGTTGATGCATTAGATGCAGATATAAAATCTTTGAAGAAAGCAGCAAGACAAAATGTAGGTCCAGAAATAATCAGTCGAATTCAACAAATAATAAATACAGGTCTTATAGAGTTAAAAGGTGATTTTAAAATTTATTGGAATAACAATCCAATAGCTAAACTAAACTCTGGTTCAGATTATCTTAGACCAAAGATTAATTTAATTATTGATGAAATGATTGAGAATGACGAAAGAAATAAGTTAAATGAATATTTAAATAAATGGATAAATAAGAAGATAGATACAGAACTTAGTAGTCTGATTGAACTTAAAAATATCAAAGATCAAAACCCTGAGCTCAGAGCTTTAGCGTATAGACTTTATGAGAATAATGGAGTGATTAAAAGATCACATATTTCAGAATATTTAAAAAAAATAAATCAAGATGATAGAAAAAAATTAAGAAGGTTAGGGGTAAAATTTGGAAGATATCATGTCTTTCTTTTTAAGTTATTTAAACCAAGTTCTGTCTCTTTAAGAATATTATTATGGAAAAGTTTTAATAATAAATTTCTTAATTTAACACCACCAACTTTTGGATTAAATTTTTTGGATAATATGAAATCAGCAAATAAAGATTTTATGTTGTTGTGTGGATTTGAAAAATTTAATGATATTTATGTGAGAATAGACATACTTGAAAGATTATTTTTATTAATATTTAATTATTCTAAGGATAAAAAAAAAGAAATTAAGATAATTCCAGAAATGTTAAATTTACTAGGATGCTCAAACGAAAGTTTTATTAAACTATTAAAACAAATGGATTATAAAGTTTATGAGAGAAATAAAGAGTATTACATTAAATATATACCTAATAAAAAAAATAAATATAAAAATTATGACAAAAAAGACTATTCAAATAATCCCTTTGGTGTGTTAACTCAACTAAATCTTAAATAATGTTGAATTTGTTTTCAAAGAATAAAAATGAAACTGATAGTCATTTATCTATAATATGTGTTGCAGCGCTTTTAATTCATTCTGCAAAAATAGATGAAAACTATACTGAAAAAGAAAGATTAATTATTAAAAAAGCTTTGCTTGAAATGGGAACAAGTGATGATCAAGTTGATAATATTTTAAAAGATGCAGAATTAAAAGAAAAGGATTCAAATCAAATTTTAGAATTTACTAAAGAAGTTAAAAACATGAGCATAGAAAAGAAGAAAATAATCATAGAAGCATTATGGAATATAATTTATTCAGATGAAAATGCTGATATGTATGAGTCAAATTTAATGCGTAGATTATCTGGATTATTATATCTTGATCCTAAAATAGTAGGAGATATAAAAGAAAAAATAAAAAAAAAACAATGACGTATTTAGTAAATGATAAATGTATTAAGTGCAAACACACAACTTGTGTTGATGTTTGTCCGGTTGATTGCTTTTACGAAGGAAAAAATATGCTTGTAATTAAACCGGATGAGTGTATAGATTGTGGCGTTTGTGAACCTGAGTGTCCGATCGACGCTATTGTTTCTGACACAGAAGATGGAAGTGAAAAATGGCTAGAGTTGAATACAAAATATTCAGAAATATGGCCAAATATAACCGAGGCAAAAGAACCTTTAACAGATCACGAAAAATATAAAAATGAAGAAAATAAGTTTGATAAATACTTTGAAGAAAACATTTAAAAAAAGCAAACCTGTAAATAAAAGAAAAAAACCAAAAAAACAAACAAACCCAAAGTTAATTAAAAATTCAAAAAAATTAAAAAAAGTAAAGATTGTTTCAAGTATAAAAAGAATAAAGATTCCAAAAAAAATAACTAAAACTGTTCAGAAATCAAAACCTAAGATTATTGAAAAAAAAGAAAATCCAAATACAAATACAAGTTTACTTAGAATTCCAAAAAATAGTGAACAAAAACCTGAAATAAAAAAAGTTAAAAAACAAGAAACAGAAAAAAAAGAGTATAAGATCAAAGATTATGTTGTTTATCCAAAACATGGAGTTGGTCAAATAACAGAATACAAAAAAATGAATATTGGTGGAATTGATATAGAGGCATACATACTCAAATTTGAAAAAGATAAAGCTAATGGAATGGTTCCAGTCAATAAGCAATCTCATTTAAGGCCTCTAGCCACAATTAATCAAGTGAATAAATGTATGAGTATTTTGAAAAGCAAACCAAAAATTAAGAGAAGTATGTGGAGTAGAAGAGCTCAAGAGTATGAAGCAAAAATTTCTTCAGGTAAAATTTATGAGTTAGCAGAAGTTGTTCGAGATCTTAATAAAGGAGACGATTTAATGGTTGATCAATCTTACAGTGAGAGACAACTATTTGAAAAAGCATATGAGAGAATACTTACTGAATTTCAAATAATTTTAGATCTAAATTTAGAAGATACTCAAAAAAAATTAGATAAAGCATTAAAGAGAAATTTAGAAAAACAAATCCAAAAAGTAGAAACTCAAACACAAACAGAAGAAATTTCCGAAGAAGTATCTAAGTAAAAAAAACGCTCCTCACGCAAGCGCCATGAGAAGCGTTATTTAATAAAAAGAATACTAAACTATTTTCTTCTTTTCTTCTTAGCTTTTTTCTTAGCTTTTTTCTTAGTTTTCTTTTTAGCAGCTTTTTTTCTTCTTTTAGCCATCTTTAGCTCCCTTTTTTAATTACGAATCTTTATGATTCGTTTAATTACCTTTT
>CACBTT010000012.1 GCA_902542235.1 uncultured Pelagibacteraceae bacterium
AAGAATTCCGCATACCTTTTTATTCATTATTTTTAAATCATTTGGTAGTTTAATATTGATTTTATATGGAACAATATTTTTTAAAATATTTTTTATTATTTTAAGATTTGAAAATGTAATTTTTTTTAAATTTAAACTTTCGCTAATAGGAAAAAAAATTGAAATAAAAAGATTTCCTCTTCTAGAAACCCATTTTTTTTCCCTTTGTCCTTTTCCATTAGTCTGGATATCGCTAGTAACTATACCTTGTTTTATGTTTTGTTTGATTAATCTTATTGCTGTATCATTAGTGCTTTTGACACCCTTATAAGAATATATTTTGAGTTTCATTAATTAATGTTTATTTGTGAAATTATATCTACTATTCCACTTGGATATATAAAGTAAGCAAGAATGAAAAAAGTTGATGCTACTAGTGTAAATTTTAAACCTAAATTATGTTTCGACTCAAATTTTTCTTTTTCTGGATCGAAATATATAATTTTGATTATCCTTAAATAATAAAAAGCAGCGATTACTGTTGCTAACAGTCCAACTATTGCTAAAAAATACATTTTTTCATTTATTACAGCCACAAAAATATAGAATTTTGCAAAAAAACCAGCTAGTGGTGGTATTCCCGCTAAAGAGAATAGCACAACAAGCAATGATAATGACAATAACGGATGATTTTTTGAAAGACCCGATAAATCATCTATATTCTCATAATATTCGTCGTTTCGCTTAAGCATAAACAAACAACTAAAAAAAGCTAAATTCATGACAAGATAAATTGTTATATATGTAATAGAGCTCTGCACACCTTGCGATGTACCTGTAGATAAACCTGCAAGAGCGTATCCCATATGACTAATTGAGCTGTAGGCTATTAGTCTTTTCAAATTTTTTTGACCAATTGCTGCTACTGCTCCGAATACCATTGATGCAATAGACAAAAATATAATTATCATTTGCCACTGATCACCTAATTCATAAAAAGGAATGTATAGAAATCTAATAAATACGGTTAATGCAGCAATTTTTGGAAGTAATGCGAAAAAGACTGTTACAGATGTTGGTGAGCCTTGATAAACATCAGGTGCCCACATATGGAAAGGAACAGCAGAAATTTTAAATGCTAATCCAACTAAAATAAACACTATTCCAAAAGTTAATCCGTATTCTATTTCTTTTGTATTAACCATAATTTGATTAAAATTAGTCGTTTCTGAAAAACCATAAATAAGTGAACACCCATATAATAAAAGTCCAGATGAAAGAGCACTTAAGACAAAATATTTTAATCCAGATTCTGTTGATAGTAAATTATCTCTATTAAATGATGCTAACACATATAATGCTAATGATTGCAATTCTAATCCCATGTAAAAAACAATAAGATCATTTGAACTAATCATCACCATCATACCTAAGATTGAGCATAATATAAGAATTGGATATTCAATTTTGCTAATTTTATTAATCTGAATGTATTTTGATGATGACAGCATTACAAAAATCCCAGACAAAATTAAAAGAATTTTCATAAATCTAGCTAAACTATCTATATTGTAACTATTATTGAATAATGATGATTGAATTTGCGTGTCTAAATTAATTATTAATGCTAAAGTGGCAACTAAACTTACTGTTGTTAAATTATAAACTAGTTGAGAACTATTTTTCTTAAATACCCCAAATATTAATAAAAACATAATCATTATTGATATAAATAACTCTGGAATTATAAGTTGTAGATTTTCCATTAATCGCCTAATGCTAATTTATTAATCTTGTCTAAATCATTCATATCTATAATATTTGCAACTGATACCTCAATAGAGTCAATCAAAGGTTCTGGATAAAAACCAAAAAATATAATCGGTAATACTAAAAGCCATAATGTAACAATTTCAAATCTTTTTAAATCAACCATTTTTTTTACATCTTCATTAATTAATTTGCCAAAGATAATTCTTTTATATAACCAAAGCATATATGCCGCCCCCAAGATTACTCCTAGACTTGCAATCGTAGCTACAAGTATATTCTTTTTAAATGCACCCATTAAAACTAAAAATTCACCAATAAAACCACTTGTTCCAGGTAATCCAAGAGCTCCTAAAGTAAAAACCATAAAAACTATTGCGTACTTTGGCATTATAGAAACTAAGCCTCCATATCTATTTATAAGTCTTGTATGAAGTCTATCATAGACAACTCCAACACATAAAAATAGTGCTGCAGATACCAAACCATGACTTATCATTTGGAAAATACTTCCTTCTATTCCTTGCTGTGTCATTGTGAAAATACCTAGTGTTACAAATCCCATATGAGCTACGGACGAATAAGCTATTAGTTTTTTCATATCTTCCTGCATTAAGGCTACTAGTGATGTATAAATAATCGCTATCAAACTAAGTGTGTAAACTAAAGGAACAAAATATAATGAAGCATCTGGAAACAAACCTAGAGAAAACCTTATAAATCCATATCCAGCCATTTTTAAAAGTATTGCAGCCAGTAAAACTGAACCAGCAGTTGGTGCCTCTACATGAGCATCTGGTAACCATGTATGCACTGGCCACATTGGTGTTTTAACAGCAAAGGAACTAAAAAATGCTAGCCATAATAAATTTTGGTACTTAGCGTCGATACCCAATTCATATAACTTAATGACATCAGTTGTACCAGTTATCCAATATATTGATATAATAGCAACCAGCATTAAAACTGAACCTAGCAAAGTATATAAAAAGAATTTAAATGCTGAATAAACTCTTCTTTCTCCACCCCATATACCAATAATTAAAAACATTGGTATAAGACCGGCTTCAAAAAATAAATAAAATACAACTAGGTCCAACGAGCAAAAGACACCAATCATAAATGTTTCAAGTATTAGGATTGCTATTAAAAAATCTTTCAATCTATTTTTAATAGTCGCATTTACAGTTATTACACAAATTGGGGTAATGAATGTCGTAAGTAAAATAAATAAAATTGATATCCCGTCAACTCCTACTTTATAATTAACAAATCCTGATATCCATTCTCTTTCTTCAACAAACTGAAAGTCAACTATAGATTTATCAAAAACAATCCATAAATATAAAGACAAGAAAAAATTAGCTAAAGTTATAAAAAGGGAAACATATTTGCTACTTTGATATTGAGAATTAGACGATCTAACAAAAAAAATAAATAAGGCTCCTATTGTTGGAAGTAAAATTAATGATGATAGAATTGGAAAATTCATATTATTTTACTATTAATAAAGTTAATAAAATTGAAAAACCTAGAAGCATTATAAAGGCATACTGATAAATATAACCTGATTGAAACTTTACTGCTTTAAAAGAAAAAAGTTTTATTAAATTTGAAATTCCATCTGGTCCAAATTTATCGATTATTAATCCGTCAATTTTTTTCCAAAGAAATATTCCAAAACTTTTTGAGGGTTTAATAAAAATTTGATCATACAATTCGTCAAAATACCATTTTTTTTGGAGAAAAATGTAAACCGGCATGTTAATGGAAACTATTTCATTTACAATTTTAGTATTTTTAACAAATAGATAATATGACAATGGAATTGTTAAAACTACTAATGTAGGAGTTAGAAACAAAAACCAAGTTGGAGGATGTTCTTTTCCTAATGGTTCTAGAAATTTTATAGACTCTCCCCAAAAGTTGTACATTGTATCATGACCTATAAATAATTCTTTAAATAAAAATCCTGAAAAAACAGCACCTACTGCTAATAACACCAAAGGTAACATCATACTTAATGGAGACTCGTGCATTGTATCTATACTAAGATCTTTATTTTTATAATCTCCATGGAAAGTTTTAAATATTAATCTCCATGAGTATATTGAAGTCATTACAGCAGTTAATACGCCTATACTAGCTGCATAAATTCCTAATTTTGTGTCACTTATATAAGCAAATTCAATTATTGCATCTTTAGAATAAAAACCTGATAAGAAAGGAAATCCTGTTAAAGCCAAGGTACCAACAACCATTAATACATAAGTGTAAGGTAATTTTTTAAATACTCCCCCCATCTTAGTAACGTCTTGTTCATCTTTAAATGAATGAATTACAGATCCAGAACCTAAAAAAAGTAGGGCTTTAAAAAAAGCATGTGTAAATAAATGAAACATTGCAACATTATATGCGCCAACACCTGCTGCAAAAAACATGTATCCCAATTGACTACATGTTGAATAAGCGATAATTTTTTTTATATCTGTTTGTACTAATGCAACTGTAGCTGCAAAAAAAGCTGTGGTCATTCCAACTAATGTGATTACAGACAAAGCTAATTCCGAATACTCATAAATTGGAGAACATCTTACTACTAAAAAAACTCCTGCAGTTACCATTGTGGCTGCATGAATTAAAGCGGATACTGGTGTTGGGCCTTCCATAGCGTCTGGTAACCATGTATGAAGCAAAAATTGTGCTGACTTTCCCATTGCTCCAATAAAAAGTAATAAACAAATTAAATCTATTGTATTAAATTCAAACGATAGAAAATTTATTTTTTGATCTATAATTTCAGGTATTCTAAGAAAAACTTCGTCATAATTTACTGTACCAAAAATATAAAATATTAAAAAAATACCTAATGCAAAACCAAAGTCCCCAACTCTGTTTACTATGAAAGCCTTAATAGCAGCAGCATTAGCAGTTTCTTTTTTATACCAAAAACCAATTAAAAAGTAAGAGCAAAGACCAACTCCTTCCCATCCAAAGAATAATTGCAAAAAATTATCTGATGTTACTAAGGTTAACATAGCGAATGTAAATAATGATAGGTAAGACATAAATCTTGGTTTATGTGGGTCGTGAGACATATAACCAACAGAATAAATATGAACTAAGGATGAAACTAGAGTGACTACGACTAACATTACTGAAGAGAGAGCATCAACTTTAATTGACCAATTTACATTTAAAGATCCTGAATTTATCCAAGTTGCTATAATTGCATTGTGCTCATAACCTGATGAAACAACTTTAAAAAATACGAACAAAGATAATAATGCCGAAATAGAAACCAAAATACATGTGATTAATTGAGATAATTTATCACCAATAGTCTTACCAAAGAAACCTGATATGATTGATCCTATTAAAGGTAAAAATAATATTAAATATTCCATTTACCCTTTCAATCTGTCGATTTCTTCAACTCTTATTGTTCCAGAGTTTCTGTAATAAACTACAATAATTGCAAGTCCTATTGCAGCCTCAGCTGCAGCCACTGTTAATATGAATAATGTGAAAACCTGGCCACTCAGATCGTTAATAAAGATAGAAAAAGATACTAAATTAATATTTACTGCTAAAAGTATTAATTCAATACTCATCAATATAACAATAATATTTTTTCTATTTAGAAAAATACCTACAATACCAATTGTGAATATAATAGCAGCGAGAGTTAAATAATGTCCAAGACCAATACTAAACATCTATTTTAACTCCCTTATTATTTTCAACATCAACTAATTCAATACCATCTTTTCTATCTCTAGATATTTGTTTGAAATAACTTTGTCTTTTTACTCCAGATCTTTGTCTGAAGGTCAATACAATTGCTCCAATCATGGCTACCAATAAAACCATTCCAGATAATTGAAACAAATGAATATAATCAGTATATATAACGCTTCCTAAGGATTGGGTGTTTGTTAAGTCAGTATTTATTTCAATCGCAATAGAATCTAACAAATCTGGTTTATATTTCCATCCACCTATAACAATAATTAATTCAAAAAATATAATTATACTTACTAATAGACCAACTGGAATATGGGAACTTCTTCCACTAGAATTAAACCATTCATTTTTTTGTTGAGCCACATTCAACATCATAACGACAAATAAAAATAATACTGCCACTGCTCCAACGTACACAATTAGCATTATCATTCCTAAAAATTCGGCACCAATCATGATGAATAAGCAGGAAATACTAATAAAGTCCAATATTAAAAAAAAAACTGAATTAACTGTATTTTTCGAGACAGTTACCATAATTGCAGAGACAATTGCAATCAGTGAAAATATATAAAAGACTATTGCGTGAGCAATCATTGATTATCTGTGGGAGCTATCAGCATTAATATTTGCAGCTAAAATATTCTCCCATCTATCTCCATTCTCTAACAACTTTTCTTTGTTATAGTAAAGTTCTTCTCTTGTTTCTGTAGCAAATTCAAAATTTGGACCTTGCACAATCGCGTCAACAGGGCAAGATTGTTCGCACAAACCGCAATAAATACATTTTAACATATCAATATCATAACGAGTTGTTTTTCTACTTCCATCTTCTCTCTCGCTAGACTCTATTGTTATAGCCTGAGCAGGACAAACAGCTTCACATAGTTTACAAGCAATGCATCTCTCCTCACCATTTGGATATCTTCTTAGCGCATGTTCTCCTCTTGCTCTAGGACTAATTGAACCTTTTTCAAATGGATAATTAATTGTTTTTTTTGGTTTAAATATTTCTTTTATTGCCATGATTAATCCTGTTAAAAAATCAATCATAAAAATTGTTTTGAAAAATCTTATTAAGCTCATTCTAATTCCCCGGTAATAAATCAAAATACATTAAAAAACTTGCAGTTAATACTACATAAATCAAGGAAAATGGTAGAAAAATTTTCCATCCAAGTTTCATTAATTGATCGTACCTGTATCTAGGTACTATTGCTTTTATCAGAGCAAATAAGATAAATAAAAAGAGTATTTTTAAGATTAACCATATTGGAGCCGGAATAACGTTAAATGGAAATAAATCTATGGGAGATAACCAGCCACCAAGAAATAAAATAGATCCCATTGCACACATAAGTAAAATGTTAGCATATTCCCCTAACCAAAACATTGCATACATCATTCCAGAGTATTCTGTCTGGTAACCTGCAACTAACTCTGCTTCAGCTTCGGGCAAATCAAAAGGTGGTCTATTAGTCTCTGCTAAGGCTGAAATAAAAAATATTATAAACATTGGGAATAGAGGTATTACAAACCATAAATCTTTTTGAGCTAAAACGATGTCACTTAGATTTAATGAACCTACACAAAGTAATACATTTATAATTATTACACCTATTGAAACTTCATAAGAAACCATTTGAGCAGCTGATCTAATTGCTCCTAAAAAAGGATATTTTGAATTTGATGCCCATCCACCCATAATTATTCCATAAACACCTAAAGATGAAACTGCAAAAAGATATAAAATACCGACATTGATATCCGCTAGCACAAATGTTTCACTAAAAGGAATTACCGCCCAAGCAATTAAAGCCAAAGTCATTGTAACTATTGGGGCTAATATAAATATAACTTTATTTGAGCTTGCTGGAATGATTATTTCTTTAAAAATGTATTTTAATGCGTCAGCTAATGTTTGAAATAATCCAAATGGACCAACAACGTTAGGACCTCTTCTTTTTTGAACAAATGCCCATACTCTTCTGTCTAACCAAACGATCATTGCAACAGATACTAAAACTGGTATCAACAGAAATAGAATTCTATAAATTTGTTCAAAAAATATAAATAGTTCAACCATTAATTATCGGTTCCAGTTTTTGGTAAACTCATTCTAATATTTTTACACTCTGACATTGTTTTTGATGCTCTTGCTATTACATTGGAGTGATAATAATCAATCTCTTCAGTAATAATTTTTTCTGATTTAAAATTATATTCAGGCACCTCAAAATCAGCCTTATTTTTATTATTAAGATTTAAATAATTTATTAATGTATCGATAAGTTGATTTTTATCTTTATATAAATTTTTTCTCTTAATGAATGAGGACAATTCATTTATTATTTGCCAATCCTCTTTAGCTTCACCTGGTGGATATGATGCCTTGTAGGCTTTTTGTAATTTTCCTTCTATGTTTGTAAAATAACCATCTTGTTCTGTGTAAGTAGCCCCAGGCAAAATTACATCAGCAATACTTGCACCTTTATCACCGTGACTGCCTATATATATTATAAATTCATTTTTTTTCTCAAAATTTAAATTATCTTGGCCAAATAAAATTAAAATTTCAAAGTTATTGTTTTCTAATTTATCCAATATTTCGTAGCTAGAATTTTTTGACAGTACATTTAGGTCATATGAGCCTACTGTGGATGAATTTTTTGATAATATATTTAATGCATTCCAATCATCAGAAATTTTATTATTTTCTATTAGATAATTTTTGAATTCTTCAAAAATATAGGGTGCCGACTTAAGTTTAAGAACTGATTGTCCAAAAATTATACTCGGATATTTGGATTTTTTAATTTTTTCTGAAATTTCATGCTTATTATCAATGATATCTTTTATAGTGTCGGTATTATTCGATATAACTTGGTATGGATAAGTTAAATCACCAACATCACCTAAAGATATAATTTCTATCTTATTTTTTAAATAATTTTTTCTAATTCGTGAGTTTAATATTGTTGCTTCAAATCTTGGATTTGTACCTACTAGAATTATTAAATCGCTTTTTTCTATTCCTTCAATGGAACTGTTAAATAGATAATTACTTCTTACATTTGTATTAATATATAATTTTTCATATCTAGATTCCAAATTTTCAGACTTAATAGTTTTTTCAAAAAAATCTTTTGCTGCATAAGTAGTTTCCATATTTGTCATATCACCTATAAATCCAGCAATTTTCTCAGACTTTGTTTTTGAAATTCTCTCAGATACAGCTTTAAAAGCTTCGTCCCAACTTGATGGCTTTAATTTATTATTAATCTTTACATAAGGTGTATCTAATCTTTGATTTTTTAATCCATCACATGCATATCTGGTTTTATCTGATATCCATTCTTCATTTATTTCTTCATTAATTCTTGGCAGAACTCTCTTGACTTCCCATCCGTATGTATCAACTCTTATATTTGATCCAACAGCATCCATCACATCAATTGTTTCTGTTTTTTTAAGTTCCCATGGCCTAGCTTCAAAGACATAAGGTTTTGATGTAAGTGCACCGACAGGACATAAATCAATAACATTAGCTGAGAGTTCAGATTCCATTGCCTTTTCTAAATAAGTTGTAATTTGCATATTCTCACCTCTACCAATCGCTCCAAGCTCAGGAACTCCAGCAACTTCGGTTGCAAATCTAATACATCTAGTACAATGAATGCATCTTGTCATTTGAGTTTTAATTAGTGGACCCATATATTTTTCGGGTACATATCTTTTATTTTCTTTAAATCTTGATTTATCAATTCCGTAATACATAGATTGATCTTGTAAATCACATTCCCCGCCTTGATCACATACTGGACAATCTAGTGGATGGTTTGCGAGTAAAAATTCCATTACACCTTTTCTCGCTTTTTTCACTTTTTCTGTATTAGTTTTAAGTACCATCCCCTCTGCAGCAGGCATAGCACAAGATGCTATTGGCTTAGGAGATTTTTCCATTTCAACTAAACACATTCTACAATTTCCAGCTATTGATAATTTTTCGTGATAACAGAACCTTGGTATCTCTACTCCAGCTTGTTCGCATGCTTGTAAAACAGTTGTGCCTTCTTCTACCTCTACATCGATGTCATTTACTTTAAGTTTAAGCATTTTCTTTTTCTAATAAATGTTGGTCAACTAAGTATGGTATATCTTTTTGTTTTTTCACAATTGGATCAAACTTGTTTCTTTCAATTATTTCATCTTTAAAATTTCTGATCAATCCTTGCACAGGCCATGAAGATCCTTCTCCAAAAGCACAAATTGTATGGCCTTCAATTTGTTTTGTAACATCTAATAACATATCTACTTCATCTCTTGTTGCTTCGCCTTTGGCCATTCTCTCTAACATTCTCCACATCCAACCAGAACCTTCTCTGCATGGTGTACATTGACCACAGCTCTCGTGTTTATAAAATCTTGCTATTCTAGCCATACACTTAATAATGTCTTGATCTTTATTTATAACCACAATACCAGCTGTTCCTAAACCAGTTTTATTCTCGACACATGCATCAAAGTCCATTTTAATTGTTTCACATGTTTCTTTTGGAAGTAATGGCATTGATGAACCACCAGGTATAACTGCTTTTAGATTATCCCATCCACCTATTACTCCACCTGCATGTTTTTCAATTAATTCTTTTAATGGAATTCCCATTTCTTCTTCTACGTTGCAGGGATTATTTACATTTCCTGAAATACAATATATTTTAGAACCAGTATTTTTTGGTCTACCGAGTGATGAAAACCATCTTCCACCTCTTCTAAGTATAGTTGGTACCACTGAAATTGTTTCAACATTGTTTATTATTGTCGGGCAACCATAAAGACCTATTAAAGCTGGAAATGGAGGTTTCAATCTTGGTTGACCTTTTTTTCCTTCAATACTCTCAAGCAAAGCAGTTTCCTCGCCACAGATATAAGCTCCAGCACCATAATGAATATATATATCTAATTCCCAATCTGTCCCTGCAGAATTTTTTCCTAAGAGACCGTCCTTGTAAGCTTCATCAATAGCTGTTTGAAGCTTTTGTCCTTCATTAAAATATTCTCCTCTTATATAAATATAGCACTTGTGTGCATTAACTGCGTAAGACGCAATTAAGCAGCCTTCTATTAATTTATGAGGTTCAAATCTTAGAATATCTCTATCTTTGCATGTGCCAGGTTCAGACTCATCTGCATTAATTACTAAATAATGTGGTCTTGATCCAACTTCTTTTGGAGCAAAAGACCATTTTAATCCTGTAGGGAAACCAGCACCACCTCTTCCTCTAAGTTCTGATGCTTTAATTTCATTAATTATCCACTCTCTTCCTTTGCCGCAAATTTCTTTTGTATCCTTCCAGTCACCCCTTTGTTTTGCAGATTTTAAATCAGCACCAAAATCATTGTATAAATTTTGAAAAATTCTATCTTTATCTTCAAGCATTTTTATTACCTATTAATGTTTTTCTAGTATTTTCTGGTTCAGAACTTAATCTGCCCCTAAAAGATCCTGGTTGGGGAACCTCATCATTATTTATTTTATCAATTATTTGCTCAAGTTTTGTTGGATCTAAATCCTCATAATAATCCTCATTTAATTGAAGCATTGGCGCATTCACACAAGCACCTAAACATTCTACTTCTAACCAAGAAGTTTTTCCATCCTCTGATAAACAACTTTCTTCCTCAGAAATTTTTCGTTTACAAACATCTACTAAATTATATGCACCTCTTAACATGCAGGGTGTTGTAGTACATACTTGAAAGAAATATTTACCAACTGGAGTTAAATTATACATGCTATAAAATGTAGCTACTTCATATACTTTTATGTAAGGCATATCTAAATATTTTGCTATGTATTTCATTGCACTTAAAGGTATCCAATTATCATTTTGTTTTTGTGCTAAGTACAATAAAGCCATAACCGCGCTTTGTTGTTTTCCAGAAGGATAATTTTTTATAATACTATCTGCGGTTTCTTTGTTTTTTTTATTAAACTCAAATTTTTCAGGTTGTACTTTTGATATTTTTTTAACAGCCATTATCTATCTACCTCTCCAAAAACAATATCCATTGAACCTAAAACTGCAGGAACATCAGCTAACATATGACCTTTAATTAAGTAATCCATCGCTTGCAAATGAGAGAATCCTGGAGCTCTAATTTTGCATTTGTAAGGTTTGCTTGAACCATCAGAAATTAAGTAAACACCAAATTCTCCTTTGGGAGCCTCTACAGCTGTATATATTTCATCTTTATCAACCCTGTAACCTTCGGTATATAACTTGAAATGATGGATTAATGCTTCCATAGATTGTTTTATTTCTTTTTTTGGTGGTGGACTGATTTTTCCATCATCAGTTTTAATTGGTCCTACAGGTAAATTTGCCAAGCATTGATTTATTATATTTACACTTTCTTTCATTTCTTCAATTCTGCATAAGTACCTGTCGTAACAATCACCATTTTTTCCTACTGGAATTTTGAATTCGAATTGTTCATAACAGTCGTAAGGCTGGGATTTTCTTAAATCCCATGGAACGCCAGATCCTCTCAACATAACACCAGAAAAAGAGTAATCGAGAGCATCTTGTTTTGATACTACTCCTATATCAACGTTCCTTTGCTTAAATATACGGTTGTCAGTTAAAAGTAATTCTAAATCATTTATTATTTTTGGAAATCTTTCACAAAATTCTCCGATTTCTTTATCTAATCCTTTTGGCAGATCTTGATGTACTCCTCCAGCTCTAAAATAATTAGCATGTAATCTAGAACCAGAAACTTTTTCATAAAAACCCATTAATATTTCTCTCTCTTCAAATCCCCATAAAGTTGGAGTTAATGCGCCAACATCCATTGCTTGTGTTGTGACATTTAAAATATGACTAAGTATTCTTCCAATCTCACAAAACATTACTCTGATGTATTGAGCTCTTATTGGAACTTCAATTTTCAATATTTTTTCAATTGCTAAAGCAAATGCGTGTTCTTGGTTCATTGGTGCAACATAATCTAGTCGATCAAAATACGGAACAGCTTGAGTATAAGTTTTATTTTCAATTAATTTTTCTGTTCCCCTATGCAATAAACCAATGTGTGGAGCTGCTTTTTCAACGATTTCACCATCTAACTGTAATATTAATCGCAAAACTCCATGAGCTGCTGGATGTTGAGGTCCAAAATTTAGATTCAAAGTTTTAGTTTCTTTTGCCATTATTCTTTAGTTTGTTCTTTTATATACTTGGTTCCTTCCCAAGGACTTTCATAATCAAAGTTTCTATAATTTTGCTCTAATTTTACCGGTTCATAAATAACTTTTTTAGTTTCATGACTGTATCTAACTTCATTATGACCTGTTAAAGGAAAATCTTTTCTTAATGGATGTCCTTCAAAACCATAATCTGTAAGTATTCTTCTCAAGTCCGGGTGATCTTTAAAATCAATTCCATACATGTCAAATACTTCCCTTTCCATCCAATTTGCTGCAGGAAATATAGATGTTATTGAACCAACAATTTCTTTTTCCTTTACATCTATCTCTATAATAATTCTTTGATTAAATTCATGACTTAATAATAGATAAACTAATTTAAATCTAATTTCATTTTCAGGAAAATCTACAGCTGTAATGTCTATCAATTGTCTAAATTTAGTTTTTGAATTTGTTTTTAAGAATAAAATAACTTCTGTTAAGTCCGCTTCATCAATTTTTAGGTAAACTTGATTATGTTTGATTAAAGAACTTTTTATTTTAGTATTTAGTTCTGAATTCAAAATTTTTTCTAAATCCTGGATGTTTTGCATTTTTTATCTTTCCAGAGAACCTTTGTTCCTGATTTTCTTTTGAAGTTGCATTATCCCATATAAAAGTGCTTCAGCAGAAGGAGGACACCCGGGAACATATACATCAACTGGTACAATACGATCACATCCTCTTACTACAGAATAAGAATAATGATAATATCCCCCACCATTTGCGCAACTTCCCATGGAAATTACATATCTTGGTTCTGGCATCTGGTCATAAACTTTTCTTAGTGCTGGAGCCATTTTGTTTGTAAGTGTTCCAGCAACAATCATAACATCTGATTGTCTAGGTGAAGCTCTAGGTGCAGCGCCAAATCTTTCTAAATCATATCTTGGCATTGAAGTTTGCATCATTTCAACTGCACAACATGCTAGACCAAAAGTCATCCAATGTAATGATCCAGTTCTAGCCCAGTTAACTAGATTATCTAGTGATGTTGTTATAAAACCATTATCACTAAAATCTTGTGCTAATTGTTTAAATTCTTCTGGAATATCTTTTTTTCTTTCTTCTAAATTCATTTTATTCCCAGTCTAATGCTCCTTTTTTCCATTCATAAATAAACCCAATGGTAAGAATAAATAAGAAGATCATCATTGATGTAAATCCAAATATTCCAATTTTGCCAAGAGATATTGCCCAAGGGAATAGAAAAGCGATTTCTAAATCAAAAATAATAAATAATATTGCAACTAGATAAAATCGAACATCAAATTCCATTCTAGAGTCATTAAAAGGTTCGAATCCACACTCGTATGCTGATAATTTTTCTGGATCAGGATTTTTTGGAGATGCTAAATAATTGACCGCCACAAATGCTACACTTAATACAAGTGCAACTAGTAAAAACACAATTATTGGTAAATAATCTTTTAAAAAATCCGCAAGCATGATGAGTCTATATAGCACCTTTTAGATCAACTAAAAGAGCAGATAGGTCACATTTTAAGGCTCTATTTTATTCATTTATTTGATGGCGGGAGTGAAGGGACTCGAACCCTCGACCTATCGCGTGACAGGCGATCGCTCTAACCAACTGAGCTACACCCCCGTGTTCTGGTGGGCAGTAAAGGACTCGAACCTTTGACCCCCTCGGTGTAAACGAGATGCTCTACCAACTGAGCTAACCGCCCAAAACCAAAAAGTAACGTGTTTTATATCTTTTAGAACGTGTAGGTCAACATTAATTACTCTCTAAAAATGGCGATAAAATAAATTTTTTAACATCTACTGTGACCAGAGTGTGACCAGATTTTTTGTTATAAAATATATAAACTAAAGTTTTCCTTATAAAATTATTTTTTTATCAAGAATTATAGAATGGAGTAATACTTGATTTTTTAATTTATTATTTGAAAAATCAGAAGCGGCCTGAACACCTTTTTGAACAATTTTAGCATATTTTTTGTTTAATCTATTTTTAATAACAAGATTTTTTTTAATAAATTTCCATACAGTTAAATAATCTTTATCTTCATCAATTTTCTCTGACATGTAATGTTGATAACATTCGTAAGCCTCTGTGGCATCAACATCATATATTTGAGCAATTCCATCAATCACACCATAAGCAAAAATTGAAATTATTTTTTTAGTTCTCAAATTTTGCTTCACAATTTTATCTTTAATTTGTATTGCATTACCAATCTTAATACTTCCTTCAAATACGATCATTAATGCTTTTGCTTTTGAGACAATAACAAGGTTTTTTTCCTCTTGTGAAAGTTTTGCCCAAGCTTTTTCTGTAAATACTTTTTTGGCTAAATTTCTCACTCTTTAAATTATTTTTATCCGAAAAAACCTTTTCTTATCCAAGCATTTTTCTGACTGCCCTTTTTTCAGATGCCATTAATGCTAAATCATAAACATGAAGATAAAATAGAGCATCCATACTTTTTTTGTCTAAGGGTTTTAATAATTTTACATCTTTTTTTATCATATGTTTTAAAGCCTTATATGCTCCTTCTACTTTTATAACTGTAGCAGATATCTCACCTTTATTTTTTCCTGCCAAAATAGGTGAGTCTAAAAATTCTAGCATTGCGTTATTAAGATCCATTACCAATTCAGGATTTCTAAATTGCGGAGCAAGTAATGAGGATTCGGACTGAACACATTGTAAAATTTCATTTTTGCTCATTTTATTTATTATATTTTCAACAAGTTCAGATAATTTTTTATTTTTTACTTTTACTAATGTTTTGTGCATTTATTTTTGCTTTCCCCAAATTTTTGAACCCCAAAGGTATGATAAAAAAGTCCAACTTGCAACAAGTAGTAAAACCGAAACTATCGCAGAATATTGCCATACAAAAACCGCTCCTGTTAAACAAATTATGAACCATACAACCATTATCCATTTAGGATACGTTCCCCTTAAATCTTTTTTGCTGATTTTCATTTATATTTTTTTCTAAACTTCTCGTTTATATTATCTAAATAAACTCTTATTTTTTCTTTTTCTGTTACTTCTCTTCCATATCTTAATTTTTGATCTAATTTTTTTTTTTATATAGATAATAAATTGGAATTATAATTGATGTAACAACTATAATTATTGCTAATATTATTTGCCAAGTTTCCATAAATTTATTTGTTTAGATTTTTTTTTTCATTTTAATAATATTAATAAAATTCGCAAAGTTGTTCTGCATACTCCCAATCAGGAGCTATACCTACCTTTATACCATTTAAATCAAATATTGTTAAATGTCTTGGCTCTGCCCATCCACCAGAAAAATAATACTCTTTTACAAAAGCAAAGAATATTGGTTTTTCATTTATCATGCTGCATTCATCTGCAAACTTTCCAAAACTAAATACCCTTTTTATAGATGTTTTGTTTTTTTTATCTGGATTTAATTTCCATAGTTCTTGGTATGTTACTTCTTGAGTAACGACATATTCTTGTCCATCAATATTGTATTTTTCAATTATATCTCCATACTTTTCTGCAGCAAATAAATGACTAGAAAACAAAAAGAAAAAGATAAATATGAATCTGACCACAGTTAATAATAACCTTAAAATTTGAGTAAATTGTGACTTCATAATTAATTGTAACGAGATTCTTGATTATTTTTGAAGAGTGACCCCAATGTGACCAGAACAAATTTGATTATCGAAAATTATTAATTCTATTAGCTAATTTGAGATTGATGTTGGCAGTGTAAACGAGATGCTCTACCAACTGAGCTAACCGCCCATAACATGGTACCATTACATTAAGGTTATTATAATGTAAATTGTTTATTACTGAATACTAGCTTGAGATTTATCGTCTTTTTTAGTTTCAGTTAATTTATCTACTTCAGACCACTCAGTAGGCTTCAATTCTTTTGTTAAAGCTATTTTAATGACTTCATCAGCAGTTTCTACAGGTACTATTTCAATATCATCTTTAACTTTTTTTGGTACATCAACTAAATCTTTTTCATTCTCTTTAGGAATTAAAACTTTTTTTACTCCAGCTCTATGAGCTGCTAATAATTTTTCTTTTAGTCCACCAATAGGTAAAACTTGACCTGTAATTGTTACCTCTCCTGTCATTGCTATTTCTTTTTTAACTGGAACTTTAGTAATTGAAGATACTATGGATGTAACCATAGCTATACCTGCTGAAGGACCATCTTTTGGTGTTGCACCCTCTGGAACATGTATATGAAAATCTTTTTTCTCAAATAGTGGTGGGGTTA
The DNA here is from genome assembly GCA_902542235.1 of uncultured Pelagibacteraceae bacterium. GTDB lineage: Bacteria > Pseudomonadota > Alphaproteobacteria > Pelagibacterales > Pelagibacteraceae > Pelagibacter. Next base: position 17,002 of record CACBTT010000012.1, read on the forward strand.
CACCAAATTCCAAACATTTTGATCTAACATAAGACTTTGCGGCTTTAACAGACTCTTGCATAACATCGCCTAGTTTACCTGTAATTTGCATTCTGCCTTTACCTGGCATATTAACTGTTTCAACTTTTAATATTTCTCCACCAAATTCTGTCCAAGCTAAACCTATTACTATTCCAACTTTATCATTTGCTTCTAGTTCACCAAATTTAAATTTCTTAATTCCAAGAAAGTCAGGAATATTTTTTTCATTAACCTCAACACTCTTTTCTTCATTGTTTACAACTTTTTTAACAACTTTTCTTGTTACTTTCGATATTTCTCTCTCTAAATTTCTAACACCGCTTTCTCTTGTATAACTTCTTATAATTTCTTTAATAGTGTCATCAGCTAACTTCATTTCTCCTTCTTTAACACCGTTATCTTTGATTTGTTTAGGAAGCAAATATTTGTTAGCAATATTAATTTTCTCATCTTCTGTATATCCTGGAATTCTTATGACTTCCATTCTATCTAAAAGTGGAGGGAGAATATTTAATGTGTTTGCTGTTGTTACAAACATAACATCTGATAAATCATAATCTACTTCTAAGTAATGATCATTAAAGGTTGTGTTCTGCTCAGGATCCAAAGCCTCTAATAAAGCTGATGATGGATCACCTCTATAATCGTTTCCAACTTTATCAATTTCATCTAATAAAAATAATGGATTTTTTGTACCAGCTTTTTTCATCATCTGAATAATTTTTCCAGGAAGTGAACCGATGTAAGTTCTTCTGTGACCTCTTACTTCTGCTTCATCCCTTACTCCACCTAAAGACATTCTCACAAATTGTCTATTAGTAGCTTTAGCTATTGATTTACCTAAAGATGTTTTTCCTACACCTGGGGGACCCACTAAACAAAGTATAGGACCTTTAATTTTATCCATTCTTTTTTGAACAGCTAAAAATTCTATAATTCTCTCTTTAACTTTTTCTAATCCAAAGTGATCTTCTTCTAAGATTTTAAGAGCTTTATTCAAATCAATGTCCACTTTATCTTTTTTAAACCAAGGTAAATCTATCATCCAATCTAGGTAGTTTCTTACAACAGTTGCCTCAGCAGACATTGGACTCATATTTTTTAATTTTTTTAATTCCGACATACATTTCTTTTCGACTTCTTTTGGCATCTTTGCTTTTAATATCGATTTTTTTAAACTTGTTGTCTCGTCTTTACCATCTTCAATTTCACCTAATTCTTTTTGAATAGCCTTTAATTGCTCATTTAAATAATATTCTCTCTGAGTCTTCTCCATTTGAGTTTTAACTCTTCCTCTTATTCTTTTCTCAACACCTATAATGCTTGCCTCATTTTCCATGATTTTAATCACACTATTTAATCTTTTCTTAACATCTAAAGTTTCAAATATTTGTTGTTTTTCAGAGATGCTAGCATTGATATGAGAGATTATATTATCAGCAATTTTGGATGGGTCTTTTAATTGTTTTATATTGTTTATTGTTTCTGAGGATATTTTTTTATTAACGCTTGTTAATTTTTCTAATCTTTTTATAGCTGTTAAGCCTAAAGGAAGTAGATCATCTTCTTTTGATATAACATCCTTTTGGTACTCAAATGAACATTTGATAAATTTTTCATCATCTTTGAAGTCAACAATTTTTACTCTTTTAGTTCCCTCAACTAATACTTTAACAGTTCCATCAGGAAGTTTTAATAGTTGTAAAATGTTACTTTCACATCCATAAGTAAAAACGTCATTTTTTTTTGGGTCATCAACCTCTGAATTTTTTTGAGTAACTAAAACAATTTTTTTATCACCCTTCATTACTTCATTTAACGCAGTTATGGACTTATCTCTTCCAACAAATAAAGGGATAACCATACTTGGAAATACAACTATGTCTCTCAATGGCAATAATGGTAATGTTACTTTTATATCCATTACAGAAATATGGATATTATATTTTATAATGCAATAGGAAATTATGGTTTATTAACCTACAATTATGCTGCAGAAGTCTTATCAGTTTTAGTTTTGTTCTTTGAATGAACAATAACTGGAGCCGATACCCCTTTCGCCGCACCAGAATCAATTATAACTTCTTCTATATTATCTTGACTTGGTAGATCAAACATTGTTTTTAATAATATATTTTCCAAAATCGATCTAAGTCCTCTTGCTCCTGTTTTTTTAGATATAGCTTTATTGGCTATGTCTTTAACCGATTGATCTTTAAAAGTAAGTTTTACTCCCTCTAATTTAAATAACTCTTGGTATTGTTTTATTAAAGAATTTTTTGGTTCGAGTAAAATTTTAACTAAAGATTTTTCATCAAGATCATCTAAAGTAGCAGTTATAGGTAATCTTCCGATAAATTCTGGTATTAATCCATATTTTAATAAGTCTTCAGGCTCAAGATTTTTCATCCACTCGCCTACTTTTTTATCTTCTAAACTTTTAACCTCGGCACCAAAACCAATAGATGAACCTTTGTCTCTTTGTGAAATTATTTTATCTAATCCAGCGAACGCACCACCACATATAAACAGAATGTTAGTCGTATCTACTTGTAGAAATTCTTGTTGTGGATGTTTTCTTCCACCTTGAGGAGGTACACTGGCAACCGTTCCTTCCATTATTTTTAATAAAGCTTGTTGAACTCCTTCACCCGAAACATCTCTAGTAATTGATGGGTTTTCTGATTTCCTGCTGATTTTATCTACCTCATCAATGTAAACAATTCCTCTTTGTGCTTTTTCAACATTGTAATCTGCTGCCTGTAATAATTTTAATATAATATTTTCAACATCTTCACCAACATATCCAGCTTCTGTTAATGTAGTTGCATCTGCCATTGTGAAAGGCACATCTAAAATTCTTGCTAAAGTTTGTGCTAATAATGTTTTTCCACATCCTGTTGGTCCAACTAATAAAATATTTGATTTTGAAAGTTCTACATTTTTGCTTGTTTTATTTTCGTAATTTAATCTTTTGTAATGATTATGAACTGCAACTGATAAAACTTTTTTTGCATGATCTTGTCCAATTACATAATCATCTAGAACTGCACAGATCTCTTTTGGTGATGGTAATCCATCTTGATGTTTTACAAAAGTATCTTTGCTCTCTTCTTTGATGATGTCCATACATAATTCAACACACTCATCACATATAAAAACTGTTGGTCCTGCAATTAATTTTCTGACTTCATGTTGACTCTTTCCACAGAAAGAACAGTAAAGAATATTTTTATTATTGTTGCTCATAGTTTTTTATAACGAATCAATTTGAATACTTTATTACAAAGATTACTTCTTAATCAAGTATAGGTTGTGAATAAACTATATATTGTTGTTTAAACTCTTTTTTCTACTACTTTATCTATCAAACCAAAATCTTTAGCGTTATCTGGAGTCATAAAATTGTCTCTCTCCAGAGCTTCTTTAATTTGATCAACAGACTTACCTGTATGTTTAGAATAAATTTCATTTAATCTTTTTTTTAAAGACATAACCTCATTAGCATGAATTTCTATATCTGTGGCTTGACCTTGAAAACCTGCAGATGGTTGATGAACCATTATTCTTGAATTTGGTAATGATAATCTTTTTCCTTTTGATCCAGCAGCTAACAAAAATGATCCCATGCTTGCAGCTTGACCAATACATAATGTGCTAACTTCAGGTTTGATATATTGCATCGTGTCGTAAATTCCCAATCCGGCTGTAACCAAGCCACCTGGGCTGTTAATGTACAAAGAAATTTCTTTTTTAGGATCTTCAGACTCTAAAAATAATAATTGAGCAGTCACCAAAGATGCAACTGCATCATTTATTGGTCCAACTACGAAAACAATTCTCTCTTTTAATAATCTTGAATAAATATCATAAGCTCTTTCACCGCGGCTTGATTGCTCAACAACCATTGGGATCAAAGTGCTTAGATGTTCTGGAATTTTTGTTGTCATAAGTGATTCGATTTACTTATACAACTTGTGATTACTTTTTGCTAACTTTTTTTGTTGATTTAGTTTTTTTAGCTACTTTTTTTGGAGCTTTATTTGGTTTAGCTGTTTTCTTTTCTTTTTTATCTTCAGACTTAACTTCTTTTTTCTCTTTTACTTTGTCATCTGAACCTTCAGATAGTTTTGCTAATTTCTCTTGTTCTTTTAGATTTTTTTCATTCTCTTCTTTTAAGATTTTTTCAGCTTCTTCTTTGCTAATTTCTTTTTTATTTACTTTCGCAATTTTTTTAAGTTCAGCAATTATCTTTTCTTCATATACAGAACCTCTTAAACTCTCTATTGCTCCCGGGTTTTTCTCATAATACTCTTTGACCATCTTTTCTTGTCCAGGCATCATTCTAAATTGTTTTTGTATTTCTGCATTTAACTCTTCTTGAGAAACTTTGATTTTATTTTTTTCACCAAATGCATTTAAAATTAAACCAGTTTTAATTCTTTTTTTGGCTTGTTCCTCAAAGTATTTCATATTTTTTTTCTTTTCTTCTTCCTTCATGCCTTGGGCTAATATATTTACCTCTTGTTCAATAAGGTTAGCTGGTAACTGGTCAAGCTTTTGTTTTTCAATTTGTTCTAAAATTTGTTTTTTTGAAATCATTTCTAATGAATTCTTAAATTCATCATTGATTTGTTTAGATATTAATTCTTTTAAATTATTTAAGTCTTTTGCTCCTAAGTTTTTTGCAAAGTTATCATCAATTTTTGTTTCTTCTGGTTTTTTTACTGCTGTAATTTTACAATTAAACACTGCAGATTTATTAGCCACTTCTTTTTCTGGAAAGTTTTCTGGTAGTTTAACTTCTACTTTTTTATCTTGTTTATTTTTGACACCTTCTAATTGCTTATCAAATCCTTTAATAAATAAATCTTTTCCAAGCTCTAGTTGAGTATTTTTTCCTTCATTACCTTTAAAATCTTTACCATCAACTGTTGCTTTATAATCAAAAATAACTAGATCACCCACTTTAGCCGCATAATTTTCCTCAGCATCTTTAAAATTTTTCTGAGTTTTAGCTATTTGATCGATTCTTTTATCTGTTTCTTTTGGATCAATTTTAACGACATACTCATCTACTTTAAGATCTTTTAATGATCCGACTTCAACATTTGGTAATTCTGTTACAGAAATTGTGTACTCTAGATCTTTTCCTTCACCAAATGACTTTAAATCAATCTTGGGCTGACCCGCTGGTTTAATTTTATTATCTTCTAAAGCTTTAGTTGTTGTATCTTTTAATACTTTATCAATTACTTCTCCGTATACAGCTTTTCCAAATTGTCTTTTTAAAATTTCTGTTGGAACTTTTCCTGGTCTAAATCCTTTTAATACGACATCTTTTTTTATCTCTTCGTATTTTTCATCGAGATATCCAGATATAGTCTTTTTATCAATAAAGACTTTTATATCTTTTTCTAAACCTTTTTTATTTTCTACTGTTACTTTCATAAAATATGGTAGGCGAGAAAGGACTCGAACCTTCACAGTTTGCACTATTGGTTCCTAAGACCAACGCGTCTACCAATTCCGCCACTCGCCCAAATTATTGGTGCTTTATATATGATTGTTTATAATTGTCCAATTAGAATAATAGTGTAAAACATTAGCTTAATTGATATGAGCAAAACAAATATTGCAATTGTTATTTATCTCATCGGTCTTGCTTTAGGTGCAATCTTTTTAGATATATGGAGTGCTGAAACAAGTCCAAAAGCTTTATTAGGAATTGGATGGACAACTTTATTTGCAATTGCTTTATTCTTCGCTGAAAAAGAAAAAGAAGAAAAAAAAGATTAATTCTTTTTTATTAGTTCACTTATAAAAAGTTCACCATCACCATCATCAACTGCTTTTTTATAGAATGATTTCGATAGATCTGATAATTTTTCGGCATTATCCATACCTTTTAATAATTCAGTTATATAAGTTAAATCTTTTAGTGTATTAGTCGCTGTAAACTTAAAACCTGTGTAATCATCCTCTAAAACCTTATCAAAAATCCTTTTTAAAGCATTAGAATTACCTGATCCTAATTGAGCTACCTTATAAAGTTTATCTAAATCAATATCTAATTTTTTTGCAGCTTTTATCAACTCAATTACATAAGTGGCAGTTCCTAAAGATAGAAAATTATTCAATAATTTTGTTTTTGCGCCATTTCCAATCACACCAAAATGATAATAATTTTTACAAAAACATTTTAAAAGTTCTTCTGATCTTTTTAAATTTTCCTCAGATCCACCAACTATTCCACCTAGTATTCCCTCTTCTGCTTGGACAGGACCTCCCATTACAGGGCATTCTAAATAAGGAATATTATTTGCATTTAATATTTGCTCCATTTCAATAGATCCATTTTGGTTATGAGTAGTAATATCAATGACAATTGTTTTATCAGTCAGTAATGAAACTATTTTTTTTCCAATTTCATGAGCAATAGGAGAATTCGTTACACACAAAAACAAAGCATCTAATTCACTTTTACAAAGTTCATCATAGGATTTAACTTCTTTTGCACCCTCTTTAACTATTCTATCAATTGGCTTTCTGTTTTTGTTAGCAATTACAAATAATTCATGATTATTTTTAAGGATGTTATTTGCGATACCAAATCCCATCCATCCAACACCTATAAATCCAACTTTCATAATTCAATATATAATCATGTATAATTACTACATGGTTTCAATACTTCCTATAAATTTATAATCTTTATCTATAACAACAATTTCACCAGATGAAGTACCAAAATTTAACATTTCTGAAATAACTACAAAATGTGTTACTAAAATAAGATTTTTCTCACTATTCCAGTTAGATATATATTTTTTTAAACTCTTAATTTGTTCATCTTTATATTTATAAAACTTTTCTTGATAAAAAGAGTTTAAACCTTTGAAGGTTTCATAATTATTAAAGGCAAATCTAGCAGTATCTTTGCATCTACACCACTCACTAGATAATACTTTGTCGATTTGAATATTATTTTCCTTAAATAATTTTCCAATTTTTTTTGATTGCTCTATGCCCTCTTGATTTAAATTTCTTTGAGTATCACATTTTGTTAAATCAATATTGTTAGGATCTCCATTTCCAGGTGCAAGTGAATGTCTTATAAATACAATTTTCCCGCCCTTCTGCAGTTCGCTTATTACTAAATCATTAGCCTGTGAATAATTTGAATTAAAAATACTTAGCAAAAATAAAAGAATAAAATTTATATATTTCATAAACGACAATTAAATTTTTATCTGTATTTTTTATAATAGAGCTTTCTGAACTGATAATTTCCAACCATTTATTAAATCGTTCCTAACTTTTCGGTTTATTTTAGGCTTAAAAATTTTATCTTTTTTCCATTTCCTCTTGATTTGATATAATGATTTAAATAATCCAATTTGATATCCAGCTAGTAAAGCTACTCCTAAACCAGTTGTTTCTAATACCTTTGGTCTTTCTGTATTTATATTTATGATGTCAGATAAAAATTGCGAAAACCAGTTGTTTTTTACCATGCCTCCATCAATCTTAAGTTTAGTTGGTTTTAAACCATCTTTTTTCATTGCATTAAATAAATCATTACTTTGATAGGCAACTGACTCTAATACTGCTCTAACTAAGGTTTTCCAATCACTATTTCTTGTTAAACCTGTTATTACCCCTCTTGCATCAGGCCTCCAATAAGGTGCTCCCATTCCACTGAAGGCAGGCACAACGTATACACCCTCATTATTTTTTTTTGATTGAGCAATTGTTTCCGTATCAAAAGCATTATTAATAAATTTTAATTTATCTCTTAACCATTGTACACCTGCACCTGCAATAAAAATAGATCCTTCAAGAGCATAAGTATTTTTTCCATTCAATCTGTAACATATTGTTGTTAATAATTTATTTTTAGAATAAATTTTTTTTGAACCAGTATTCATTATGACAAAGGCACCAGTTCCATATGTGCTTTTTACTGAACCTCTTCCAAAGCATGACTGTCCTACTGCAGCTGCTTGTTGGTCTCCTAGAACTGCTGATATTGGTATTTCACTGCCGACAATTCTCTTACTTGTTAAACCAAAATTATCAGCTGAATTTTTAACTTTTGGCAAAATATTTTCAGAAATTTTAAGTTTTTTTAAGATTTCTTTATCCCATTTATTATTATTAATGTTAAATAACATGGTCCTACAAGCATTAGTTGCTTCTGTTAAATGATGTTGCCCATTAGTAAGTTTCCAAATAAGGAAAGTATCAACAGTACCAAATAATAAATTATTTGATTTTAAAAGTTTCTTAACATTTTTTACGTTTTCTAGTATCCATTTAATTTTAGTTGCAGAAAAATATGGGTCAATAAATAATCCAGTTTTTTTTCTAAAAATTTTTTCATAATTTATTTTCTTTAACTCTTCACAATAGTCTTGGGTTCTTCTATCTTGCCAAACAATTGCGTTGTAGACTGGTTTTCCTGTTTTCTTATTCCAAAGAATAGTTGTCTCTCTCTGGTTAGTTATTCCTATACTTAATATTTTTCCTCTTAATAGTGATGCTTTTTTTATTACTTTTTTCAACGCTTTTAGAGTTGTAAGCCAAATTTCGTTTGGATTATGCTCCACCCATCCATTTTTTGGAAAATATTGATTAAATTCAAACTGGGATGTAAATTTTATATTACCATCTAAATCAAAGAGAATTGCTCTAGTTGATGTTGTGCCTTGGTCAATTGCAACAAGAAATTTTTTCACAATTTAAGTCTATACCTAAATTTTTTTTTCTAAAAGTAAAAACTAATACAAGCTGGAAGGATATGAAATTTAAATTATTTAGTGAAAGATTGAGTTGAGTATTCTGACAAGGGAAGTTTTGATAAAGTTTTTATCTTTTTGACATAATCTACAAAAGATTGAGCATAGCCGAGATATGTATTTACTACTCTTCCTTGCTTAGATATAATTCCAAAAGTTTTATATCCATCTTTACCAGCTGCAATATAGTTATTTGTTGCTACTGTATAAGTCTTACTTGGATTTATCTTTACCCAACTCTTGTCTGTTCTACCCTTAAACTCTAAATTTATCACTCTATTTCCTTTACTATTGCTTGCTTGAACATCCCATCTCAATCCAGCAGCATATGGATAGGCTCCTGTAGAACCATCTGGAGTTAAAGCATAATCAATTGAGTCTTCCAAAACATTTTTAATTTCTTCTCCACTCATTTTCAATTCTACAATAGTATTACTGAAAGGTAATAAAGTATACGCGTCCCCAATTGTAATATTGCCTTCTTTTATATCTATTCTTGTTCCACCACCATTTTGAATTGCAATATCACTTAATTTGGACATTTCTCTGAAGGCGTGTGCTACAATATTCGAAATATCGGATCCATTTTTTTCAGTTTTTGATACATCACAAAGTTTTGACTTTCCTTGTCCAGGAATTCTTTCAAGACATAAATCATCAGTTACTCTGCCAATTACTTCACTGCTTTTTTCTTTAACTTCATTTTTGTATTTTTCTAATATTTTTGATGCTTGTGCGTCAGCCTCTACGATTGAAATATTTGGATTAACTTCGATAGCCTTGTATACGGCTTCTCTATAATTACCATCTATCTCAACTCTTTTTCCATTTGAATCTTTTCTCTTAAAGGAATCATCTAACATTATATGTGGTATTCCATCACATGACTTGATGGTGCCATCGTTATTAAACTCGATATTAAGTTCTCCAACAATTTGAGAATATTCCCATGCTGTAACTATACAAACATCTTCCTCATTTTTATTTTTGACTACAGTTGGGTAGGCCCCATTAGAATTTAGTCCTACATTATCGAAATCTCCAGTTAGACTATGAGAATCACCTCCAACTATAACATCAACATCTGTGAGAAGTTTAGCCATGTTAATCTCATTTTTATATCCATAATGAGTTAAAAGAATTATCTTATTGATTCCTTGTTGTTTAAGCTTATTTATATTTTCTTGTGCTGAATTAATTTCATCTAAAAATAAAGTTGTGTCGTCTGGATTTGATGACTCTCTCGTTTTTTTTGAGATCACAATTCCAATTACTCCAATTTTTTGATTTCCTTTATTGATTATAGTGTAAGGTTTAATTTTTTTTGACAAAGGTGAGTTTATTTTTGCTTTAATGTTTGCTGACAAAACTGGAGTCTTACACTTATCAGTATGAAGATAATCTAAAAACTCAACTAAACTCTTATCACCATCATCAAATTCATGATTTCCTATAGCGAAAGCATCAAAACAAATTTGATTCATCATTTCTGCATCTGCTTTGCCCTTGAAAAGAGTGTAATATAATGTCCCTGTAATAGCATCACCCGCATGAAGCTTGATAACATTTTCATTTTTTAATTTTAATTCTTTAAATTTTGCTACGACAGATGGAAAACCGCCTGATACAACTC
>CACBTT010000013.1 GCA_902542235.1 uncultured Pelagibacteraceae bacterium
GTATCTTTTTGGCTTTTATACTATTTTTTTTGTATTTTTATCTTTTACATAAAAAAAAATTTAATATTTTCACTTTTGCAGAGTCTTTAAAAGTTATTAATGTATTTATATTAATATTTACGTTGATCTTAATGTATTTTCTCACACCAATCGGAAGGTTTTGTTTATCTTCATTTTTGGTTCTTTTTATATTTTTTTGGATTTATGATTCAAAAAAATTTCATTTAATTGAAAAAAATAGTTTTCGATTAATATATTATTGTTTTAATTTTATTTATTTTTAAATATTTTTTAATTGACAAAATTCCGGTATTTTACACTAATGCTGAAGATTACCCAGACTTTAATTATTATAGAATAAGAAATGGATTTTCTAATATAATTTTTTGGCAATTTGAATGGTTGTTATTAATTATTTTTGGAATATTAAAAGTGTTTTATATTTTAAGTTTTATAAATAATAAAATACATTCTAATGTTGAAAGTAACAAAATTTTTCTAATATTCTTTATAATTTTTATAATTGATAGTTTTCCAGCTTTTTTAAATAAAATTTTTTGGATATCCAAACCCTATGTAAGTTTTGACTTCAATAAATTTGAAAAATCGAAGAAAGAATTAGGATTGAAAAAAGATTTTGATTTTAGATATAATTTTGTAAATAAATCAATTCCAGTATCTAATTTAAATAACAGCAATTGGGAAGGAGAGTTGATATCAAATTTCCCTTATATTTATGGCATACCTTCTTACGGAGGAGTAAATAGTCAAATGTCTAAAAAATTTGAGAATTTCATGATAAGTTATGTAAATAACAAAAACTCACTTTATGGATTATCATCAAATCCATCAAATTTTGCTAGAAACAATTTCGGCATAGCTGCTAATTATGATGATGAAAGATTATTGAATTTATTTGGGGTAAAGTATGACTTATCAAAAAATTCCAAATTAAAGAATACGGAAAATTTAAATACACCTTTATCTAGATTTATGAAATATGAAAACTACTTAGTAGTAAAAGATGAGTTAGAAGCTGGAAAGATTTTATCAAATTTAGATTTTAATATTAACTCTTTTGTAGTTATAGAAAATATTAATATACAAAAAAATAACAATTTATATCAAAGTAAATCTAAGCAACTAACTTACTCTCATAAAGATTCATTTAATAAAATTACTGTAAAAACAAAAAATATGTGCGTAAATACTTGTATTTTATTATTTAATGATAATTTCAATAAGCATTGGAAAGCCTTTTCTGAAAACAAAGAGTACAAAATTTCTCCAGCGAATGGTATTTCAATGGGAATTATTGTTGATGATAATCCAGATGAAATTAATTTTTTATTTGAAAATGATTTATTTTTAAAACTTGATAAATTTTCTAATAATATCTTAAAAATTTTTTTATCTTTTACTTCAATATATTTAATTTATTGGGTGTTATTTAGACAGAAAAAATTAACAAATTAGAATCCGCTAATATTTTTCGTGTCATCAATTATTTGACCATCTTCTAGTGTTACAAATCTATTGCAAATCGATTTAGCTAATTTTAAATCATGAGTGGCAAAAACTAATGTTTCAATTTCATTTATTTTATTTATTAAAACGTTAACTGTTTTATCCTTAAATTTTTGATCACCTGCTCCAAAAAATTCGTCAATAAGCAAAATATCCGTATTAATTTCAATAGCAATAGCTGTTGCAAGTCTTACAATCATACCTGATGAATATGCTGTAATTGGAATATTTATAAAATTTTCTAATTCTGAAAATTCTACTATCTTACTTAATTTCTCATCAATTTGTTTTGAATTTAATCCTCTTAAATAACCCATAAGGTATATATTTTCTAATCCCGTTGCTTCATTATTCATTCCCATATCGATGTCAAAAAGAGTTGAATATTTTTTGTTAACAATTAATTCCCCTTCTGAAGGATTATAAATACCACCAATAGTTTTTAGAAGAGTAGTTTTCCCACTCCCATTCCTTCCAAGTAGCGCAACTTTTTCACCTTTGTAAATATTTAAATTAATATTTTTTAAAGCTTTAATTATGTTTATTTTCTTTTTGTATTTTCCTGTTATTAAAGATCTAAAGCTTTTATATGTATTGTATATGGGGTACTTTAAAGAAATATTTTTTAAACTAATGTTAACACTCATTATTAAATCCAAAAATTTATTTTTTTTCTAGAATACCTATATATTAAATCCGAAATTATAAAACCAACAACTAAAAATAATATTAATTGAAGATAAATAAATGGATTAACATCAATTCCTAGTAATGGATCTCTAATACTTTCTATCATGCAAGTAAAAGGGTTTAGGTAAACCAAGTTTTCATATTTCCCAAGTTGATCTTTATCCCATAGAATTGGTGTTAGCAAAATAGAAGCTGACATAATTGCAGTTATTAACATTCCAAGATCTCTAAATCTTGCACATGAAATCGAGATAATGAAGGTTATCCAATAACCATTGAGAAAGACTAATATTAATCCAGGTATGAATAATAAATTTGTTAAAGTTATTTCTACACCTGCCAAAAAAATAATAATTATATACATAGGTATAAATTGTAAAAACTCTAAAAATTTAGTTAACAAATATATGCTTAAAACATTATTTAATTTGATGCCCAGGCTTAGAAGCAACCCTTTATACTGTAAAAATAAAATATCAGTTGCTTGAGCTGTAAATGATAAAATTAAGTAAAATGAAGTAAATCCTAAAAAAACTTTTGCAAAATAATCTAGATAAGGAACGTTCATTACTATTGACCATATTACAGAAATTATAGAAACAGTTATGAGATAAGTTAAAACGATCCAAAAATTTCCAATTAATGTTCTTCTATATTTTACTGTAGTTTCTAATTTTGCAATATTTAAAGCCAAGCTATGATTTTTAATTGTATTTAAAGTGAAAGAATAAAAATTTTTTTCCATAAAAATTTTTATAATCTAATTTTTTTTACATTTTTATATTTCAAAGAAATAAAATGCATCATTATATGCATAAGTATATGATGAGAGTCTTCAATTCTTCCATAATTTTTTTCATAAATATTAATATTAATTTTACTTATTTTTTTCAACTTTCCTCCATCAAAACCTGTAAAACTTACAACATCAATTTTATTTTTTTTTGCCCACTTAGCTAAATTTAAAACATTTAGAGAGTTTCCTGATGAACTTATAATTATAATGAGATCACTTTTATTACATAAACTTTCAGCTTGATATTTAAATACTTCCGAGTAACTAATATCGTTTGATATGGCAGTTATTGTTTCAATGTTGTCAGCTAAACTAATTATTTTTGGTTTAAGTTTTGTATTATATCTTAAAAGCTTTAAGTAGTCACAAATATAATGATTTGCTATTGCGGCTGATCCACCATTGCCACAAATAAAAATTTGTTTGTTGTTTTTAATTTTTTTAATTAAAAGATCGATTATCTTATCTAAATTACCAATATTTATATCAATCAGTTTTTCTGACAATTTACTAATATAGTCATTATAAAATTTATCTAGTTGTATATTATTGCCCATAATATGCTTTGATCCCATGTTTCCTAAAAAAATGCTTATTCTTTAAAGTCTCACTAACTTTAATTTTTTTATTAATTTGTAAAGCTTTGAAGGCTAATTCTGCAATAAATTCTAATCTTTGAAAATTTAAATACGATTCCTCTGCATTTTTACCCCAACAAAAACCTCCGTGACTTGCTACTAGAACACCAGGATTTTCTTTTAATTTTTTTTTGGAACTAAAAACTTTCTTTATTGCAACACCAGTATTTTTTTCATAATTAGTATTTATCTCTTTTTTTTTAAGAGGTTTAGTTATTAAAATATCCTCTTTCCAGTAATCACTATGTGTAGTACCTAAATTTGGTATTTTCTTGTTTGCTTGCGCCCATATTGTTACATATTTTGAGTGTGCGTGCGTTATACCACCGATATCTTTGCTCATTCTATAAATTTCTGTATGAGTAGGGGTGTCACTAGATGGCTTTAATGCACCATTCATAACATGATTATTTTTTATATTTATAATTGGATAATCTTTCCAGTTTGTTTTATTTAGATTTACACCACTTGGTTTGATAACATATAAATATTCATTTATTCTTTGACTGACGTTACCAAATGTTTGAAATTGTAAATCAGATTTGCTTAAATTTAAGTTTACTAAATGACAATTTTTTTTTTCTTTAGAAAAATTTTTCATTTTAATCTAAATTTATAATAGTTTTTCTACCGTCTGTAGGTATGTCTCCATCAGAATATATAGAGTCTCCCTTAATATATTTAGTAGCTATTTCTTCAAATATAACACCTTTTTTTGTTTTAAAGGAATGAATGTTATTTTTCTCAATAGTAAGAGTATCACCAGGTATTAATTCTTTAATTTCTCCATTAACATCAACTATTAAGTCTCCACTTAATATAAAATATGTTTCATTTTTTTTTAAATGCGAATGAGATGGATATTCTTGATTTGGAAACATCATAACAACAATTTTACTATATTCCTTATTTATTATGTGAAATAGCACAGCTCCTTTTTCAAAAAAATTATCTATTCCATAATGATGACTTATTTCAACCCTCATTTTTTTTGGTAGCACAATATTTGAAGTATTTATCATTTCTCGTATTTTATCTTTTATATAAAACTTTTTTTCCATTATATTTCCAATTTTGTATTCAAGATCTAAATCATTAAGCATTATTGGCTGATTTTTTTTTATGTTTTTTTTTAATTTATAATTTGCAAATTTACCCAATTCTTTTGCAACAAGTTGACCTTCAATATTTGGCATCGCTAGAAAATATTTTTTTTTTAATTCACTATTTTCTTTAAGATCTTGAGATGCATATGCGCCTCTGTATAATATTCTTAAATCATCTTGTTCTTTTTGTGTAAAACCTTTCCTTACGTTAGTAAAACCTCCACATGCTATTTTTGCTCTTTTCGCGGCTTCCAACCAGTTATTAACCTCTACTGGACTTGCTGAATACTTATTTAAATCATATTTATCATTAGACAAGCCAACATGTTTTTCAAAAACGGTAGCACCTTTTGCAATCGCAATTTGTATATTCTCGAAATTATCAGGTTCCTCATGAGTCGAATAACCTATCTCAAAATCTGGATAATTTTTTTTCATAAAATCGATTTGATCTAAGTGAAGATTTTCATTAATTGTAGGATATTCACCAACACAATACATGAATGTAATAAATTTTTTTTGATTTTTAAAAAAAGAGTATACCTTGTCTATATCAAGTTTTGTTGCACCCGCGGTAGAAGCAATTATGTCTTTATCATATTTTGAAATTCTTTCTAACAAATCCCAATCGTTAAAAGAACAACTTGCAACTTTTATCACTTCAATACCTATATCCACAATATAATCTACTGCAATTTCATCCCATGGTGTACAAATTGACTGAAATTCATTTTCTTTAATGTGTGATACTAACTTTCTAAAATTAATATCTCCAAGTCTTGTTTCTGTAAATCTTTTAATTAGTTTGTGATCTTTTCTGTCTATATGATCTGGATGAAAAAAACTATCATCTCGATATTGCAATTTAACTGCAAAATTAAAATCTTTATAGTTTTCAGTTATTTTTTTAAGTTCGTCAATGATTTTAAGTCCATGGTTTATGTCGCCCATGTGATTGTTAGCCATTTCGAATATGAACCGGAGTTTTTTCATTTCAAATATTTATCTATACATTAATATTACTATTATAAAAATAATTTTATATAAAGATGCAAAAAAATTTATTAGTTGTAATACCCGCTAGAGCTAAAAGCAAATCAATTAAAAACAAAAATATTATAAAAATAAATAAGAACGTGCTAATAGAATATACTTTTATAAATGCTAAGCAAATAAAAGAAAAATCTAAAATAATCCATTGCACAACAGACTCAATTAAAATTCAAAAAATTGCAAAAAAATACAACATTAATGCTTTACCATTAAGACCTGGAAAATTTTCGGGAGATCTTTCAAGAGATTTAGAGTTTGTTAATCATACATTAAAAATATATAAAAAGAAAAAAATTTACTTTAATTATGGATTAATCTTGAGGCCAACAAATCCAATAAGAAAACTAAGTAGCCTTAACACTTCTTTCAGTAAATTTAAAAATAATAAACTTGCTGACTCAATGAAATCAATTTTTCCGAGTAGAAAAACACCATATAAAACGTGGGTTAAAAAAGGCAAATATATTAAACCAGTTATTTTATTTTCAAGTATAAATGAAAGTTACAATGCGCCAAGACAACTTCTTCCCAAGACTTATGATCAAACAGGAACTTATGAATATTTTAAAATTAATTATAAATCAAAAATTGAATCTATTTCTGGAAAAAAAATTATGTATTTTGACGTGAGCAAAGAAGAAAGTTTGGACATAGATAATTTAAATGATATTAAAGTTTTAAAAAAACTTAAATCATGAAAATTGGAATAGTAACACATGGAATTCCAAATTTATTTTCTGAAGGTACTACAAAGGAAGCAATTATTTTAATTGAAGAATTAAAAAAAAGAAATATTTCAACTAAACTTTTTATTCAAAATTATACTAAAATATTTGCATCATCATCTTCAAAGGATAAATTATTCAAAAGTATAAAAAATTATGAATATAAAATTATTCAAGAAAAAAATACTTCATTATTACAAAAAATAATTAAAAATTGTTCTAGATTATTTTCTAGAAACCCTGATAATTTTTTTACAGATCATATCACAAGAAAAAAAATAGAAAGTTTAATTTATAAATATAATCCAGATTTAATAATCAATATGTTGAACATACCTTGTTCATCAAATTATGGATTAAAATATATCCCAACATATAATTATATAAATATGCCACCTCATGAAGTTGAGAAACTAAGATTTGAAATATATAAAAAAGATTTCAGATTTCAAAATTTTTTTCTTATGCTTAATTCTTTAATTTATTATAAAAATATTCATAAAACTTATAAGAAAGTCTTTAAAAACACTAGAATTGGCTTTTTAGCTTCACCTGATAGTTTTAATTATTATAAAAAAATTTTAAAAGGAAAAAAATTAATTACATTAAAAAATTTCACAAAAAATCAAAATCAAAAATACTTCCCTTATACAAAGAAGAAAAAGGTGATTATAATGGTTGGAAACTTAAAAGCGACTTTCACTAAAGAGGGTTTATATGACCTATCAGAAAACATTATGCCTTATTTATTAAAGCTAAGGAAAAAAATTAATTTTAAACTTTATATAATTGGAAAATTTGATCCACCTACATCGGTTAAATATCTTCTTAAATATGATTGGATTAAATTTACTGGGTGGGTTCAAGATATTAATAAGTATTACAAAATTGCAAATTGCATACTTGTTACAAATCCAACCCCTCTTGGAACTCGAATAAGGATTTTGAATTGCATGCAAGCAGGAGTTCCTGTAGTTACATATAAGTCAAATGTATTAAATAACAAAGAATTTATCTACAATAAAAATATTCTGTTTGCAAACGATCCCAAATCAATTGTTAATGAATTAGAAAAAGTCTTGCTAAACAATAAATTAGGCAAGAGGCTGTCTTTAGCAGGATATAAAACGATAAAAAAGCATTATAATTATAAAAAAATTGCAAACTTCATGATAGATACAATATTAAAAGATTATAAAAGCATTAATAATTAATAACTAAAATAGAAATATTAATAATGATTATATCAAAGACACCTTTCAGAATATCTTTTTTTGGAGGTGGCACTGATTTTCCTGATTATTACAATAAATTTGGAGGCAAAGTAATTGGAGGATCTATTGATAAGTATTGTTATATTTCTATCAGAAACTTACCACCTTTTTTTAAACATAAATATAGATTCGTTTGGTCTAAAATTGAAAATTTAAATTCTATAAGTAAAACATCTCATCCAGCATTAAAAGCTATATTTGAACATTATAAAGTCAACAATGGCATGGAAATTCATTATGATGGAGATTTACCAAGTCGTTCTGGTATTGGTTCAAGCTCATCATTTACAATTGGATTATTAAATTGTCTAAATTTTTATTTAAATAAAAGAAAAAGTAAAAGACAACTTGCAGAGCAAGGCATATACTTAGAACAGAAAATTTTAAAGGAAGAGGTTGGAAGTCAAGATCAAGTTTGGAGTGCTTACGGGGGATTTAACATAATTAATTTTAACAAAAAAAATATTACTGTAAAAAAAAATATATTAACTAAAGAAAAAATAAATAAACTAGAAGATAAATTAGTCTTAATATTTACTGGTAAAACGAGAATTGCAAACAATATTGAAAAAAAAAAAATTAAAAATATAAATAATAAATTAGAATATTATCATAAAATCAAAACATACGTAGATAAATGTGAAAAAATACTAAAAAATGGTCAATTAGATGATTTTGGTAATTTACTTGATGAATATTGGTTTTTAAAAAAAAAATTGTCCAAAGGTGTCTCCAATCCACATATTGATGAATTATATTCTGAGGCTAAAAAATGTGGATCATTAGGAGGAAAAATACTTGGAGCAGGTGGAGGAGGTTTTCTTATGTTTTATGCAAGCAAGTCAGCTCAAATAAAACTTAAAAAAAAGTTTAAAAAATTAACATTTTTAAAATTTAAATTTGAAAATGAAGGAAGTCAGATAATATTAAATAAATGAAAAGCAATTTTTTTCACCCTTTGATGTCAAATAATATTACAAAAGACGATTTATCAAAAGTTATCAACGCATTAAAAAAAAATATTATTCTGACTCAAAACAAAAAAGTCGAAGAATTTGAAAAAAAATGGTCAAAATGGCTTGGTGCTAAATATTCTGTTTATATTAATTCAGGATCATCAGCAAATTTTATTACTTTTGCATATCTAAAAAGCAAATATCCAAAAGGAGGTGAGATTATTGTTCCACCGTTAACATGGCCATCGGATATAATGGCTGTGATAAATAATGGTTTTAAGCCAAAGTTTGTTGATATATCTTTAGAGACACTTTCACTTGATAACAATAAGGTAATTAAATCAATAAATAAAAATACCAAAGCAATTTTTATTACACATGCTCAAGGTTTCTGTGGAATATCTTCTGAATTAATTAAATATTGCAAAAAGAAAAATATAGAAATTATAGAGGATGTGTGTGAGTCTCATGGAGCCAAATACAAAAATAAAAAATTAGGAACATTCGGATCTATATCAAATTTTTCATTCTATTATGCGCACCATTTAAGCACAATCGAGGGTGGCATGATTTGTACAAATAATAAAGATATTTACGATTTTTGTATCAGGTTCAGGGGTCATGGAATGTTAAGAGAGAGTAAATTTAATAATATTAAAAATCAACACAGAAAATTCAAGGATTTAAACAAAAGTTTTATATTTTTGAATCCTGGTTTTAATTTTAGGAATAACGAAATTGGAGCAATAATAGGTATAAATCAGTTAAAAAGATTGGATAAAAATATTAATAAAAGAAATCAAAACTTAATTTATTTTCTAAGTTTAATTAACGAAAAAAAATTTTACAAAAATTTTAATCTTTCAGGAATTTCAAATTATGCTTTTCCAATTATTTTAAAAGATAAATCGATTTCAAAAAGAGATAGATTTGAAAATTTAATGAAGAAAAATAAAATTGAATTTAGAAGAGGAAACGCAGGAGGTGGAAATCAATTAAGGCAACCGTATTTAAAAAAAATTTTCAAAAATATTAATTTTAAAAACTTTAGTAATGTAGAAATAGTTCATTTTTATGGCTACTATATTGGAAACTACCCTGATTTGAGCAAAAATAAAATAAAAGAAATTGTAAAAATAATTAATAAAATTTAATGATCTCAATCGTAATAACATTTAGAAATGAAGAGGATTGTCTTGAAGAATTAATATCAAGATTAAAAAAAGTTCTTGACAAAATAAATCAAAGTTACGAAATAATTTTTGTTGATGATTATTCAACAGATGGATCCAGTAAAATATTACAAAGTGAAAGAAATAATAATAAGCAAATTAAAATTATAAGGACATCAAAAAATATTGGAAATGGCAGATCGCTTATTTATGGTTTATCAAAATCTAATGGTGATTATATTGTTTATTTAGATTGTGATTTGCAGGATCCACCAGAGTTAATCGAACAAATGTATAAACTAATTACCGAGGAAAAACTTGATATAATTAATACTCAGCGTTTGTCAAGACAAGGTGAATCAATTTTAAAAAAATTTTTAACAAAATCCGCATATAAAATAATAAATTTGTTCAATAAAGATAAAATATTGGAGGATAGCGGAGACTTCAAAATGCTATCAAGAAAAGCTTTAAACGCTATCTTGTTGTTTAAAGATAATGATCCTTTTACAAGAGGGTTTCCTGTTTTAGTTGGTCTAAAACAAAAGGTAGTTCAATATAATAGAGACAAAAGAAATTTTGGTAAAACGCATTACTCCCTCTTGAAATCTATAAATCCTTACAAAGAGTTACTTAGAGGATTATTATTTAATTCATTCAGACCAATATATTTAATTTTTGTAACTGGTATTATTTTCTTTTTTACCACAGTTTTATGTTTCATTTTTTTTAAAATTAAATTAGAAATATTTTTAATACTATTTTTCTTTTCCATTATGCAATTATCCCTAGGATTTTTAGGGCTTTATATGAAAAAAATTCTAGATAAAATTTATCAAAATCCATCTGCATTTATTGAATATGAAGAAGGATTTGAAAAAAATGATAACTGATAAAAAAACTTTTACTATATTTTTATTAAGTCTTTCACTATTTGTAATTGGATTTATTTTTAACGAAGACTCTTCTGGTGGAGGCAAACTTGATTTTGAACTTCATGAGTGGGGAAATTATCTTAAATTTAAATCAGGTATTATTGATTCACTGACAAGTATTGAATATGAATCGTCTAGAATGCCTTTATTTTTGATATTAAATGCATTTAACCCATTTGATACCAGTCAATATTTGTACAGGCTATCTAATTTTATTTTTAATTTTTTGATAGTATTAGTTTTTTATATTTCTATTCGTACTTTCAAAAAATTTAATGTAGATGATGCTATTCTTCTAACATCTATTCTTATGTTGAGTCCTTATTTTAGAACATCCTCTTATTGGGCTCATCAAGAAAACCTACCTTTTTTATTTTTATTTCTATCTATTCTTTTTTTTAACATTGCTAAACTAGATATAGTTGAAAAAAAAAATTATTTCTTCAAGGTTTTTATCTTTGCAGCATTATGCTCTCTCTCATTTTATTCTGATCAGAAGTTTATATTTGTATCTTTATCCTTTTTTTTAATACTTATTAACGTAAGAAAAAATATATTTCACCAACTTAGAATTTTTCTGTTATTTTTTATAACAAGCATTCCTGCACTTTACTTATTTTATATCTGGAAAGGAATTTTGCCTGTTGAGTCTCAGTTTCGTTTGGGTTTTTATTATGAAAATCTATCATATTCACTTTCAATAATTATATTTTATTTTTTACCTTTATTAATACACTCTATAAGAAATATCTCATTGAATAATTTATTATTGGATAAAAAAAACTATTTATTTTTCCTCTTTCTATTTGTAATAAATATTTTATTTATACCTGACTTTGATGATACTTGGGGCAACGGAATTATATCTAAAGTTTTTTATTTTTTAAAAAATGATTTTCATATAAATCTTTTACTATTAAAGATAATATATTTTTTGTATATACAATTAGGTTCAATTTTTGTTTTTATAATACTAAAAAAAAATATAAAAAATTTGCTTCCAATATTAATTTTAATATTAGTATCATTAATTGTGGAAAAAACTTATAACGAGTATTTTGATCCACTAATTTTTGTATTAATATTTTTTTATTTTACTTTTGAAAAGTACATATCTATTAATAAAAGAAAATATATTAATACTTATCTTTTGTTTTATTTCTTACTTTTGTTAGGTGCAAATATATACTATAATTTTTACAATCTTAATTTATAATGAATATTTATATTCCAAAAAATAAAAAAAAACTTAAGAAAAGTAATTTTGATATTAAAAAAATTTCTAATTTCGAAAAAAAAATATTTGATATTTATAATTTAGGAAAAATTAAATATCCAATTCACCTAACTAAAGGAAATGAAGTTCAATTAAACGAAATTTTTAAATATATTCATAAAAATGATTGGGTATTTTGTAGTTGGAGAAATCACGCACATGCATTACTTCACGGTTTTCCAGAAAAAAAATTATTTAATCAAATTACTCAAGGCAAAAGTATGTATGTTTCATCTAAAAGTAATAAATTTTTTTGTTCCTCCATAGCAGGTGGCATAATTCCAATAGCTCTAGGAACAGCCTTAGGTATAAAAAAAAATAAAAAGAAGAATAAAGTATGGTTATTTATTGGTGATATGACCTCGACTATGGGAGTATTTCACGAAGCTTACAATTACTCGCGTAATTTTAATTTGCCTTTAGAGTTTGTGATAGAGGACAACGGAAAAAGTGTTTATACGGACACAAAAAAAGTATGGAATTTAAAAAAATTAAATTATCCTAAAGATGTATTTTATTACAAATATCAACAAAAGTATCCACATCATGGAACAGGAAAATGGGTAAGTTTTTAATGAGTTATTTTGAAGAAATTAAAAGATCGATGAAATATATATCTAGATCAAAAAAAACTATTTTCTTAGGTCAATCTGTTTCAGTTCCAGGAAACCTTATATTCAAAACACTTGAGAATATTAGTAAACACAAAAAATTAGAACTCCCTGTTTTTGAAGAAACACAATTAGGTATGAGTATAGGTCTTTCATTACAAGGCTATATACCAGTATCCTGTTATCCAAGATTCGATTTTTTTATTTTGTCATTTAATCAATTAATAAATCATTTAGATAAAATGAATAAAATATCTTCTAACGAGTTCAAACCTTTTGTGATTGTTAGAGTTATGGTTGGAGCAAAAAAGCCTATTGACGCAGGATTACAGCACACTCAGGATTATTCTAAAGAAATTAAATCAATGCTTAAATTTATTGACGTTGTTGAGTTAAAAAATAAAAAAAAAATATTTTCAGAGTATAAAAAAGCTTATTTAAAGAAAAAAAGTACAGTTTTTATCGAGTATTCTGAAAAATTTTATTAGAAAGATTTTTCCTCAATTATTTTTCTTTTCAATTTTATTTTTAATTTATTTTGAATATTTTTCTTTGCCTCATATCCAAATTTTTTTTCCACTCTACTTAGAAACTTATTATTTGAGTGGTACAAATGAAAGGCTTTATCTCTAAATTGAAGAATTTCATAAGCTTTTAGTTTCTTTGTTGGTAAAGGTGAACATTCATAAGAATGAAATGAAAATGCTTCATAACTTTCTGGTATCTTTAATTTATTTTCTACAGCTTGCTTATACAGCATGCTTCCTGGTAATGCCATTGCGGCATAAGCATTCCATCCTGATGTGCATAATTCTAAAGATAAGTCCAGTGTTCTTTGCATAGAATTTAAATCATCCGTTGGAAGTCCGAATATATAATTAGCCATTACTTCAATATCTGACTCATGTATTTTTTTTATTACACCACTTACATCTACATCGTCAAATTTACCTTTAGAAACCTCTAATCTTATTTTTTTTTCCGCACTTTCAATTCCTAAACACAACCATTTTATTCCTGCTTTCCTAACTTTTTCAAGTATTTCTGGCCTTTTTACAGTGTCTATTCTAGAATAAGCCCAAAGTTTTAATTCGTCATTCTTGTTAAATTCTGCAAGTTTTTCGCATAGTGGAATGTAATACTTTGGGTTTAATAAAAACATTTCATCTGTGATTTTTATAGTTTTAACTCCATATTTGAATAATTTTTTAAATTCTTTAAGAATAAACTCGGTTGACCAATATCTCATTTTGCTATAATTGCTTGCAACGCCTATCTCACTATTATCATTCCGATTAATAATATTAATCATACAAAACTCACAACCAAACATGCATCCAAGTGAAGTTTGTATTGCTGCATAAGGTGTTCGATAATTTTCATTATATTCTGCATGCCATAAAGGTGATCTATATAAATCAAATGGCTTATTTTTATATGGTAGTAAATCCCATGCATATCCAGGAAGATCTACATCCATCTTTTCTTGAGGAACAATTATCTCAGGGTCATTTAACAAAATTTTGTCAACATCCCTGAAAACTATTCCTTTAATTTTTTTGAAATCTTTAATCTCTAAATTGGTATTAAGTAAGTTAAGCAAGGCATAAACACCTTCATTTGTAAAACCAATGTCTATACTTTTTTCTTTTTGTAAAGTTTCGACTGGTAACGCTTGAATATGTGATCCTGTAAATGATATCTTAAAATCATTATTTTTTGATTTTAAATATTTTGATAATCTTGTAGCTCCTGACATATTTGTAGTACCGGCATTTACATTCTGTCCATAAACTACAAAATTTATTAATCTAGGGGATAAACTTTTTATTCTTAGATAAGTATCGTTATCACTCAAATTTTCAGCTGATGTATCAATTATTTTAACTTTAAATCCTTTTTTTCTAGATGCTTCCGCTAATAAAAGAGCCCAAGTAGGAGTTTCTATTGCAGAATATGAGACTGATAAATCCTGATATATCTTGTTTGAGTTATTGGGGACTATAAATACTACATCAATATCCATTTTCATGCCTTTTGATTAACAAAGTATCCGTATGTTTTTTCTAGACCTTCGTCTAAATAAATTTTAGGTTTCCATCCCATTTTCTTTAATTTTGAACTGTCAACAATTCTTCTAGGTGTACCATCAGGTAATTTAGTGTTAAATTTTATTCTACCGTTATAATTTGAAATCTTACTAATTTTTTTTGCTAAATTTTTTATACTAATTTCTTCTCCAGTTCCTATATTTAATACATTGTGATTTAAATTCTTATTAGAAAGAAAAAAAATTGCCTCAGCAAGATCGTCAACATGCATAAACTCTCTAGTGGCCTTTCCTGATCCCCATATTTCTACACTTTTTTTATTATTAATTTTTGCTTTATGAAATTTGTTGATTAATGCAGGTATTACATGCGAAGAATTAAGATCAAAATTATCATTTTCTCCATATAAGTTTGTTGGTTGCAACGAATAAAATTTTGTCCCAAGTTGTTTATTAAAATATTCACATGTTTTTAAAGAGGCAATTTTAGCAATTGCATAAGCTTCATTAGTTTTTTCTAGTTCTCCGGTTAGTAAATATTCTTCTTTTATCGGTTGGTCACAATGTTTTGGGTAAATGCATGCTGAGCCCAAATTAAATATTTTCTTTACTTTGTTTAGATATGCAGCATTTATAACATTTATAGATATCATTAAGTTGTCATAGATAAAGTCAGCAGGATATTGTGCGTTGTGTTTGATTCCACCAACTTTTGCAGCAGCATTTATAATTAGATCTGGTTTATTTCTTTTTACCCAATTATTGACAGCGTTTTGATTTTTTAAATCTAATTTTTTTTTATTGACTGTTAAGACTTTATATTTTTTCTTTTTTGAAAATATCTTGAATAATGCTGAGCCAACCATTCCGTTATGTCCAGCAATCCAAACTTTCTTCATAAAATACTCTTAATTATTTTATAATTATAATCCATAATTTTTGATGGATTATATTGTTGATTATAAATTTTTCTAGCGTTATTTCCTATTTTTTCTCTTTTAGATTTATTTTTAAGTATAAATTCAAAATTGTTAAAAAATTCACGAGTATTTCTGCCGAAAACAATATTTTTAAAATTTTTTAATTCTTTATGTGAGTATAAATTACTTGAATAGGTCATTACACATTTACCAGCACTCATTGCTTCTAATATTTTTGTTCTAGGTGCAAGTTGATACTTATTTGGAACAAGAAGAATATCACAATTAGTATAAAAATTATCTACATTTTCTACCCAGCCTTTAAATTTTATCCACTCTAATTTTTTTAAAAAAAATTTATTTCTTGGAACAAACTTACCTACTACTTCAATTTCAAAAGTATATTTTTTATGAAGTTCTTCGTAAATATATCTATTTTGATATATATCTTCCAAAGCTTCTTCCATAAATGATGATCTTAAATTTCCAATCATAAATATTTTAATTTTCTTTGAGGAATTTTTTTTACTAATTTTTTTCCTTCTAGGTTGAGAAAGAGGTTTTGTTAATTTTAAATTATTAACAATTTTTTTTTTTTTTAACTCTTCGTATGTATCAAGTGCAGGGCAGAAATTTATATCAGAGCAATAAAATTGTTTTTTATAAAAAAGTTTTGATTTATTTTGATATACATAAGTTAAAGGTATTCTCCACCATAATTTAATATTTTTTTTATATATATTCCTTCTCAAAATTTCTAATTTTGTTTTATAAACACCTAGGTAATTTATTATTTTTAATTTTTTACTCGTGATTCTTTTACCAGCAAAAAGTATTGGAACATCAAAAAAATTAATTACAATTCTCGTTTTTGACTTTACTAGGTTAGAACTAATTTTATCTTGTATTATTTCAATATCTTCATCGATTACATGTCCATAATTAAAAAGATTATTAAATTTATTAATATATTTCTCAATTTTATTTTTTTTTGGGTAATAAATCGGAATTACTTCGATATTATATTTATCCTTTATTTTTTTTTTATATTTTCTTAAACTTTCATCCGAACTAAAATAATTTTTATTAAATAAAGATATAATATTTACTTTTTTCCCTTTATTCTTTAAATATTTAGCAAATATTATAGGATCGGCATTAGCTTGTTCAGAGGACAGATTAGGTACACTATTAACAATTAAACTTATCATTATTTAGGTTGATATTATTTTTAACATATATTATTTGAATATATGTTAAAAATTTTAATCACTGGTGGTGCAGGTTATATTGGATCAAGATTAATAAATCAACTTAGTATAACACCTAACATTCATATTACATCTCTAGACACCTACATGTTTGACCAAAAAATTAAATCAAATACAAAAAATATTACTTATTTGAGAGGAGATGTTAGAGATGAAAAATTAATTCAAGAATTGATAAAAAAAAACGATGTTTTTATACCTTTGGCTGCATATGTTGGGGCTCCACTTTGTAAAAAATTTCCTAAAGAAACTGAAGAAATAAATTATAAAGCTGTAGAATTTATGTGTGGAAAACTATCAAAAGATCAAAGAGTTTTGATGCCAGTAACTAACAGTGGGTATGGTATTGGTGAGAAAGATAAGTTTTGTGATGAAACTTCTCCTTTAAAACCAATAAGTCTTTACGGAAAAACTAAAGTCATGGCAGAAGATATAATTATGCAAAGAGAAAATAGTATTAGTTTTAGACTTGCAACTGTATTTGGTGTTTCTGAAAGGATGAGAATTGATCTTTTAGTTAATAATTTTACTTATATTGCTTGTTTTGAAAAAAAATTGGAAATTTTCGAACCGCATTTTAGAAGGAATTATATACACATAAGTGATATTTCAAGAGCATTTATTTTCGCGTTAGATAATTTTCAAAAACTTAAAGGTGAAATTTTCAACTTAGGATTAAGTAACGCAAATTTGACAAAAGAACAACTATGTATGAAAATTCAAGATGTAATAAAAGATTTTGAATATATAATTGTTCCAGAAGGTGAAGATCCAGATAAAAGAGATTATTTTGTATCTAATAAAAAAATTGAAAGCAAAGGATTTATGGCTAAATTTTCTTTAGAAGATGGCATATCTGAACTTTATAAATATTATTTAAGTGATAAATTTACTCCATCAAAAAATTATTAATTATTTATAAAATCTTCATTAATATTTTTTATCCATTTAGTTATTAAAATTTTATCTTTAATGAACTTTTTTGAATTAATATCAAAGGGCTTAAATCTATTTATAGGAAAATTTTTTTTAGAAACGTCATAATAAGATACTTTTGTATTAGGAAAGAAAGGACGTTTAAATAGAGTATAATATGCAAATTTTTCTCCATTTTCATAATTTAATTTCCCAGGAAAATCAAATTTAGAATTTTTTAAAAATTCGATATATTTTTTCTTATTACTAAAATCAAGACTGAAACCAAGTCTATCATACCTTCCAGATCCACATGTAATTATTAACTTTTGTCTAGCGGCTGCTTCAATACCAACTGTACCTCTAACAGTTATACAAGCATCCATCATTTTGATTATAGAATGTGTATTAATTATAGAATTCGGTAATATAATTTTTAAATTTTTTGGAATACCATTTTTAATTTTTTTTAAAGCCTCAATTTCATTATTAATAAATTTTTTGTTATTATTACTTTTGCTTATATTCGCCGGATGTATTTTAAGTATTGGGTTAATATTCTTATTTTTACATAATGCGTTTACGCTTCTTATAAGCCATTCCTCATAGTTTTTAAATACATTGACTCCCCATGAGAAGGTTGCGTCATAAAAGATATGAGAAAAAATAACTATATTTTTTTTATTATTATTAATTTTTAAGACTTTTTTAATTTCTTCAGACTTTTTAAAGTCTGTTTTAGTTTGAGTTTTTGCAAAAATTTCCCATTCTTTTTTTTTATAAGTATTGAATATTTCTGTTTTTAATTTGAACTTTTTTTTTTCGTTTAATTTATCATTTTTCATTTTATTCAGACTAATTTTCGAAAGAGATCTTGGATGATCAAATTTATTTTTGCTAAAATATTTTTTTAAATAAAAGGTATTATTTTTATACCCAGCTGTAATTGAAAACTGAGGATATTTATTATTTAGTAGAGAATTAAAAATTTCTCCTTCACCACACATATCATGGTCATTGAACAAACCGTTCTTTATTTGATATTTTTTTTTTAAGAAATTAAAACCCTCAACATATAATATTGATTTTATAAGATAAAATTTAAAAACTTTTAAATGTTTGTTATTTTTAAAGCTTAAAGATGAAATTTTTAGCTCTCTTAAAGCAGAATTTTTTGCAAGGTTGCCACAGTTAATACCTTTCCATAAAAATTTTGTGCTTTTTAAATTATTTAATTTTTTTTTTATTAATAAAAAATTAGTATCTTTTGGAACATAAGTGAATATGTTTTTTAAAGAGATGTAACCTAGATTTTTATAAACCTTTTCTAAATTGTAAGAATTTAGAATTATTGGAACATAACCTTGTGAGTAAAAAATTTGAAGAAAAAATAACTGTTGTAAATGAAAACCCATCCACGCTTGATCAATAGTACAATTATATATCAAATAACCTTTAAATTTTCTTTGTTCAAAATTTTTGAATTTAATCCATTGTGAAATAATTTTTTTATCATCTTTTGATAAGTGAGTTAAAACTCTTAGTTTAAATAAAGATAATATAATTTTAGAAAAGAAGTTATTATTAGAAAATTTTTGTTGCAAAAGATTTATATAGTTTTTAATCATTTTTATAATATTGTTCTAAAGAATTATTTATCTCATCAGTATTCTTTTTATTTTTTGATATAAATCCATAATTCAATTTAGGTTTAATGCAAAATCCATAAATATTGTTATGCATTAAGAAGTTTTCAAATGAATTATTGAATATTAAAATATCATCAGAAAAAATAAGACCATCCTCATTTAAAAAAGATCTAGCTATATAGTATTCTAAATTCATATGAATTTTTGTATGATTAGAATCATGAATAAATAAATCAAATTTTTCATCTTTAAATAATTTTGGTAGAATTAATCGTGAGTCATCTAAAATTAATTCGAATCTATTCTTAAATTCAATTGGAATCTTTTTTCCTATTTCGTCTAGACTCAAATTCTTATCATATGTTAAATGACCCTTTTTACCTTGCAAATCTATAGAGACTAATTTACCAAATCTATTTTTGTTTAAAGCTGCAAGAATAATAGCTTCTTGATTGCCTTCAGCAACACCAGTCGTTAAGATTTTTTTTATACCTCTCTCCCTAATTATTGAATAAATGATTTGATATTGAATATTATTTAAAATTTTATTTTCATAGTTAGTGTATTTAGCAACATCATCTTTAAAGTCTGTGAAAATATTTTTTAAATTAATATTTTCTAGAAGTTCCTTTTTATACAATTTAAAATTTTCTTCTTTTATTTTAAATTCTTTCAATGCTTGATTAAGTTCTAATATTTTAAGGTTTTTTGATAATATGTTGTGTACTAATTCCAGTGGGTAATTTATAAATCTTATCTTATGATGGTAAAATTTATAAATAACTTTTCTTAGAAAGTGCATCATAATTGTAATTTTTATATACTAATATGGATAATTTAAAAGTTTCAATAATAACTCCAAACCTTAATTCTGGTAAATATCTAGAGCAAACGATCAATTCTGTTTTAAATCAGACATATAAAAATATTGAATATATTGTGGTAGATGGAGGATCAACAGATGAGTCAGAAAAAATTTTAAAAAAATATCAAAACAAAATTTCAAAATTAATAATTGAAAAAGATGAAAATATGTATCAAGCAATTGATAAAGGTATAAGGATTGCTAATGGTGAAATCATTTCCTGGATTAATTCAGATGATTTATATTTTCCAAAAGCAATAGAAAATGCAGTAAAAGCATTTCAAAATCTAAATTGCGATTGGATTGTAGGCAAAGTTTCAAAAAAATTTGGAGAAAAAACTATTACATATCCATTTCCATTTTACTATCCAAAAAATAAAATCATAAATAGAAAATGTAATAAAATGGAATATGGTTGTATTCCACAAGAGTCAGTATTGTTTAAAAAATCACTCTATATAAAGTCAGGTGGCTTAGACTTAAACAAAAAATTTTCCTCGGACTTCTTGTTATGGGTAAAATTTTCTAAGCATACAGAATTAATCACTATAAATAAAAAAATAGGTATATTTAGAGTATTAAAAAATCAATTGAGTTCAAATCAAACTAATTATTACAATGAACTTGACATGACTTATAAGTACACATTTAATTTTTACAGAATTATATATTCATTAATAAGATTTTTATTTTTAAAAACTGAATTGCTTTATCTTTACAAGGTACTTAAATAAAATTAAATAGAATGGATATTTATTATATTTTCTTAAAATAGTATAGTCTTCTATAATTTTTTTTGCTGAATATTTTAAACTTGTGCTTTTGCCACCATATCTCATTTTACAAATATAATTGTTTATATATTTGCCTTTTAATTTTTTATTTTTAATTATCCTTATTAGAAAGTCAAAATCAGATGAAATTTTATACGCTTCATTATATTTTGTATTTAATAAAATTTTTTTTTTAAAAAACATTGATGTATGAGGAGGTACCAAAAAATTTTTTATTTTATATGTATTAATTTCTCCATAATTCCAGGATCTAATTTTATAGCTGACATTATTTTTTTTAATAAATGAGACATTTCCATATGTATAATCATACTTAGAAAAATTATTTGCGATTAAATTTAATGTTTTTTTATTAAAAAAAATATCATCAGAATGTAAATAACCAATTATTTTTCCTTTACAATG
The DNA here is from genome assembly GCA_902542235.1 of uncultured Pelagibacteraceae bacterium. Lineage (GTDB taxonomy): Bacteria > Pseudomonadota > Alphaproteobacteria > Pelagibacterales > Pelagibacteraceae > Pelagibacter. The sequence goes on from CACBTT010000013.1 coordinate 21,629, forward strand.
TCTTACTGCGGTATTTAGAGATTTATATAAGTCTGTCTTATTTTTATAGAATATAATTTTTGTATTTTTATACTTATGTTTTTTTAAATAATCCTGAGTATTATCACTGGATTTTGAAACTAGGATAATATGTTCTTTGTTTTTATATACTTGTTTTTGAAAGCTTTTAATACAGTCGACTAGAAACGGCATACCATCTTTGACAACTGTAATTATTGAAATTATCTCTTTCATATTCTATAAGCAATTTAATTTAAAATTATCAAATAAGTGTTTTTAAAAATATTTAAACTATTAAACAATACTGAAAAGAAAAAATTTTTTTCCTTACAAGTATATTTTGTATTTTTATCTTTAATTGAAGTATTTGGAATCATATCAATTATACCTCTGGTATTCGTAATAAGTGCAGAAAATATTGATCAGATTTACAATAACTATCCTATTTTAAAAAATTACTTGAATTTTACAGATATTAGACAATTTCAACTTTTCTTTTCGGTATCATTTTTGGCATTACTTATCTTCTACAATCTTATCAATTTATTTTGTTTTTATAAATTTGAAACTCTGGTTGAAAAGATACATACGTCAAAGTTTGCGCAATTGTTTAAGTTCTATTTAAATCAGGAATATATTGATATGTCAAAGCAACATAGCGCAGATATAACAAATAATTTAACATATAATTTACAGCTAGTAATAGAAAAAATATATAGACTATCATTTAAGGCAAATACAAAATTTTATTCCTTAATATTCATTGGATTATCTGTTTTTGTATTTGATTTCAAAAATGCAATGATATTAACTATATTACTTATAGTAATATTTTTTTTTGGATTTTATTTAATTAAAAAGAAAATCTTTAATTTAGGTAAATTAGCATCTGAGTCAAATAAAAGTATACTAAAATACATTAAGGAAACATTCCAAAATTTTAAATTTATTTCAGTTTCAGAAAAAAAGAAGAATTATATTAATTTATATATTAATAATAAAATCAATCCATTTACTAACTCAAATAAAAAAATTGAGGTATATACATTTTTTTCAAGAATATTAATCGAAAGTTTAGGATTTTTAATAATCATTTTACTTATTTTATCTTTAATATTGAATAATACTCTCCAAACTTTTTTGTCTATTATAAGTTTTTACTTATTTGCTTTTTACAGATTGTTTCCTGCAATGCAGCAGTTATTTTATTCAGTTTCACAATTGAAATCATGGTATTATTTACTTGAAAAAATATTTAACGAAATAGAAAAATATAATTTAAAAAAAGTAAATCTAAATATTAGTCACGAACAAAATAATGTAAATTTCCAAAATAAAATAGAATTAAAGAATATTTCTTTTAATTATAGTGATAAATTTATTTTAAGAGATGTTAATTTGAAAATAAATAAAGGAAGCTTTTATTATTTAGATGGAGATACAGGTAAAGGAAAATCGACAATTTGTGATATTATTTCAGGTGTGCTCAAACCAACACAAGGATCAATATTTGTCGATAATAAAAATATCATAGATTTAAAAAATAATAATTGGAAATCAAAAGTTGGTTATGTAACTCAAGATATCTTTTTTATGGAAGATACAATTCTAAATAATCTCATATATGGTGATAATAATTTCAATATTAAAGAAATAATTAGCATTTGTGAAAAAGTATATTTAAATGAATTTTTACCAGAATTAGATAAAAATCTTGATAAGTATCTTTTAAAAGAAGGTGGTAGCAACTATTCTGGAGGACAGCTTCAAAGGATAGCAATTGCCAGATCATTAATTAGTAAACCTGAATTATTAATACTAGATGAGTCTACAAATGCAATGGATGAAAACTTGGAAAAAAAATTAATATTATCTTTAAGAGAAAATTTTAAAGATTTAACTGTAATTATTGTGTCTCACAGAAAATCATTGAAAAAACTTTGCAATGATTACTTTGAATTATAATCTGAGGGCAAATACTTTAATATTAAAAAAAAATATATAGCGAGACTAAAGAAAATTAGTAATATTGTATTAGTTTCAAGATAAAATCTGGCAATAATTGGCAATAAAATTAGTCCTAAAATAATTCCTAGAACATTATAAATATTAAAATTATTTATTAATATATGATGTAAGTGATTTTTATCTGCATTGAAAGGATGTTTTTTCTTTGATATTCTTTGAATAAACAACCTCAACATATCAATTCCCGGAATTAACAAAATTAAAAATATTTCTTCTGCAAAAAATGAATTTTCTAAATCAGTATTTTGACTTATCAAAGAACTACTTATAATGCCAGATAATAAATATGATCCAGAATTTCCTAAAAAAATTTTTTCTTTAATATTAAAATATAAAAATATTAAACAGCAAATTAAAAAATTTATAAGTATTAAATGTTGAAAATTAAATAATAATAAAAATAATAAAACATATATTGTAAATAATGAAATTGCTAGACCATTGATTCCATCAAACATATTAAAGGCATTCAAAAATAACAGATAGCACAAAACTGTAAAAAAGAGACTAAACGATTTTACATTTACAATTCCGTAATTTTCAATCGATAAAAGTTCAATTTCAGGTAATGAAAATATTTTAATGATTAAAATTAAACCTAATGTTAAAATTATTAATCTTAAGTTTGGAGATAAATCGTACTTATCATCCATTATTCCTACAATGAAAAAAAAACATGGAATAAGAATTTTGTTTAAGTTGTCTACATCTTTATAGTCTTCAAAATAAAAAATTTGACAAATAGATATAGCAAAAACTAAAAAAAAAAATATACCACCAATTTTTGGAACTGGTTTTTTATGTATTTTTCTTTTATTATCAGGCAAATCAGATATATTTAGATATTTACTAATTAAATCAAATTTAAAAAAGCAAAATATAAAGGTAAAAATACTAATTGTTAAAAAAAAAATTTTATAACTAACCATTCTTAAATTTTTCAATATCAGAATGGACCATTTCCTTTATTAAATTTTTGAAATTAATTTTTGGTTTCCATTTGAGATATTTTAAAGCTTTTTGAGGGTTTCCTTTCAAATAATGTAATTCATTAGGTCTGTAATATTTTTTATCAACAACAACACAAATTTCTCCAGTTTTTTTATTTATTCCCTTTTCTTTCAAATCTTTACCAATCCATTTAATCTCAACATTAATTTCCTTAAAAGCGTTTTCTATAAATTCTTTTACCGTATAGCTTTTATTTGTAGCTAAAATAAGATCGAGTGGGGTTTTAGTCTGCATCATTTTCCACATTCCTTCTACGTATTCTTTAGCATGTCCCCAATCTCTTTTTGAGTACAAATTGCCAACTCTTAATATTTTTTTTTCACCTAAAAATTTTTTTGCTACATGTATCGAAACTTTTCTAGATATAAAAGTTTCACCTCTTAAAGGACTTTCATGGTTGAACAATATTCCATTTACAGCAAATATATTGTAAGATTCTCTGTAATTTTTAGTTATCCAGTATGCAAAAACTTTAGATGAACCGTAGGGGCTTACAGGTTTAAAATTTGAGTTCTCATTTAAAATTTTTTGTGAAAGATTTCCAAACATTTCTGATGTTGAGGCTTGTTAATATTTAATTTTTTTTTTTGCTCTTAATTCTTTAATACTTTCTAATATATTAATTACACCTAATGAATTTGTCATAGTTGTATAAAGTGGAGTGGCAAAGCTCACTTGAACGTGCGATTGGGCTGCTAAATTATAAATTTCATCAGGTAAAATCTCATTAATTAGGCTGTAAATATTTGCAGGATCAGTAACATCCCCGTATTTTAAAATAAAATTATTTTGTTTATTATTTAATTGTTCTTCATAAATATCATCAATTCTTATAGTGTTTATTGTAGAAGTTCGTCTTTTTATCCCAACAACTTTATATTTCTTTTTTAATAAAAATTTTGCTAAATAAGCACCGTCTTGCCCGGTTATCCCAGTAATTAATGCAATTTTCTTTTTTTTCATTTAATATTATCTTATCAACTAAATATTCATGTTCAGTTATTGTCTTATAACCGATAGAAATTATATTAATAGCACTATTTGTCTTACAAATAAAATAGTTAGAAAAAATATTAATATTTTATGTTTAGATGATTATACTGAAAATTTTCTAAATCTAAACTTTAAAAATATATCAACATATAATATCAAAAATTTAGAGACTAAATATAATTTACATAATATTAGATCAAACAGAGATTGGAGATCATATGTTTTTACATTAAAGTCAATTTTTTTATCTTATTTAATGGATAAAATTAGAAAAAATCAATATTTAATATATTTAGATAGTGATCTTTATTTATTTTCAGAAATAGAAAAATTTGAAGAAAATATTACAGAATCTTCAGTTCATATAACGCCACACAATTTTGATAAAAATAACATGCATAGAAATATTTACGGTAATTTTAATGCAGGTTTATTAGTATTTAAAAAAGATTATGATGGCCTCAAAGTTTTGGAATGGTGGAAAAAAAAATGTTCAGAAAGTTGTTCCTTAATGGTTTCAGAAAATATATATGCCGATCAAAAGTACTTAAATAATTTTCACTTGATAAGTGATAATATTAAAGTCCTAAATAATCCTGGAATAAATGCAGCTCCTTGGAATTTAAATAATCATGAATGTAAAATACGAAATAAAAAAATATATTTAGATAATCATGAATTATTAATTTATCATTTTCACTCTTTTAAAAATATATTCGGTTATTACTATAAAATGGGGTTAAAAGAATATAATGTTAGTT
>CACBTT010000014.1 GCA_902542235.1 uncultured Pelagibacteraceae bacterium
AATAATTTTGCATTAGATATTAAAAGAGTTGAAAATAAATTAAAATTAAAATCAGAAATAATCCTAGAAAAATTTTTTAGCAAAAATTACTTTTGTTATATGACAGGTTTTGTGGCTGGCATGCCTTTTCTCGGTGATCTTGAAAAGGATATGAGATTAAAAAGATTAGAAACACCAAGAGTTAAAGTTCCAAAAGGTTCAGTGGGAATAACGGAACAATTTTGCAACATATATACTTTTGAAACACCTGGGGGATGGAATATTTTGGGAAATACACCACAAAATATTTTCGACACATCTAATCAATCAAACCCTAATCTTGTTAATCCAGGAGATACAATAAAATTTTATAGAATAACTTTAGATCAATATAATGAAATCAAAAGATAGAAACTACTTTAAAATTTTAAGAGCTGGTATCAACACCACATATCAAGACTTAGGAAGAAATAATTTATACCATATTGGTATTCCTTTTAGTGGAGCGATGGATAAAAGAAATTTTCAATTGTTAAACTCACTTCTACAAAATGATTACAATTCACCGGTAATAGAATTTGCTTATCAAGGCCCGCATTTGAAGTATTTCGGAAAAGATATTTTTTTTTGTATTTCTGGAAATGTATCATTTAAAATTATAACAAAAGAAGGTGTTATTGATGGTAATTCCTACCAATGTTATTTGTTAAAAAATGGTGATGAAGTCAATATTCATTCAACCAACAAGTCTGTTTATGGATATTTTTCGATTAATGGAACTTTTGGTGTTGATTATTATTGGGGAAGCTGTTCAATAAATACACAAGCTCAAATTGGACCAAATAACGGGAATAAATTTTCTAAAGATTTAGAAATTGAAATAATTGATATTAATAATTCTTTTAACAAAAGAAAACTTGATTACTTAGGTAGCACTATTGAAAATATAAGGGTCATTAAAGGCACAAACTATGATTATTTTTCTGAGTCTTCACAAAATAAATTCTTTAAAGAAAGTTTTAAAATTACAAAACTTTCAGACAGGATGGGTATGAGATTAGAAGGTCCAAAAATTGAAAATATCGTTGATCCCAATATAAAATCTGAAGGTTTGGTAAAAGGTGTAATTCAAATAACATCTGCTGGAGATCCAATAATTATGTTATCAGATCATGGGACTATTGGTGGATATCCGAAGATTGCAACCGTCATATCTGCTGACTATGATCGACTGGTACAATTAACACCAGGATCTAATATTAAATTTAAAGATGTAAGTTTAGAGGATGCTGAAACATTATATAAACTTTATCAGATGGAGACTAATAATATTATTTCTCAGATTAAATGAATTTAATTACAAAATTACCAGGACCGCTTTTGATTTTTTTTGGTGCTTTCAGTTTAAGTTTTGGAGGGTTGATAGTCAAATCTTTTGAAGGCTCCACTCTATGGCAGATTCTATTTTGGAGATCAGTTTTTTTTATAATTGTAATTCTGATCTTTCTAATTATTAGTTATAAGCAAAATTTTATTTCGGCATTTTATAAATCTGGAATCCCTGGTCTTATTGGAGGCATTATACTTGCCTGTGGCTTTAGTGGTTATGTTTTTGCAATGTATAATACTACTGTAGCAAATACTAATTTTATAATTCAAACCCAAACATTATTTTTAGCAATCTTTGGATATATATTTTTAAAAGAAAAAATAAACCTAATAACATTAACTTCTATAGTTTTAGCAATTTCAGGAATAATTTTGATGGTTGGAAGCTCATTAACAATTGGACAAATGAGTGGAAATATTGCTGCTTTTATTATGCCAATATCATTCGCAACATTAATTTTAATAGTTAGAAAATTTCCAAGTGTAGATATGGTTCCATTACAATTTATTGCAGGTGTTATAGCTTTGATCATTGGATATTTTATGTCTAAAACGATCTTTATATCTTTAAATGACATTTTTTTGGGATTTTTAGCTGGTTTTTTCCAACTTGGTTTTGGTTTTATTTTTATTACAATCGGTGCAAGATCTACACCTTCAGCCTTAGTTGGAGTCATAATGTTATCAGAGGCAGTTTTAGGACCTTTTTGGGCCTGGATGTTTATAAATGAAAATCCTCCAACCAGCGTTTTAATTGGTGGTTTAATAGTAATATTTGCAGTTTTAATACAATTTCTTTCACTTATGAAAAAAAAAAGTGCAACAAATTAGAGCTATAAATTTATATTAGTTATGTTATAAGAATTTATACGGGAGAGACTACTTTTGTAGCGCCGAAGGAGCAACCACCCCGGAAACTCTCAGGCAAATGGACCGTACATATTAACTCTGGAAAGAGAATAATTCTCGCCGAAGGAGCAAATCTCTCAGGCAAAAAGACAGAGGGGGCATATAGAGTTAATATGAATATAAAAAAAACATCGTTAAATAATCTCCACATTAAATACGGCGCAAAGCTTGTAGAGTTTGCTGGATATCAAATGCCCATCCAATATAAAGATGGAATTATACAAGAACATAAATACACACGTTCACACTCTGGTATTTTTGATGTTTCTCATATGGGTCAATTATTTATATCGGGTGGTGATGATCTTACAAATGATCTTGAAAAGATTTTTCCTGCGGATTTGAAAAAATTGAAAACTAATCAAAGTAAGTATTCATTTTTAATGAATAACAAAGGAGGCATTCAGGACGATCTGATAATTACCAAAACATCTGATGGATTTTTAATTATCTTGAATGCTGCATGCAAGTATAATGATTATGAAGTAATAAAATCTAAACTTGATAATCAATATAAATTAAATCTTGACGAGTCATTGTCATTAATTGCATTGCAGGGCCCCGAAGCAAAAAATGTTTTAAATAAAGTTATACCTGGTTGTAACAGTCTAAAATTTATGAACGGAAACAACCATGTCTATAAAAATGAAAAAGTATACATAACTAGATCAGGATATACTGGTGAGGATGGATTTGAAATTTCTATAAAAAATAGTGATGCTGAAACTTTTGTAGAAAGTTTGATAGAAAATGGATCTAAATTGATTGGTTTAGGAGCAAGAGATACATTAAGAATGGAAGCTGGACTCTGCTTGTATGGAAATGATTTAGACAATGATACAAGTCCTATCGAAGCTAATCTAAAATGGGCAATACCTAAGAGCAGAATTGAGACTGAATTTGTTGGATCAGAAGTTTTAAAAAACCAATTTCAAAGCGGAGTAAAAAAATTGAGAGTTGGCATAAAACCAGACAGCAAAGTAATTGCTAGAGGAAATACCAAAATTTACAATGATAAAAATCAAGAAATTGGGAAAGTAACAAGTGGCACATTTGGACCAAGCGTTGAACATCCAATAGCAATGGGATATGTCGATAATAGTTATTCAACTGTAAATACAAAAATATTTCTTGAAGTTAGAGGAAAAAAAATTCCCGCAAATATTTGTAACTTACCGTTTTATAAAAAAAATTACGTAAAAGGGGAAATTAATGTCTGAAGTTAAATATTCAAAAGAACATGAGTGGATTAAACTAGATGGAGAAGAAGCTACAATTGGAATAACCAAGCATGCAACAGAAATGCTTGGGGATATAGTATTTGCTGAACTCCCAGAGAAAGGTTCAAATGTCGATAAAGATGGAACTGCTGGAGTGGTTGAGTCAACGAAAGCTGCTAGTGATGTTTACACTCCTGTTAGTGGAGAAGTTATAGATACAAATAAAATGATAGTTGATGATCCATCAAAAATAAATGAAGACCCAGAAGAGTCTGCATGGTTTTTTAAACTTAAAATAAAAGACAAATCTGAAATGGATAGTCTTATGAGTAAAGAAGAATATGAAAAATTTGCAAAGGAGACATCAGCATAATGTTACCAAATTCAGAAAAAGATTTTATAAAAAGACACATTGGACCTTCTAAAGAAGACCAATCAAAAATGTTAAAAGAATTAAATTATCAATCAATAGATGATTTAATGAATAACACTGTTCCAGAAAAAATAATGTTTAAAGGTGAGCTTAATATAGGAGAACCTAATTCGGAATATGAGGCGTTAAGAAAATTAAGAGCAATTTCAAAAAAAAATCATGTTTACTCAAATTTTATTGGAATGGGTTATTATGGAACTTATACGCCATATGTAATTTTAAGAAATATTTTAGAAAATCCAGGTTGGTATACATCATATACACCTTATCAGCCCGAAGTAGCTCAAGGAAGACTTGAGATGTTATTAAACTTTCAACAAATGATTGTTGATTTTACTGGAATGGATATCGCTAATGCTTCTTTATTGGATGAAGGTACAGCAGCAGCAGAAGCCATGGGTCTTAGTCATAGATTAAATAAAAAAGATAGTAATTTAGTTTTTGTGTCTGAGGATTGCCATCCTCAAACAATAAATGTAATTCAAACTAGAGCCGAACCAATGGGTTTAAAAGTTTTAGTTGGAAAAGAAGATGAAGTTTTAGATCAATTAAAAGAGGATTTAGTTTGTGGAATTTTACAATATCCTGGAACTTTAGGAGATATTAAAGATCCTAGTGAAGCAATTAGCAAAATTCATAAAAAAAACGGTAAGGCTGTATTAGCTTGTGATTTATTAGCATTAGCAAAATTAAAAACACCAAGAGAACTTGGTGCTGATATAGCTGTTGGGAGCTCTCAGCGATTTGGAATACCAATGGGGTATGGAGGTCCACATGCAGCATTTTTTGCAACTAAAGACGAGTATAAAAGATCGATGCCTGGTAGAATTGTTGGTGTGTCGGTTGATAGACATGGTAACAAGGCATATAGATTATCTTTACAGACTAGAGAGCAACATATCAGAAGAGATAAGGCGACAAGCAATATTTGTACTGCACAAGCTTTATTAGCAATTGTTTCAGCAGCATATGCTATTTATCATGGCCCAGATGGAATTAAAAATATTTCTGAAAGAGTTTCTCAATTAGCAAAAAGTTTTGCTGATAAAATAAAACAGTCAGGTTATGAAATTTATTCTGATTATTTTTTTGATACTGTTACAATTATTACCAAAGAAAAGACTGATCAAATTTATAAAAATGCTCTAAATCAGAAAGTTAATATACGAAAAGTAAATTCTGAAATGCTTTCTGTCTCTTTCGATGAAAGAAAAAACGTTTATAGAGTAAATCAATTATTAAAAATTTTTAATGCTGCAGAATCAATAAAAAAAGAGGATCCTTCAGTTAAATTACCTAATTTACCAAAAAATTTATTAAGAACTTCAAAATATTTAGAGCATCCAATTTTTAACTTATATCATTCAGAAACTGAAATGCTTAGATATCTTAAAAAGCTAGAGGATAAGGATATAGCATTAAATAGAACTATGATAGCACTTGGTTCGTGCACAATGAAGTTAAATGCTGCCGCTGAAATGATCCCGATTTCTTGGAAAGAATTTGCAGAACCTCATCCTTTTGTTCCAGTTGAACAAATGGAAGGTTTTAGAGATTTGTTTACTGATTTAAAAAATTGGTTAAGATCTATAACAGGTTTTTCCGGTGTTTCTCTACAACCTAATGCAGGCGCTCAAGGAGAATATGCAGGTCTAATGGTTATAAGAAAGTACCACTTAGATAGAGATGATGCTCATCGTAATATATGTTTAATCCCAAGTTCGGCACATGGTACAAATCCAGCAAGCGCACAAATGGTTGGAATGAAAGTCGTTGTTGTTAATTGTGATAAAGAGGGAAATGTAGATTTCGATGATTTAAAGAAAAAAGTAGAGCAACATTCAGAAAATCTTGCAGCTTTAATGGTAACTTACCCATCTACCCATGGAGTATTTGAGGAAAAAATAACTGATATTTGTGAGTTAGTTCATAAACATGGTGGACAGGTCTATATGGATGGAGCAAATTTAAATGCCCTTGTTGGAGTTGCAAAGCCTGGAAATTTTGGTCCAGATGTTTGTCATATTAATCTGCATAAAACATTTTGTATTCCTCACGGCGGTGGCGGACCTGGAATGGGACCTATAGCTTGTAAAAAACATTTACAAGTTTATCTGCCTAATCATCCAGTAATAAAAGATTGCGGACCAACAAGTGGAATTGGAGCAGTATCAGCAGCTCCTTGGGGTAGTTCAAGTATTCTATCAATCTCTTGGATGTATATTAAAATGATGGGATCAGAAGGATTAAAGCTTGCTACTCAAGTTGCAATTTTAAACGCAAATTATATTGCTCATAGACTTAAAGATCACTTTCCTATTTTGTACAAAGGTGCAAATGGCAATGTTGCACACGAGTGCATAATTGATATTAGAAATATTAAATCTGAAACAGGGGTAACTGAAGAAGATATTGCAAAAAGAATGATAGATTTTGGATTTCACGCACCAACTATGTCATGGCCTGTAGCTGGCACTATGATGATAGAGCCAACTGAAAGCGAAGGTTTATCAGAAATAGACAGATTTTGTGACACTTTAATTAAGATTAAACAAGAAATTGAAAAAATTAAATCAGGTGAATTTGATAAAATTGATAATCCAATTAAAAACGCTCCTCACACTGATACTGAATTGTCATCAGATGTATGGGAACATAAATATTCAAGACTAGAAGCAGCATATCCTGCAAGTTTTTTAAAACAAAACAAATTTTGGCCTCCAGTTGCTCGGGTAGACAATGTTTATGGAGATAAAAATATATTCTGCACATGTCCAAGTATGGATGAGTTTAAAGAAGACGCAGCATAGCCTTGATGCGAATTGCAGTAATCGGATCAGGAATTTCTGGTTTATCAGCAGCACAAAAGCTTTCCAAAAAACATCATGTTGATTTATTCGAAAGCGAAGATCATTTTGGTGGTCATTCATATACTTTAGATACTTTAATTAATGGTAAAAAAGTTCCTGTAGATATTGGCTTTATTGTTTTTAATCATGAAACTTATCCAAATCTCATAAATTTTTTTAACGAATTAAAAATTGAAATTGAAAAAAGTGATATGTCATTTTCTGTTTCTGTAAAAGATACAAATTATGAATATTGTGGTAGAGGTTTAAACGGAATTTTTGCAAATAAAGCTAATCTTTTTAATTTAAAATTTTTAAAAATGTTTTTTGATATTTTAAATTTCTATAAAAAGTGTGATCAAATTAAAAGTTTAAATGAAGAGATTACTCTTGGTGAATTTCTTGAAAAAAATAAATGGTCAAAAAATTTTATTAATTTTCATCTAATCCCAATGGTTTCTGCTATCTGGTCTATGCCCCCAGTAGAAGCAAATCAAATGCCAATTAAATTTTTTTTAAAATTTTTTCAAAATCATGGACTTTTTAAATTAAAAAATAGACCACAATGGTACACAGTCACCAACAGAAGTAGAACTTATGTAGAGAAAGTATTAACTCAAATAAGTGGAGAATATTTTAAAAATTATAAGATTAGTTCGATAAAAAGAAATAAAATTGGTGTTCAAATATATTACGGTGCTAGTAACGAATTTTTTGACTATGATAAAGTTGTCATCGCTACTCATGCAGACGATGCATTGAAAATTTTGAGTGAGCCGACTGAGGATGAAAAAAAAATACTTTCAAATTTTAAATATAAATCCAATCTAGCAGTAATACATACTGACGATGTATGTATGCCAAACAATAAAAAAGTTTGGTCTTCATGGAATTCCTCAGTTGATAAATCAGATATTAGTAAGACATCATTAACTTATTGGTTGAACTTATTACAAAATCTGAAGACTGAAAAAAATATTTTCTTAACCTTAAATCCTTTTTTTGAAATAGATCAAAAAAAAATCCTACAAAAAGTTACTTTTACCCACCCTTATTTTGATCAAGATGCTTTGAATAATCAAAAATTATTAAAAGAAATACAAAATAAAAGAAATGTACTGTTTTGTGGAAGTTATTTTGGTTACGGTTTTCATGAAGATGGAATAAAATCATCCATTAATATGATTGAAAACCTAAATGATTAAAAATTCCAATATTTACGAAGGTAAAGTAATTCATAAAAGATTTAAGCCAAAATATCACTTTTTTAAATACAACGTTTTCTCACTCTTTTTAGATCTTGATGAAATTAATTTGATACAAAAAAAAATTAAAATTTTTTCTAACAATAGTTTTAATATTTTAAGTTTTTATGACAAAGATCACGGACCTAGAGATGGTAGTGATTTAAAAGCCTGGGTAATAGAAAATTTAAAATCAAACAACATTCAATTTGAAAACATAAAGGTAAAATTGCTTTGTTATCCTAGAATATTTGGTTACGTATTTAATCCATTAAGTATTTTTTTCGTTTATGATAATCATTCAAAAATTATAGCTATATTGTATGAAGTTAAAAATACATTTGGTGAGCAACATACTTATATATTTAAAGTCAACGACGAAAAAATAATTACAAATAGCTGTGAGAAGAAGTTTTTCGTTTCACCATTTATTGAAATGAAAAGTAAATACAATTTTAGAATCCTCAAACCTGAAAAAATGTTATCCGTAATAATTGATCAAAGTGATAAGGAGGGAAAATTGTTATATGCTTCACAAGATGGGGTTGCAAAAGAAATTAACAATAAAAATATGCTTATATCTTATATTTCTCACCCTTTAATGACCTTTAAAGTTATTGCCGCAATTCATTTTGAAGCATTAAAATTATGGTTAAAGGGAGTTAAGTTAGTTAAAAAAAACATAAAAATAAAAAATAATATTACGTTTGAAAAAAAATGAATTTTAATCTTTTGTCAGATAAAATCGTATTTAATTCTCTAAAACTAATAAAGCATGGATTTCTTGAAATTCAAAATCATGACAGCAAAATATATAAGTTTGGTAATGAGAGTGAACAATTAAGAGCAAAGATTAAAATTAACAAACCTGGTTTAACACTTCAAATAATAAAATCGGGAAGTGTAGGACTTGCAGAAGCGTACATGCGAAATGAATTTGAAACAGATAATCTAACTAATCTAATAGAAATAACAGCTAAAAATATAAAAATTGTCTATAAATTTTCAGGTATTTTTGATTTATCAATGATTAATAAATTAAAGAGTATTTTCATAAAAAATAATAAGAGTAGAAGTAAGAAAAATATTTCAAAACATTATGATTTAGGAAATGATTTCTTTTCATTATGGTTGGATCCTTCACTTACTTATTCAAGTGCAATTTTTGAAAAACAAAAAGACGATTTATTTTCTGCTCAACTAAATAAATATAAAAAGCTTACAGAATTAATAAAGCCAAACGTAGGAAATAAAATTTTAGAAATTGGCTGTGGCTGGGGTGGCTTTGCTGAATATGTGGGTAAAAATTATGATGTAAAATTAGATTGTATAACAATTTCTAAAGAGCAATTTGAATTTTCAAAAAAAAGAATATTTGAAAATGGATTGAATGAAAAAGTGAACATATTTTTGAAAGATTATAGAGATGTAAAAGACAAATATGATTCTATCGCATCTATAGAAATGATAGAAGCGGTTGGGCAAAATTATTTAGTCAATTATTTTAAAAGTATTAAAAAAAATCTATCTGAGAATGGAAGGGCCGCGATACAAGCGATAACAATCGATGATAGTTTATTTGACAGATATAAAACCAAAGAAGACTTTATACAAAAATACATATTTCCTGGAGGTTTTTTGCCATCAAAAAGAAAATTATATGATTTATCTAGTAGCAACGGTTTAGAAATTAAAAAATATGAGTCATATGGCTCTCACTATTCCAATACTTTAAAAATATGGAGAGATGAATTCCTAAAAAAATGGGAAGAGATTTCAAAACATGGATTTGATAATAAATTTAAACGTATGTGGCATTTTTATTTGTCATATTGTGAAGCTGGGTTTAAATCAAAGAATATAGATTTAATTCAATTTTCCATGCAAAATAAAATTTAATATGATTAACAAAAAATTTTTTAAAGTATTTTTATTGATAATTTTCACAGGATTAATTACAAGCTGTATAAATAATCAATCTATGAAACCAGAAGATTTTAAAGATCAAAAACCAAGACTAATAATTGAAGAATATTTAAGCGGAAACGTCAAAGCTTGGGGTATACTACAAAACAGATCAGGTAAAGTTACAAGACAATTTTCAGCAGACCTAGACGGTAAGTGGGATGGCAAACAACTTATATTAGACGAAAAATTTATTTGGAATGACGGTGAAATACAAAATAGGCAATGGGTAATAGATAAAATTGATGAACATAATTATGAGGGAACTGCAGGCGATGTAGTTGGAAAGGCTAGGGGGTATTCATATGGCCCAGCATTTAAATTTGAGTATGTTTTGTTAGTTCCTGTGAAAGGAAAAAATATAAAAATTACTTTTGATGATTGGATATTTATGCAAGACGAAAGAGTAGCTATCAACAGAGCTAAGATGACAAAATTTGGAATTAAAGTTGCAGAGTTGACTGTGATGTTTGTTAAAGATTAATTTTATTTTTTTTGTAATTTAGTTAATTTCCGTATTAAATAAAAATATAATCGATCAGGTATTATTTTTAAAAATTTAAGGATCAAAGTTAATTCTTTCGGGTAGTGTATTTCAAAATTAGAACCATTAATAAGCCCATCATAAATTTTGTCTGCCGAGAATTCTGGAGTTTTTAGAAAAGGCATCTTAAAATCATTCTTATCAGTCATTGGTGTTTTGATAAAACCTGGAGAAACTAAACAAACCCTCACGCCATATCTTCCAAAATCAAAATGTAAACTTTCAGCAAGATTACTTAAAGCAGCTTTGGATGGTCCATAGCCACTTGAGTTAGGTAAGCCTTTGTATCCTGCAATCGAAGATACAATGGTAATAATACCTTTTCCTCTTTCTCGAAAATGAGTTTCAACTGCTTTTATACAATTTAATGTTCCAAAAAAATTTACTTTAAATACATTTTCAATTTGCTCTACATCAATTTCTTTTTCTTTTTTTGGATCCCAAGTACCTGTAGAAAAAAAACAAATTTCAATTTCACCAAGTTCCTTTTTTATATTTTCAAAAACAGACTTACACTTTTCCTTATCATTTACATCAAGTGGAAAAGATTTAATATTTTGATGCTTATCTTCGATTTCTTTTAATAAATTTTCTCTTCTTGCAGAAATAGCAACTGTCCATCCATTATTAGCAAATTTTAACGCAAGTGCTTTGCCAATTCCTGTACTTCCGCCGGTGATCCAAATTACTTTTTTATTCATATTTAACTGCTGTATAGTACTTAAATGCTAAAAAATAAAATTTTATCTTTTATTCTCTTTGCAATTACTACGTTTTCAGCTTCATTTATTGGAGGTTTAGTTACTATAAATTTTAAAGAACCTTGGTATTCAAATTTATCTAAACCGCAATACAATCCACCAGATTGGATATTTGGGCCAGTATGGACATTACTTTATTTATTTATGACAATAGCCATATGGAATGCGTGGCATAAAAACACAAAAAATTTAAATATTGTATTTTTATATTTCATTCATCTTTTTTTTAATACAACTTGGAGTGTTGTTTTCTTTGGTTTCCATAATATTTCTTTAGCAATTTTAAATCTTGTTGTGTTAATTATATTTATTGTTTTATTGGTATTTAAATATAAGAATATAAGTCAATTAAGCATGTACTTGATGATTCCATATTTGTTATGGTGTTGTTTTGCATTGCTTTTAAATATAAACATTTTTTTGATAAACTAATATGGATGATGTTGTAATAGTAGGTGGTGGTATAATTGGAGCTGCAACTGCATACTTTATGTCCAAAGAAGGCAGAAAAGTAAAAGTCATTGAAAGGGATCCAACTTATAAAACTGCATCATTCCCATTATCACTTGGCGGATTTAGACGACAGTTTTTTCAAAAAGAAAATATTCTTTTAGGAAAATTTGCAAGGGAATTTATATTTCAAATACCAGAATTATTGAAAACTGAAAAAAATCCGAATCCAACAGCTAGCATGGTGCCCAATGGATATCTTCTAATGTTTGGACCAGATCATGCAGAAGAGCAATACAGAGCTTTAGAAAATCATAAAGAATGTGAAGCGGGTACAAAAAATATTAAAGGTTCTGAATTGAAAAACTATTTTCCTTACATTAATGAGGAAGGAATTGAAACTGCAACATTTACTGATAACAAGAGCGAGGGATGGATTGATCCATTTTTATTTCATAGCGCTTTAAAGCATAAAGCAATTGATCTTGGGGCAGAATTTATTAAGGGAGAGGTTAAGAGCCTATCTGAAATTAATGCAAAGACAATTATTTCCGCAGCTGGGTGTTGGACTAAGGAACTACTTGAAGATATTCCTGTAGTACCTCAAAAACATACAGTCTTTAGAGTTAAATGTCCTAAACATATTCCAGAGATGCCTTTATCTGGAGATCTAACAACAGGAGTATATTGGCGACCAGAAGGAAAAGAATATTTAGCAGGTTCTCCAATTTCAGTTTTTGATGCAGAAGATCTCGAACCTGCATGGAATGATTTTGAAGAGTTAGTTTGGCCTGCTCTTGCAAAAAGAATACCAGCATTTGAAGAACTAAAGTTAACAGGTGGATGGGCTGGATATTATGATTGTAACAAATTAGATAATAATGCTGTAGTTGGAAAACATCCAAAATATGAAAATGTTTACATGGCCTCAGGATTTACCGGCAGAGGTTTAATGCAAGCACCAGGAATTGGTAGAGCTCTAACTGAATTAATAACTACAGGCAGTTATCAAACTATAGATATTAGTGTTTTCGCTGTCGAAAGAGTATTAAATAGCTCTGCAAGACCCGAGCCCTACGTCTTATAATTTTTTTACGTAAACTCCCATCATCCCATTAAAAAAAGATACAGCAATTATAAGAATTTGACCTTTTAGTGAGTAAAAATCAAATGATGGATAAAAACTGATAGCTATACTCAAAAAAATATAGGTTAATAAAAAGGGTCTATAAAACTTCTTTAAAAATTTCATAAAAATTCTAATTAAATTTTTACAAGCATTTTTCCTATGTTTTTACCTTCTAATAAATCAATGAATGATTTTGGCGTATTTTCTATACCTTCGTAAACAGTTTCTTTAAATTTAATTTTATCTTCTAATAGCCATTTAGCCATATCAGTTTCAAACTGTTCTCGATCATTTTCATGATCAAAAATTATAAAACCTTTAATAGTTAGTCTTTTTACAAGAACATGAGCCATATTTTTTAAACCAGAGCCAGGATTAGTTGCATTCATTTGGGATATCCTTCCACAAATTACAATCCTTCCAAAGTTTTTCATTTGAAAAATAGCTGACTCTAAGAAATCTCCACCTACATTATCAAAATATAAATCAAACCCTTCAGGACAAACTTCTTTAAGATGCAAAACAAGATTTTCAATTTTTTTATAGTTAAACGCATGATCAATTTTTAAATCATTTTTCAGCCATTTAACTTTTTCATCTGATCCTGTACTTGCAATTACTTTACAACCCATATTTTTTGCAATTTGACAAACAGTAGATCCAACACTACCTCCAGCTGAAGAAACAAGAATTGTTTGACCTGGTTTTAATTCACCATGTTTAAAAAGTCCTATATAAGCTGTATGACCTGTCATTCCAAGTGGACCTAAATATGTTTGTAGAGGAACATTTATCGGTTCAATTTTTTTTAAACCATTAGATTTGCAAACAAAGTAATCTCTCATTCCAAAATTACTAAAAACAATATCTCCTTCTTTAAAATTTTTGTCTTTAGACTCTTTAACTATTCCTAACGCATAACCTTCCATCTCTTCACCAATATTAAAAGGTGGTTTATAGTTTTTTCTTTCAGTCATCCTTGCCCTCATATAAGGATCAACTGAAATCCATAAATTTAAAACCAATATATTGTTCTTGGTATCTAAAGATATCTCTTTTGTTTTTATTTCAAAGTCAGTTTCTTTTGGTAAACCTGTAGGGATATAGTTTTTTAAAGCTACGAATTTGCTTGTTACAGGCATTAATTATGATCCCCAAATAATATCAAGAATTCTCTCTCTTTTGCATGCTTTCTTATATTTTAAATAATTTTCTAAATATACTTGATAGTAATCTTGATGTTTATCCTCTGCTTTGTAAAAAATCTCAAATTCTTTAACATATGTGACTACCTTCTTTTTAAATTTCTTTTCTAATCTTTTTATATCTTTCTCAATTAAATCTTTCTGATAATCGTTTTCATAAAATGCTACAGATCTGTAGCTGTATCCTTTATCACAAAACTGGCCATAAGCATCAAATGGATCAATATTAAGCCAGAAGTTTTTTAAGAGTTCTTTATAGGATATTTTCTCTTTGTCATAAATTATTTCAACAACCTCAAAATGACCAGTATCTCCATAAGTGACTTCCCTATATGTTGGATTTGCAGTTATCCCTCCTGAGTAACCTGATATGACTTCTTCTACACCTTCCAACATTTCAAAGGACTCCTCCATACACCAGAAGCAACCTCCTGCAAAATATGCCTTATCTTTAGAATGAGAGAATGATGTCGAGATAATAAATAACAATAAAAAGTAGTAAAATAACCTCATATCCAAAATATATAATAATGAGGGTTTAAATCTATGGTATTAAAGGTAGCTACTTATTTAAGTAGCATACCTTTAATAAATCTATTTTATTTTTTTTGATATTTAGCAGCTTCTTCCGATCCACTGGTCGCAGACCCTTTGCTGTAAGAATGTGCACCCATACCTGCTAATTGGCCATCTTTTACTATCAAATATTGATTTCTAATTTCGTTTCCTTCAAAGAAACATTCTAATATTTCTCTAACACCATCTGCATATCTTGCTTGAGCAGATAAGGATGTACCAGAAGTGTGTGGTGTCATTCCATGATTTGGCATTGTTCTCCATACATGATCATTTGGAGCTGGCTGAGGAAACCATACATCACCTGCGTAACCACTTAGTTGTCCACTTTTTAGGGCTTTAGCTATTGCGTCTCGATTACAAATTTTACCTCTTGCAGTGTTAACTATGTATGCTCCTTTTTTCATTTTGCTTATCATTTCATCATCAAACAAATTTTCAGTTTCAGGATGAAGTGGGCAATTAATTGTAACAACATCACAAACTTTTACCATAGACTCTACTGATTCATGAAAAGTTAAGTTTAGTTCTTTTTCAACACTGTCAGGTAATTTATGTCTATCAAAATAGTGCAAATGAACATCAAATGGTTTCATTTTTCTAAGTGCATCTAATCCGATTCTTCCAGCTGCAACGGTTCCTATATGCATTCCTTCAACGTCATAACTTCTCTGAACAGCATCTGCAATATTCCATCCGCCTTCATTAACTATTCTGTGTTGATTGTGATAATCTCTAACCATTGAAACAATCATCATTACTATGTGTTCAGCAACTGATCTTGAATTACAGAAAGTTACTTCAACCACATCAATTTTATTATCCATTGCTGCTTGTAAATCAACGTGATCAGAACCTATTCCTGCTGTAATTGCCATCTTAAGGTTTTTAGCTTTAGCGATTCTTTCTTTAGTTAAATAATAAGGGAAAAATGGTTGTGAGATAACAATGTCAGCATCAACAATATGTTTGTCCGCTTCGCATCCATCTCCATCTTTACTGTTAGTAACAACCAACTCGTGTCCATTACTCTCTAAAAACTTTCTCAAACCGAGTTCACCTGAAACACAACCAAGTAATTGACCTGGTGTAAAATCTCTTCCTTTAGGCGATGGCAATGTCATTCCATCTGGATATTTTTCCAATTTTGGTAAATCCGACAGAGGATAAGATTTAGGCATTCCTCCTTTTGGATCATCATACAATACACAAAGTACTTTCATTTTTACTCCTATTACTAGCTTCTTAAAGCTAAATTATAAATTATTATTTGAAAAGACTAGCACAAGTTAAATAGGACTAGCAAACAAATTGTGTTTATTTTGGGTAATTCCTTTTAGCAATAAATTTATTCAAGATTATGCCGAAAACTATCACAATAATTGATCCACTTATAACTGGGGATATTAAATATTCAAAAGATACAGATCCCATGATCACAATTATAGGATTCCCTCCTGCAGGAGGGTGGGTTACATTAAGAATGATCATTAATCCGACACCTATTCCAACAGCGACAGGTATAATAATATATATCGGAAGTGGAACGAAATTCACAAATATCACACCAACAAGTGCAGTTAAAAAATGACCAAAAAATATATTTTTAGGTTTTGCAAAAGGACTTTCTGGATACCCATAAAGTAAAACCATTGTAGAACCAAAGGAAGCAATCAAAAATAATCCATAAGGTGTTTTATAAGTAAGCAATGACAAAACTCCGATTGTCAAAGTAGAAAATATTGCTGCGATAAGAGGTTTTTTAATATCCAAATTATTCATCAATATTGAGTTTTTTAAGTGCAATTAATGGCATTAATACACAGTTTTTTCTAGATATATTTTTTTTATTAAACAATTTATTAAATTTATTCAGATTTTTTGGCAAAGGTTTAATTTCTTTTTCAAAATAATCGATAAGAATTTTTAATAAATAATTAACTTTATTTTTATTATTTTTGATAAGTTTATGAGATATTAAGCTTGCAGAAGCCTGACAGTATACACAAGACTTTGTCTGATACCCAACATCTTGTATTATATCTTTCTTAATATTAACTCTCATTTCAATTATATCACCACAAGTTTTATTTTTGTATTTCGATCTATGGGTGTAATCTTTCAATATCTTATTATTAGTCGTGTCAGATGCAATTTTTATTATATCTAAATCCATATTTATTTAATAATATCACTAAAAATTTATAAAAAATAAATTAATTTATGCCTGATTTAAAAAATCCTAAAGTAGCTATTCCAATTGTTTTATTTGCAGGCATACTTTGGTCATTTGGACCATATGTTGTAAGACATATAGATCAACCCGAAACTGTCCCTTGGCAATACTTGTTTGCTAGAGGTATTGTTATTTTTTTATTGCTCAATGTCTACTTATTCTTGGAAGAAGGAATTTCCTTCTATAAAAATTATTTAAAAATTGGGATATCTGGAGTTATAGGTGGTGTTGGTTTAGGAACAGCAATGATAACATTCATCTGGTCGATTACTAATACTACAGCTGCAGTAACTCTATTATGTTTGGCTGCAATGCCTTTTATAACTGCATTACTTGGATTTCTTTTTTTGAAAGAAAAAATTTCAATTACAGTTTGGATATCAATTTTAGTTGCAGCATTTGGTATTATAGTAATGGCTTACGATAATACTGGAGAAAATTCTTTAATGGGTTTAATATTTGGACTAGTATCAGCATTAGGTTTTTCAATTTTTTCAGTCAGTCTGAGATGGAGAAAACAAACCCCTACGTTTACAACTGTTGCTATTGCTGGCTTATTTTGTTTTTTATTTTCAACAGTCATGCTTTTAAATAATGATGCAAATTTCTTATCCTCAAATAAAAATGAAGCATTATTTGCAACTCATGGGACTCTTGTTTGCATGGGTTTAATTCTTTATTCAATTGGATCTAAACACATTCCGGCAGCTGATTTGACTTTGCTATCTTTGACTGAAGTTATAGGAGGTATATTTTGGGTCTGGCTTCCATGGCTTGGAATAAATGAAATTCCCTCAACGAACACAATTATTGGAGGTTTCTTTATTTTTTTAGCAATATTTTATTATAGTATGATAATGCAATCCAATAGAAGGTTTATTGGATTAAACTAATATTGTATGAGTCAAAATTATAAGATTGTTAATAGTTGGAATGAATGGGATCCATTAAAACATGTAATTGTTGGAAGAGCAGATGGTACTTGTATTCCAGCACCCGAACCTGCTTTAGATGCTAAAGTTCCAGAAGACTCTGATATGCGTGGAACTTATGGTCCAAGAACTAAGGACACTGTCGATAAAGCTAATGAACTATTAAATAACTTTTCAAATTTGCTTGAAAAAAGGGGCATAAAAGTTGATAGACCAACACCTTTAGATTTTAATCAACCAACATCAACTCCTGATTGGAAAGCCGAAACTATGTTTGGATGCATGCCACCTAGAGATGTTTTATTAACTGTGGGAAATGAAATATTAGAAGCTACAATGAGCTACAGGTGCAGATGGTTTGAGTACCTATGTTACAGACCATTATTAAAAGACTATTATAATAAAGATCCAAATATGAGACATGAGTCAGCACCAAAGCCTAGATTAACAGATGCAGACTATAGAAAAGACTATTTATCAGATAAAATTGGTGTAACAAAAAGACTTGAATGGACAGAAAATAAATACTTTGTCACAACTGAGGAAGAGCCATTATTTGATGCCGCAGATATTCTAAGATTTGGAAAGGATTTAGTTATACAACACGGATTTACAACTAACTTAAAAGGAATTGATTGGATAAAAAGACATTTTAAGGATCATAGAGTTCATGCTGTAAATTTCCCAGGAGATCCTTATCCAATTCATATTGATGCAACCTTTACCCCAATTAAAGAAGGGTTAGTTATTAATAATCCACAAAGAAGACTTCCAAAAGAACAAAGAAAATTATTTGAAGATAATGGATGGGAAATTATAGATGCAGCACAACCTGCTCATAATACCCCACCACCACTTTGTTACTCTTCAGTATGGCTATCAATGAATGTTTTGGTTCTTGACCCTAAAACTGTATGCGTTGAAAAAAGTGAAAAATATCAAGCTGAACAGTTAGATAAATTAGGTATGGAAGTTATTCCTGTAGAGTTGAGAGATGCATATGCTTTTGGTGGAGGCCTTCATTGTTGTACAGCCGATGTTTATAGAGAAGGTACTTTAAAAGATTATTTTCCAAAACAATAAAATGAACGCAAAAATTAATACAAAACGCAAAAGAGTAAAATTTGCTTCAGACAATGTGACAGGAGCTTGTCCAGAAGTTTTGGATGCAATTATCAAAGCAAATGATGGTATTGCTCCTCCGTATGGTAACGATGAAATTTCAAGTGTGTTACAAGAAAAATTTTCTAAAATTTTCGAAAAGGATGTAATTGTTTACCCTACAGCATCAGGAACTGCATCAAATGCTTTAGCACTTTCTGCTATATCTCCATCATTTGGAAATATTTATTGCCACAAATTTTCTCATATCAATGTTGATGAGTGTGGAGCTCCTGAATTTTATACAGGTGGAGCAAAACTTGTTCCATTAAACGGTAAAGATGGCAAAATAACAGTTGATGAGCTAAATGATAATATTGGAGGGTTTGGAATTGTGCATCATACTCAACCATCTATTGTTAGCATAACTCAAGCAACAGAAACTGGTGAAGTTTATACTTTAGATCAAATTAGAAATATTTCTGAAATTGCACATAAAAAAAAATTAAAAGTACATATGGATGGCGCTAGATTTGCTAACGCTTTAGTTTCACTTGATGTTACTCCTGCAGAAATGACGTGGAAATCAGGAATTGACATATTATCTTTTGGAGCAACAAAGAACGGATGTATAGCAGCTGAAGCAATTATAATTTTTAATAAGGAATTAGTTGGCAATTTACCGTTTTTATTAAAAAGATCCGGTCATCTATTATCTAAAATGCGTTTTGTTTCTGCACAATTAGATGGATATATCTCAAATGATGTTTGGTTAAAAAATGCAAGACATGCAAATCTAATGGCAAAAAAATTAAGCGATGGTTTAGTTTCTAGTAATCAAGTTAAACTTGAATATCCAACTGAGGCAAATGAAGTTTTTGTTAAACTGCCAAAAAAGATGGTTGAGCATTTAAATACAGAAGAATATATGATGAGCAATGAGGAATTAGGCGGCAAGACAGTTAGACTTGTTACAGCTTGGAATACTAAAAGTAGTGAAGTAGATGAGTTTCTAAAAACTATATCTAATTAATTAGGATTTTCTTTTAAAAATTTAATATAGTTGATTACTTCATCAAATTTCTCATCAGGAATATCTTTATAAGTAGAATTAAATTTGTTTTTTACACATATTGCTACATGAGCATATGGATTTCTTCCTTTTGGATGATTTGGATGATCAGGAAGTTGACCATCCAAATAATCGCCAGCTTCCTGAATAATTTTCCAGAGTTTACTTGCGTTTTCTTTGTTCATACTTCACTAAATCTTGCTTTATCTCAAAATCCTCTAGTTTATTACCTAGTTGTTTTACAAGTCCTTAAATAATTCATAAAAATTTTCAAATGTTGATGGTTTATTTGGTAAATTTTTAAACTTATCGTATTTAACATACAAAGATTTGTATTTTGATTTGTCATTCATTTTATTTATATCTTCTACTTTTTTTTCAAGCGCTGTTTTTTTTATTATATCGTTAAGATCTTCTCTGCCTTTAGTTTCAACAATACACACTTTATCATCATTCAACTTTACAAAAAAATCAGGTATGTATTGAGAATAAATACCTTGGTTATTAAGATATGGAATTTTTATATATCCGTCATTTTTAATACACGATTTAACATCTGGCATGTTTTCTAAATAAATATTTATGTCTAGTTCAAATTCGTTTGCAAAAAAATGTTTCGTATAAACACTTTTTTTTGGTTCAAAATATATTACTTTCTCAAAATTTTTTACTTTTGGATCTTTGTCATCAGAAAATTTATTAATTTTTGAAATAGTTATTTCACTTTTTTGATTTTTCATTACTTTTTTTAATTCATTTACCATTGTCTCAATTATAGTTCTTCTTGTTTCTATTAGACAAAGATTTGCCTTTGTTAGATCGCTATCAAATTCTACTGACTTTCCCCATAAATACTTTTCTATAAAAATTTTTAGTTTTTCACATATTATAGCAAAACCCAGTCCTTGCTTGATTTTTAAAATAAACATTACTTCT
>CACBTT010000015.1 GCA_902542235.1 uncultured Pelagibacteraceae bacterium
GATGCTTTTTCTTTTAAAATTTTGACTTTTACATTTTTATTAATTAATTTTATTCTTTTTTTAAAGACATCAACCTTAAATTTTCCAACATCTTTTGAAGTATACAAGATTTGTCTTTGAAGATTTGAAATATCTACTTTGTCGTGATCAATAGCGCCTATATACCCTACACCACATCTAGCCAACAAATCTGCAACTGGACTACCCAACCCACCAATACCTACAATTAAAACTTTTGAATTAATTATTTTCTTTTGTCCTAATATACCAATATCTTTAAGTATTATTTGTCTAGAGTATCTCTCAAGCTTTTGTTTTGATAATGAATTTTTCACTTACCTGTTGATCCAAATCCACCCGAACCTCTAATTGTCTCAGGCAAAGTTTCTACAGTTTCAAAATCTACTTTTAGAATAGGCATTAATATCATTTGAGCAATCCTATCATCGTTATTTACTGTAAAGTCTTTATTTCCATGATTAAATAAAATTACTTTTATTTCTCCTCTATAGTCACTATCAATTGTTCCAGGAGTATTTAATACACTTATATTATTTTTAGCTGCTATACCTGATCGCGGCCTAATCTGAACTTCTGTATCCTCAGGTATTGCAATAGATATACCTGTTGGCACTAAAACGTTTTCGCCTGGTTTAATTACTATTTTCTTTTCAATGAATGCAGTCAAATCTAGTCCTGATGAGCCTTTTGTTTTATATTCTGGCAGTTTAACTTTTTTGTCTAATTTTTTAATTAAGACTTTTACCATTAAGTTAATTAATCTGTTGAATTACTCTTTTGACTATTTCTTCAGCGACCAATGATTTTCTCATCTTTTCAAAATTTTCTTCAGGTTTATCTTTGTAAAATATTGAAATTTTATTAAAATCTGATCCAAATCCTATAGTTTGATCTGAGACATCGTTTGCAATTATCCAGTCACAATTTTTTTCACTCAACTTCTTTTTTGCATTTATCGAAACATTGTTTGTTTCTGCTGCAAAACCAATTGTTATTTTTGGTCTTAATGAATTATGATTAGATATATGATTTAAAATATCGATATTTTTTTCTAGCTCTAAGTTAAATTCTTCACTTTTTTTAATCTTTGCACTTTTATAATTTTTCACTTTAAAATCAGAAACAGCTGCAGAAAAAATAGCTACATCTGTTGGTAGATTATTTAAACTTTCTTTGAACATCTCTTCAGCTGTTTCAACACTTACAAAATTAACACCATCCAAAGGTTTAATGCTTGTCTTTCCAGAAATAAGTGTCGTATCAAATCCGTTGTCTCTAAGACATTTGGCTATTTCATATCCTTGTTTGCCACTGGATTTATTTGTAATAAATCTTACAGGATCAATATATTCATTAGTTGGTCCGGCCGTAACTAAAGCTTTTAATTTTTTATTTTTATCTAAATTAGAAAAATAATTTTTAAGCGTATTGACTATTTCATTTGGTTCTGTCATTTTTCCTTCACCGTATTCACCACATGCCATATCTCCTATCTCTGGTCCAATAATTTTGTATCCAAAGCTTTTTAATTTTAATATGTTTTCTTTAGTAGAAGGATGCTCCCACATTCTTACATTCATTGCCGGTGCTAAAAATATTTGTTTGCTAGAAGCTAATAAAACAGTAGACGCCAAATCTTCTGCATTTCCTGAGGCTACTTTAGATATGGTATTAGCTGTAATTGGTGCAACTAATACTGCATCAGCCCATCTTGATAAAGATATATGGTCCATCTCAGCTTCGTTTTCTGCACTAAATATATCATCATAAACTTTTTCTTGGGAAAGAGACGATACAGATAGTGGAGTTACAAATTCTTTTGCATTTTTTGTTAATACAGTTTTTACACGAGCACCATTTTTCTTAAATAATCTTATTAACTCAAGACTTTTGTAAGCAGAAATTCCACCACATATAATTAACAGTATTTTTTTATTCTCAAAATAATTCATCGTCGAGATTAAAATACTACTAATCCTAAAATTACAAGTAATAATAAACCAATGATTGATTGATTTCTGAAAGCTACCATTTCATTTTTTTTTGTATTTAGATCATTATACGTATTAGTATTTTGTGGAATTTGTCCACTTGCAAGAAATGTTAATGCTTGGTTTGCTTTATCCATTATTTGCGGCATTTCTGGTAGTCTTTTTATAACTTCTGCAGAATTTTTTAGAGTTTCATTTAATGTTGTTATAGGATCTTTCGTTTCTTTAAGCCATTTTTCAAGAACAGGTCTTGACGTTTCCCAAATGTTTGTCTCTGGATTTAATCTTCTTGCAACACCTTCAACTACTACCATGGTTTTCTGTAGCATGAGTAACTGTGGTTGAGTTTGCATATTAAATTTTTCTGTCACATCAAAAAGTTGTTTGAGTAGTTTACCGCCAGATATATCTTTAATTGACTGACCAAATATTGGCTCTCCTATTGATCTTAGTGCTTGGGCGAGATCATCAACAGGCACTTCTTTTGGAACTAACCCTGCAGTTAAATGAACTTCAGCCACTTTTTTATAATCTCGTTTAATAAATCCATATAAAATCTCAGCAAGAAATTTTTTACTCAAATCATCGAGCCTTCCCATTATACCAAAATCGATAGGAACTATTTGACCACTATTGTTTATAAAAATGTTACCTTGATGCATATCTGCATGAAAAAAACCATCTCTAACAGCATGTCTTAGAAAATGTTGAATAATATCTGATGCAATTTTTTTGGTATCTATATTTCTTTTTTCCAACTCTTCTGTTTCTCTTATAGAGACACCTTCAACCCAGTCTAAAGTCATTACATTTTCACTAGTAAAATTCCAATAAATTCTAGGAACTTGAAATCCACTGTCATTCTTAGTGTTTTCAGAATACTCATTAGCTGCAGCGGCTTCAAATCTTAAATCCATTTCTAAATTGGTTATTTCTTTTAGCAAATAAACAACCTCAACTAATTTAAGTCTTTTTGTCTTTTTGATAATTGACTCAGTTAAAAAAGCAAAAAGCATCAAAGCATCAATTTCTTCGTTGAATATTTTTTTTATATTTGGTCGTAAAATTTTTATAGCCACATCTTTAATTGTGCCATTATCATTTATTTGCGCTTTATGAACTTGAGCTATAGATGCTGCTGCCACTGGTTCAGATAGATTTATAATTGAATTAAAATTATCTTCCCCCAGATCTTTTTTGATTATTTCTTTAGCTTTAGATAATTCAAAGGGAGGCAAACGATCTTGTAAACTCTCTAGTTGTTTTGATAACTTTTCTCCAATTATATCTGGTCTAGTTGCTAGAAATTGACCTAATTTAATGAATGTTGTACCCATAGATTGCAATGAGTTTGATAATCTTTCACCTTCGGTTTCATTTACAAAAGAATTATCTTTTTTTGAAAATGATAAAGACAACAAATAGAATAAAATTTTTATTCCAATCGGTGGATTATGAAACTTTCTGAATATACTTAAAGCGTCAGATTTTGCTAATTTCCTTCCAAGCTTAAAAAGTATGTATAATTTTTTAATCATATTTTCCAACCTGAATGAATAGCTACTATTCCACCAGAAAAGTTTCTATACTCACATTTAATAAAATTATTTTTCTCCATTAAACCCTTTAATTCCTCTTGATTAACAAATTCTTGGATACTCTTTATTAGATATTCATAAGGCTCTTTTTCACCAACCACAAATTTTCCTATTTCTGGAATTAATTTAGAGTATCTTTTATAGACTAAATCTAAGTTTAAATTTTGAATTTTTGAAAATTCTAAACAAAAAAATCTACCTCCTGACTTTAAAACTCTGTACGCTTCACTTAAGGATTTATTTATATTTTTTGTATTTCTTAAACCAAAACTGATTGTGTAATAATCACATGAATTAGATTTTAAAGGTAATTTCTCTGCCGACCCATTAATCCATTTGATATTTTTGTAATTTGATAGTCTATTTTTTCCCTTTTTCATCATTCCCTCATTGGGATCAATACAAAATAATTCTATGTTTTTATTTGAACTATTATCGATAAAAAGTTTTGCTATATCACCTGTGCCACATGCAACATCTGCTAGAATTTTATTTTTACCTGGGTTCATCCAATTTATTAAATTTCTTTTCCATATTCTATGAACTCCAAGTGACATCAAATCATTCATGATGTCGTATTTATCATAAACTTTATTAAACACACCTTGGACTAGACCTTTTTTATTTTGAAGATATTGTTGCATAAAATAAATAATATTAATTAATATAATAATAAATGCCAGAATTGCCAGAAGTAGAAGTTGTTAAAGAGTCACTAAGTAGAACAATAACAGGAAAAAAAATAAAAAAAGTAAGTATTAAGAATAGGAATTTAAGGTACAAAATAAAAAAAGGTTTTGAAACAAGACTTCAATCAAAATCAATAAAAAAAGTTAAGAGGTTTTCAAAATATATCATACTAGTTTTAAATGATGAAAAATTTTGCTTAATTCATCTTGGAATGTCTGGCACTATACATCTCTTAAGAAAAAATATTTTAAATCAAAAAACCAATGCAAGTTTTTATCATAGTCCTTATTTGCCAAAAAAACATAACCATGTATTTTTGGAATTTGATAACATAAAAATTATATATAATGATCCCAGAAGATTTGGTTATTTCAAATTATTTGAAAATAAGAATAATTTAGAAAATTTTATAAATAACTATGGTCCTGAGCCTTTTTCTTCAAAATTTAATCTCAACTACTTAAAAAAATATTTTTATAAAAAGAAAAAGAATATAAAAAATTTTCTCTTAGATCAAAAGTTTGTTTCAGGTTTGGGGAATATTTATGCAAGTGAAATTTTATTCAGCTCTAAAATAAATCCGAAAAAAAAAGCAAAATCTTTAAGTGAAAACGATTGTATTAATATTATTAAATATTCAAGAAAAATTTTAAATTTAGCGATAAAAAAAGGAGGGTCTAGTATTAGAGATTTTAAAAATATAGTTGGTAAAAATGGATCTTTTCAAGATAACTTTAAAGTATACAATAGAGAGAATAAGAGTTGTCTTTCACCAGGATGCAAAGGGACAATAAAAAAAAAATTTATCACTAATAGATCAACATTTTTTTGTAATATTTGTCAAAAATAAAAAATTATTATATTGACCGTATAAATTTCTCGTTATATACAATCGCGCTTATGGCAAACACTAAATCAGCTATTAAACGAATAAGACGTATATCACGTCAAACAACGGTAAATAAGTCTAGAAAAAGCAGGTTTAGATCAGCAATAAAAAAAATGAATTTAATTCTTGATAAAAAGGACAAAAAAGAAGCTTTAGCTTTCTTGCCAAAATTAAACTCTGAATTGATGAAAATAGCAAAGACAGGGGTGATAAAAAAACAAAACGCGTCAAGAAATATTTCTAGAATAACAAAAAAAATAAACTCCTTATAACAACTTTTAGTTTACTTAAAGAAATTACAACCCTAGAGATTATTTTTTCAATTAAAAAAAGAATATTTTAATCTTTTAGTCCCAAGATAAAAAAAAAATAAAAAAAGTAAATTTAAGATTACTAATTTTGGGTCCCTAAAAAGAGATTCAATTATTAATTTATACAATTGTAAATTTTATTTTTTTTTGAGAATAAAAATAAATTTATTGCATTGAATTATGAATAAGAGTTTAACAGACTCTCATGAAAAATAATCTCACTAACATTAAATCAGACAATATTAATAAGATTGATTGGAAATTATTACAAAATGAAATGAAAAATAAGTTTGGTTCTGAGATTTATGATAGTTGGTTAAAAAAAATTGATTTAGTTGATGAGTTTAAAAATTATGTTTTGTTATCCGTTTCGACAAGATTTATTAGAGACTGGATAACCTCGAGATATTTAGATCAAATATTACAAATAATTAAATTACATAAAAAAGATATTTCCAGAATAGAATTTGTGATTAACGAGAATATAAAGAACAAAAATAGTGATGAAATAAAACAAGACAATTCATCTGCTAATGAAAAGGTTTCATTTATTAAAGATTCATATCTTCAATATAATCGAATTGATCCAAATAAAAACTTTGAGAATTTCTTGCTAGGGAAAAGTAATAAACTAGCTTTTGAAGCTGCAAAAAAAGTCTCAGAGCAAATAGCTCACTATAATCCACTATATATTTATGGAGGAGTTGGAATGGGTAAGACACATTTATTAAATGCAATTGGTTTAAGTTTGAAAGAAAAAAATAAAGTAATGTTTATCTCAGCTGAAAGATTTATGTATCAATTTGTAAAATCGATAAAATCCAATGAAATGGTAAAGTTTAAAGAGTATTTTAGAAATACTGACATATTTTTGATTGATGATATTCAATTTATGAATGGAAAAGAAGCTATGCAAGAAGAGTTTTTTCACACATTTAATGTTTTGCTAGAGAAAGGATCTCAAATTATTGTATCAGCAGATAGACCACCAAACAAATTAACTAGAATACAAGAAAGAATTAAATCTAGATTTTCAGGAGGTCTAGTAGTTGATATCCAAAATGCTGATTTTGAATTAAGATACAATATAATAAAATCTAAAAATGAAGATCTTGCAATTCATGATCCAAATAATATTAAGATCAGTGACGAGATCATAAAATTTATTAGTACTGAAGTTAATACTAGCATCAGGGAGCTTGTGGGTGCATTTAATAGAGTAGTGTCATTCTCAAGAATTTATGGAAAAACACCTTCAATGTCAGAGGTAAAAGTAATATTAAAAGATCTATTAAATTTAACCGAAAATAAAGTTGATATAGACAATATTCAAACAATAGTATGTAAATATTTTAAAATAAGTAAAAACGAAATGTTGTCACCAAGAAGGTCAAGATATCTTGTAAGGCCAAGACAAACTGCTATTTATTTAGCAAAAATGCTAACATCTAAATCTTTACCTGAGATAGGTCGATCATTTGCTAATAGAGATCACACAACCGTTATTCATTCAGTTAAAACAATAGAAAAATTAAGAAAAGAAGATAATGAATTAAATTTAAGCATTGATAGCCTAAAGAATAAAATATTATACAAACAAGAAAATGAAATTTAGTGTTAATCAACAGGATTTGCAAAAATCTTTAGGTTACTGTCAGGGTGTAATAGAAAAAAGAAGCACTTTACCTATTCTTTCAAATATTTTGATAGAGGCAGCAAATTCAAAGTTAAAAATTATAGCAACAGATTTAGATTTAATATTTGTAAATGAAATTTCAAATATTAAAACATTTGAGGAAGGCAAAACCACAACTTCCTCCTCAATTTTGTTTGATGTTGTGAGAAAAATACCCTCTGGAAGCCAGATAAATTTTGAAAATACTGGAGAAAGTAAATTACAACTAGAATCAAATAAATCTCTATTCAATTTAAATTCAATTAATGCTTCTGAATTTCCAATTACAGACGAAAATTTCAATGAAAATGAATTTACTATAAATTCAAAAGATTTATTAAAACTTTTAAACAAATGTAAATTTTCGATTTCAAATGATGAAACAAGGCATTATCTTAGTGGTATTTTTTTCCATCAGACCCAAGCAGATGATAAGAATTTTTTAACTGCAGCCGCAACAGATAGCCATAGAATGTCTATCTCAAAAATAAGATTAAAAAACAAAATTGAATTTGAACCAATAATACTTCCAAAAAAAACTATATTTCAATTATGTTCTCTTTTAGAAGATTATGATGGCGAGGTTAAAGTCTCAAATATTAAATCTAAAATTAAATTTGAACTTAAAAATAGTATTTTGATATCAAAATTAATCGATGGAAAATTCCCTAATTATATTCAAGTTATCCCAAGAGAGAATCAAAAAAAACTTGAAATAGATCTTAAATCTTTTCTAAATTCTGTCGATAGAGTAGCATCAGTTTCTCTAGATAAAAAAGATGGTGTAAAGTTTAATTTGACTAAAGATAATTTAGATTTATCCGTCAATAACACTAATAGTGGTGATGGTAAAGAAAGCCTTTCTGTAAAATTTGAGACAGATTTAGATATAAGTTTTAATTCTAGATATTTGCTGGATATAGCATCCCAACTAAATGGTGATAACATTGAAATATATTTGAAAGATACTGGATCTCCTGCGTTAATAAAAGACCCTGCAGATTTTGATAGTATTTATGTTGTAATGCCTATGAAAGGTTAGTTAGCAAGACCAAGCTCGGAATAAATTTCTTTTTGCAATAATTTTACAAATTCTGTTTCTTCGATACCTGTATTAATTGGTTTTAAAATAGAAATAGTAATCGTTTTATTGGGCTTCAACTTTCCTGATTTTGGCCATACTCTTCCAGAGTCAATAGCCACTGGTTGACATTTTACATTTAATTCTTTGTAAATTCTTCCAACTCCTTTTTTAAAGGGAATAATTTCGTCTGGTAGAACTCGTGTAGCTTGTGGAAAAATTATTACAGGTCTTTTTGTTTTCTCCATAGTTTCTTTAATTTTTTCAGTAAAATTAAGGTTTTCTCTAGAAACTTTATTTCTATTCACAGAAATAGAATCTATCTTCCTCAAATACCAACCAAATATTGGAATATTTAATAGTTCTTTTTTAAGAATAAATATTGGTGAATTAAATATTGTTTGTAAAAAAAAAGTTTCAAACATCGATTGATGAGAGCATGCGATAAAGTAGTTCTCGTCATTAATTATGTTTTCTTGACCTTTAATTACTATGCTGGTTGAGTAAAAAATTTTTAAACAGAATGAGGACCAGTATCCAAAAAGTTTACCTCCGAAAAGAACGATTTTCTTTGGTAGTAATAATGATGGAAGAAAAATAATGCATATAAATATTAATCCAGAAAAAAATATGCTTTTAAATAGGATATTTCTCATTACAAATTTAAACTTAGACTATATCTTTTATTTTTTGTCTTTTTCTTATAATCTGTACTTTACTTCCTTTAATCAAAATTTCGGCAGGCCTTAATCTAAGATTATAATTAGATGATAATGAATAACCATAAGCACCTGTATCGCAAATAACCATAATCTCATCTTCTTTTATATTTTGAAATTTCCTTTCTGTTAAAAATTTATCAGTTGTTTCGCATACAGGGCCGACAAATTCTAATATTTTTTTCGATCGCGACTTATTTCTTATTGATGGAATTATTCTATGTTTTGCATTATACAAAGCTGGTCTTATCAAATCATTCATTGCTGCATCTAATATTACAAATGTTTTTGTTTTGTTATGTTTTAAATAAATTACTTTAGATGCAAGTATACCAACATTTCCAATTATAGATCTTCCAGGTTCAAAAATTATTTTACAATTGTATTTATTTTTAAATTTAATTATTGATTTTTTATATTTTATATAATTAAGTTTTTTCTTTTTATTATCATAGTTTATCCCCATCCCACCACCTAAATCAATGAACTCAAATTTATAATCTAAATTTTTTAAAAGTTTATCAAGAACATTTAGCATTTTTTCGTAGGGTTTGTGGTTTAAGATTTGACTACCGATATGAACACTTAAGCATTTAATATTTATAAATTTTGATTGTTTCATCAAATTAATAATTTCTACAAAAGTCTTTTTATCTACACCAAATTTATTTTCACTTTTACCAGTTGAAATTTGTTTCAATGTTTCAGCATCTGTATCTGGATTTAGTCTTAGTCCTATATCAACAACTTTATTTAGTTTTTTTGCAGCCTTTTCAATTGCTAAAACTTCACTTAAAGACTCAGAATTTATTAACAATATTTCATTTTTTATTGCGTACTCAATTTCATCTCTTGTTTTACCAACTCCAGAGAAAACTATCTTATTTTTATCGATACCAGCTTTAAGTGATGCATATAATTCACCCTTTGAAACTACATCTGCCCCAAGGCCAAGTTTTTTTATTTCTTTTAATAATGAAATATTTGAATTAGATTTTACAGAAAAACAAATTAAAGGTTTAATTTCCTCAAAAGCTTTTTTAAAATTCACTACATTTTCTCTTAAATTTTTATAAGAGTAGCAGTATAGAGGTGTATTAAATTTTTTTGTTAGTTTCTCGATGTTTTTCCCCTCAATAAAAAATTTATTGTTTATATATCTCATGATACTTTTTGAATATTCTTACTTAATTCAGATTTATATTCTGGATCGCCTTTACGGCCACAAGCAACTATAAAATACAAACAAAGTAGAATAATTAAAATTTTTTTACTCATTTTTTGCTTTTTTTATCATTTTCTTAACGTTCTCAAAAGAAGTTCCGCCATAAGATTTTTTTGAATTAATTGAATTTTCCAGATTTAGTATTTTATAAACATTTAATGTAAGTTTTGGCTCAATTTGATTTATTTCTTTCAATTCTAGTTCGTGAAGTTTTTTGTTTTTTTTTTCTGCCAGATTAATTAATTTTGCTGTTTGTATGTATGCCTTTCTAAATGGGTATCCAAGCTCTCTTACAATAAAATCAGATAAATCTGTCGCTGTAGTAAAACCTTTTCCCGCAAGAGATAGCATACTTTTTTTATTTATTATCAAATTTTTTATTACATCATTCAACAATGACAATGATATTTTTAATTGATCATTTGTTTTAAAAACAATTTCTTTGTCATCCTGTAAATCTTTAAAATATGATAAAGGCAACCCTTTTAATATTGAAATCATAGAATTGATATTTCCTATAAATATTCCAGTTTTACCTCTTAAATATTCCAATGGGTCAGGATTCTTTTTTTGGGGCATTATAGACGAACCAGTTACTAATTTATCATTTAAAGTTATCATGTTAAATGCATCAGAATTCCAAATTATGAGTTCTTCAGCAATTCTAGAAATATGTAAAGAACAAGCTAGAGAAGAATACAAAAAGTCTAATACAAAATCTCTATCAGATACAGTATCTACAGAATTGTTTGTTGGTTTTTTAAACTTAAGTTTTTTTGTAGTGTAATTTCTGTCAATCTTAAAAGAAGTGCCAGATAAAGCCCCTACGCCTAAAGGATTTTCATCTAAAAACTCTAAATTATTCTTAAATTTTTTCTTATCTCTCTTAAACATTTCAACATATGCTAGCAAATAATGTGCTAAAGATAATGGTTGTGCATTTTTTAAATGTGTAAATCCCGGCATAATTGTTCTGATATTTTTTTGTGCAAGATTTAGAATATTTGAATTTGTATTATCTAATAAGATTATTATTTTTTTTGTTGCTTCTTTTAACCATAATTTTAGGTCGGTAATTACCTGATCATTTCTAGATCTAGCAGTATGAACATATCCAGCATCATCACCAATCAGTTCAAATAATCTGTTTTCTATATTCATATGAATATCCTCTAAATCATAATCAAAATAGAATTTTTTTTTTACAATTTCATTTTTAATTCTTTTTAATCCCCAGATTATTTTATTCTTTATTCTGAAATTTATAATTTTCTGTTTGTGAAGCATTTCGACATGGGCAATTGATCCCTCGATATCTTCTTTAAATAATCTTTTATCTACCGGTAATGAACCACCAACTTTTTTAAATAAAGTTGAGGCATTTTTCTTAATTCTTGTACCCCAAATTGGTTTATTGTTTTTATTTTTACTCATGTTATTCAATTACAAATTTATGAAATTTATATTTATATCCATTAAAATAATATTTCTTTACTTCATATCATTTAGTTCTTCATATTCAATAGAAGCGCCAAATATAAAAAATCTAATAATTTATGAGGAAAAACAAAAAATTAAGTTTTTTGACTTTTTAAATGAGGCTGGAAATAAAGTTAATTTGAAAGATTTTAAATCCGAATTAATTATTCTGAATTTCTGGGCAACATGGTGCGCACCTTGTAGAGAGGAAATGCCATCTTTAAGCAATCTTCAAAAACTTAAGGATGAAAAGAAATTAAAGATTATCCCAATAAATATAGGTGGAGAAAATATTAGTAAATCTAAGAAGTTTTTTGATGAACTGCTCATAGAAGAATTACAAGTTTTTGTTGGTGATGGTGCTGGAATTGCAAAAAATTTAAAATTAAGAGGACTACCCACAACACTATTCATTGATAAAGATGGTTATGAGTTTGCAAGAATTGTCGGCTCAATAGATTTTAATAGTGATGAATTTTTAAATTGGTTAAATGAATTAAATTAGTTTTTATAAAAGTAAGCTAATGCTACAAGCACAATTATAGCAACAAATTGTAGTAATACTCTAAGCTGCATTAATTTGTTAGATGTTTTTTTATCTCCGTCTCCTTTAAAAAGAGTTCTAATTCCAAGAATTAAGACTACAGCTACAGCTGCAAGCAAAACAATCGCTGCAATTTTGACAAATATTTCAGAAATCATGATTTGATTTTAGTTTCTTTTTAAAATAAAAAAACATAATTACTTATCTATGACATTTTGCCTTGAATCAACAATTATAAAACCTGAAAATGGGTCCGACATCAAAAATGCAGTAATTTTACTTCATGGATATGGTGGAGATGGAAAAGATATAAGTATGTTAACTCTTAATTGGAAAAGGTTTTTAACTAATACAGTATTCTTATGTCCGAATGGACACGAACCATGTAAAATTAATCCAATTGGTTATCAATGGTTTGATTTAGAAACAAATGATAAAAATTATATTTTAAACGAAGCAAAAAAAGCTGAAGATAAATTAAGAAAATATATTGAAGAAGTTAAAACAGAATATAATTTGGAAAATTCAAAGATATGTTTATCTGGATTCAGTCAGGGTTGCATGATGTCAATAAACTTGGGCTTAACTTCTAAAGATCCCTTTAATTGTATTGTTGGATTTTCTGGAAAGATTATAGATAAAGAGGATCTTAGTTTAAGGTTAATTTCTAAAACAAAAACTTTATTAATTCATGGTGAAAAAGATGAAATAGTGCCGCCCTACAATTTATTGGAAGCAAAAGATTTTTTTACACGAAATAATATTATTATAGAAACTTTAATGATAAAAGACTGCGACCATCATATACCAGTTGAAGCTTCAAGTAATGCATTAAAATTTATCAAAGATAATTTTGATATTTAAAGAGAATTAACTTTTTTGTTACATTGATTAATAATAATATATAATATATTTAATAATTATGACTATGATGATCAATGAAAACCTTTCACTCGAAAAATGTCCAGCTCTAGTCCTTAACGCAGATTATAGACCGTTAAGCTATTATCCTTTATCATTATGGTCATGGCAAGACGCTATTAAATCTGTATTTTTAGATAGAGTCTCAATTGTAAGTCATTATGATAGAATGATAAGAAGCCCATCATTCTCTATGCAGTTACCAAGTGTTATTGCATTAAAATCTTTTGTAAAGCCTCGTTCAAATCCAAATTTCACAAGATTTAATGTTTTTCTAAGAGATAAGTTTAGTTGTCAATATTGTGGAAGTAATGATGAACTAACTTTTGACCATCTTCTTCCAAGATCAAAAGGTGGGAAAACTGATTGGGAAAACGTTGTTACTGCATGCTCAGCATGTAATGTAAAAAAAGGTGGAAGATTACTAAAAAATTCTGGAATGAAGTTAAATCAATGGCCTTTTCAACCAACAACAGAAGATCTTCATAGAAATGGGAAGAATTTTCCTCCTAATTTTCTACACAGCAGTTGGATGGATTATTTATATTGGGATGTAGAATTAGATCCTAGTTAAATTTT
The DNA here is from genome assembly GCA_902542235.1 of uncultured Pelagibacteraceae bacterium. Lineage (GTDB taxonomy): Bacteria > Pseudomonadota > Alphaproteobacteria > Pelagibacterales > Pelagibacteraceae > Pelagibacter. The sequence continues at coordinate 13,724 of CACBTT010000015.1, forward strand.
TTCTGAGATATTTATAGCAATTTTTGAGCCCGTTTTAATAATTTTATCCATCACTGAATATAATCCTTTTTTTGTTGCGCCGTGCTCATATGCAATATCTTTATGTTCCAATTCATCAGCTCTAAATTTTTTAATTTTTTCTCTAAGTTTTTTCTCATCATCTTGTAATTGATCTATTTGACTTTGGTAATGTTTATCAATTACTTCCTCTACAGATGCTGTACATAGCATTGCTGCCTTTTTTCCTAATATTGTTGAGCCGAAACCTAAACCTACTCCTAATAAATCCCATAATGGTAAAAATTTAGTTGGTTTTATATTTCTTTCTCTAATTTCATTTTCAAAAAAATCACTATGTTCTTGCTCATGTTCTCTCATTTCTTCTACTAATTTTAATAGTTCAGGATCCTTTTTAAATGTTTTCAGTGCTAAAAGTTGACCTTCATATATTTTAATTGCACCTCTTTCACCTGCGTGATCAACTCTAATAAATTCTTCTAATTTTTTCCTGCTAGTCTTTTTCATAAACAAGTGCTCTTAGCGAAAATAATACAATTAGTAAAGATGTTAAAAAATTCAATCCAGATAAAGATATGCCTAAAATAGTAAACTCTACATCTTTACAATTTTTAACCATTTCAAAACTTTCGATTATTTTTTCTTTATTCGTGATATCTATATTTGTGTTTGTACAACCAGCATATTCATCAAAAATGCCATTTTCTATACCAAAATGATATCCTGCAAGAGCAGTGCTCAGTGTGAATGTAATGATTAAAGCAATTAATATTCTATCAGATTTAACATAATTATATCCCAAAAAACAAATGAAGATCGCTACTAAAAAGGGAATTCTTTGGTAAATACATAATTTACAAGGTAAATATCCAAGAACTTTTTCAATATAGATCGCAGATAATATAGCAATAATTGAGTAAATAAAAATTAATAAATAAATATTTTTTCTTTTTAAAATAAAATTCATTTTAGTTCATAAAGTTTTGTAAAAATTTATAAATTAAAAAAGCAAAAACTATTAATACAATTGAGATTATAATTGAAACTTTAAGCATTTTTTTTTCAATTATTGTTTTCATAGCTGGACCGAAATTTCCAACCAAGAAAGCTATCATAAAAAATCTAGATCCTCTTGTTAGTAATGAGACAATTATAAAATAGACAATATTAAATTGAACGAACCCACTTGTTATTGTAAGTAATTTAAATGGGATGGGTGTAAAGCCCGCTATAGCCAGCAACGTTGCCCATGCAAAAACCCCTCCATCAGATGAAATTTTATCTTTTAAAAATGAAGTATTATCTACACCGTAAAGCTCAAAAATCTTAATTCCAATTTCATTGAAAAAAACATATCCTATGAAATATCCCAAACATGCACCTAAGACGGATCCTGTCGTAGCAATGAGTGCTATCTTCATCCATCTTTGTCTGTCGGCAATAGTCATTGGAATAATAAGAACATCTGGTGGAATAGGAAATATAAAACTTTCAATAAAAGATATGAATCCTAAAATTTTTTTTGAATTTTTATGTCCTGCAAGTTTAATTGTTTTATTAAATAGTTCCTTAAACATATTTTCTTTTAATACAAATAGTGTTTTAATACTATTATTTATATTCTATGAAACTAAAAATAAATGGGCGAATGGCGGAACTGGTAGACGCGTTGGACTCAAAATCCAATAGTAGCAATACTGTGAGAGTTCGATTCTCTCTTTGCCCACCAAAAATATATGAACTTAAAACAAATTAACAATTTAACAGAATTATTTTTTAATCAATTTAATAGACAAAACAATAAGGACAAAATCTTGTTGTCAACTTTAAGTGATAAAAGAAAAAATTATTCTTGGCAGGAAACACATGATTTTATTAATTTAATTTCTAATGAATTAAGAAAAGTAATATCAAGAGGTGATAGATGTTTATTAATTTCTGAAAATAGACCTGAATGGTTTATCACAGATTTATCTATTATGTTATCAGACGGGATAACTGTTCCAGCTTACACAACTTATGCTGAAAATGACTACAATTATATTCTTAATGACTGTACTCCAAGTATAATTTTTGTCTCAAATATTGAACAATTCAATAAGTTGAAAAACATTATTAAAGACAAAAAATTTATAAAAAAAATATTTTCTTTTGAAAAATTACCAAACGTAGAAATTGAATATACTAATTTTGAGGACCTTATTAAAAATAATAATAAAAAAAATTCACTAATTCATAAATCTCTAGCTTCAAGAAAAGATCCATCTTGCATAATTTATACTTCAGGCACTCAAGGAAATCCTAAGGGAGTGATTTTAAGTCATGGAGGTATCTTAAATAATTGTGAGGGTGCAATAGATATATTAAAACCATTATTATCTAAAGAACAGCCCAGGTTTCTCACATGGCTTCCACTTTCACATTCTTACGAGCATACTGTTCAGTTTGTGCAAATTACAGTAGCAGCTAGAATTTTTTATGCTGAGAGTATTGATAAATTAGTTAAAAATATGGGTGATTGTTCACCAGAAATTATGACGGCTGTACCAAGATTTTATCAAAATCTTTATCAGAAAATTAATTCAAGTTTTAAAAAAGCTACAGGATTGAAACAAAAATTAATATTTAAAATGTTAGAATTAGGTCTAAAAAAAATAAAAAAAGAAAAATTAAATTTATTTGAAAAAATACAGGATAGTATTTTAGAGAAATTAGTTAGAAAAAAAATAAAATCACAATTTGGTGGTTCACTTAAAACATTTGTCTCTGGCGGAGGTGCATTAGATAAAGAAGTTGGATATTTTCTTAATGCTATTGGTTTACCTACTCTACAAGGCTATGGTTTAACAGAGACGTCTCCAGTAGTAAGCTGTAATCCAATAAATGATATTAGAATAGATACTGTTGGTCCACCATTTAAGGGAAATGAAGTAAAAATTGCAGAAGATGGTGAGATATTGGTAAAAGGTGAAAACGTAATGTTGGGTTATTGGAATAATGAGGAAGAGACAGAAAAAGTATTGATAAACGGCTGGCTTCATACAGGAGATATTGGGGTAATTGAAAATAATTTCTTAAAAATTACTGATAGAAAAAAAGATATTCTCATCACTCCAGGAGGAGATAATATTTCTCCACTGAAAATTGAAAATGAATTAGTTAATATAGAATTTATTGATCAAGCAGTGGTATATGGAGATAATAAACCTTATTTAGTTGCTTTATTAGTCTTAAATGAAGAGTCTTTTAATATTAAAAAAGATAAAATACATAATGAGATCAATAAATTGAATAATAATCTTTCA
>CACBTT010000016.1 GCA_902542235.1 uncultured Pelagibacteraceae bacterium
GAGCTGGGAAGTAATTTTACACATGTTGCAATATTTCATTCACCAGTTGATAATTTAAGGTCTTACATGAAAAAACATAAAAATTTACCTTTTACTGTACTGGCCGATGAAGATTTTAAATATTTTCAAAAATATGAAATTGAAAGATCAATGATGAAAACATTATCTGCAATTTTATTTAAGTCTCATAAAATAATACCTGCAATGTTAAAGGGATATATTCCTTTAAAAATTAAAGGTCATTTTGATATAGCTGTTACAGATGTTTTAATAAACGAACAAGGCACAGTTGATGAAGTATACTACGCCAAGAAAGATATAGCCGATCACTTCAGTTTTGAAAAAATTAAAGAATTTGTAACAAGCTAAAAACAGATGTTATTTTTTATTTTTAAAGTTGTAGCAGCAGGTTTAATTGTTGCTTTTTCAAGTTGGTTGGCTGGTCAAAATCCTAAGTTGGCTGGATTTATTATTGCTTTACCCTTGGTATCACTAATAGCGATATTGTTTACCTATTATGAGCATAATGATACAGAAAAAACTGTAATGTTTACAAAAAGTATATTTATTGCAGTACCAGCAAGTTATTTATTTTTTGTACCCTTCTTTTTTGCAAAATCATTGAATATGAATTTTTTCATAATTTATATTGCAGGTTTAATATTGCTAATCGGAGGATATTTTATCCATAGATACATAATCAATTTAATATAAAATAATAATTTTAATAAATCTTTAACATAACTGTCATAAGTATAGAGAAAGGAGTTTTATGTTTTTAAAAAAATATCTCAAATGGATAAGCACGTTTTTAGTCTTAACAGGAATATTGCTTACAAATTTAAATATATATCCAATTAATATATATTTTCATGGTCTTGGTGTAGTTGGATGGACAATATCGGGTTTTTTATTAAAAGATAAGGCCATATTAACTAATTTTGGATTACAAATTCCATTATTTGTAATTGGTATTTATAAAATTATTTTTTAATGAAAAATATTTTGTTTGTATGCACAGGAAATTCAGCGAGAAGCATTATCGCTGAGAGTATTATTAATAACGAATACTCAAATAAATTTAATGCTTTTAGTGCTGGTAGTAATCCATCTGGAAAAATCAATGAAGATGTTAAAAGTTTTTTAGAAAAAAATAAAAGTTATGATCTAACTAATTATAGTTCTAAAAACTTTGAAGAATTTATCAATAAAGAATTAAAAATGGATCATGTAATAACAGTATGCAACAACGCAAATAATGAGGTATGTCCTATTTGGCCTGATAAAAACCAAATTATACATTGGGATATAGAAGATCCGGTAACTAAACTTCAAAATGCAAATGACGAAGAAAAGCAAATAATCATTAGAAAAACTTTCAATATTATAAGTAATAAAATTAAAGATTGGATAGATGAAAAATAAAAATAGATATTTTCTTTCAGAGTTCATTGGAAGTTGCTTTCTGGTCATGATCATAGTTGGATCAGGTTTAATGGCAGAAAATCTTACTAATGATATAGCAGTAATGCTAATAGCAAACACATTGGCAACCGGAGCTGGATTGTTTGTGCTAATAACAGTATTTGCTGATGTATCTGGGGCTCATTTCAATCCATTTGTAAGTATTGCTATGACAATTACAGGAAAGTTAAAAAAAAACCTTCTACCCTTTTATATTTCTGCTCAGATACTTGGATGTTTGCTAGGTGTAGCATTAGCTAATTTCTTTTTTGAACATCAGGTTTTTGAATTATCAACAAAGTCAAGGAGTGGGATTTATATTTTTACTTCTGAAATAGTTGCTACGTTGGGTCTTATTTTAATAATTTTTGGTTCAATGAGATCAGGTAAAATAGCTGTTGCTGGATCAGTAGGTTTATATATTACTGCTGGTTATTGGTTTACCTCTTCAACTTCTTTTGCAAATCCTGCTGTAACAATAGCAAGAACATTCACAGAGTCGTTTACTGGTATAAGTTATTTAAACACTCCTTATTATATAGCTGCTGAATTAATTGGCATGTTAATTGCTGTTTATATTGCAAAAAAATTATTCTTAGAAAAAGATTGAAAAATTTCAAAGCCTGAAAAAGGAATTAAAATCCATATAGTTTCCACTCAACAAATAATTAAATTAATTGAGAATGGTAAATTTAACAATGCATCTCATATAGGAATGTATTTGTTTTATAAAAAGAAATACGCTCAATAATAATACCGAGCGTATTTCAGGGGTTTAATGTTTACAATTTAATCACAGAAGAATATTACATTTGGATTAAAGATATGTTTCAATAAAATTAAAAATATATTAAAGAAGAAAAATCACTAACCTGTAAGTTGTAATAAATTAAATTATATATTAATTATTTGAATAAATTACTCTTGGTTCTAAAAATAATTCTCTCGCCAGAGCTTTAAATCTTTTTGTGGCTTGTTTAGAAATTATTTCTTGATGTTGTGCTGGAATTTTTAAAAATACAGAGTTGCCTCTTTTATACAATTTAAATTCCTCTAAAAAGATAGTTGAAATAGATGTTAGTGAGTGAGCAAATCTTAAGGCTGCACCAACTTGTTTGCTAGAAAAAATTTCATTATTATTTAAAAAAGTCAAATATTCTATTTTTGGATTGTATTTAATACTGCAGTACCTCCAATAACATGAAAGAGCTATTTGAATTCTTTCTTTATGTGAAAGTCTCAATAAAGGGGTATTTAATGTTTCTTGAAAAACTAATTCTGCCTTTTGAAAAGCACCTAGTCCCCAATCCATATGACTTAAAACACAAGCTAAGTTAAGTAATTTTTCATTAAAATGTTCATTACCATCAAATACAGGTTTGATAAATTCATAATACTTTTTGTAAGTTAATCCCAAATCACCTCTTTTCTTAGAAATATATTCTAATGATTTTTCAAAAACCTGGGAGTTATCAATATTTTTAAAGTAATCTTTCGTCAAAGATCCCTCCCTAATACCGCTTATAGAACAAATTATGTTTTTTGGATTTGTGACTTTCATGATCTCATCTAAAATAATAGAGCTATATGGTAGATAAGGTGTTCTGGATTTAGATATATATTCAACTGTTTTTAGTTTTGCTTTATTAAACGATGCTATTTTTTCTACAAATGATGATATAGTTTCATAATTTACTGAATACTGATGAATTATATGGACAGGATGTTTATTTTGAAACAGATGAAGTTTAAATAAAGCTCTCCATGTTCCTCCAACTAAATACAAATTTTGAAATTTTTTTTTAGATAACCATTTCTCTTCTCTCAAAAGTTGTTTTATATATTTAGAAAGGTTTCTCTTTTTTACAATTGGATTATTAAGTAGTCTTAAAACACCTAAGGGAAAAGATGTTTTATTAGTAATCAAACCATTTTCAACTCTAGCCAATTCTAAACTTCCTCCACCAAGATCAGCAACTAACCCATCTACATTATCAAATCCAATTTTAACACCTTCAGCTGAACAAATTGCTTCTTCGTCACCACTTAAGATTTCTATTTTTTTTTTAAAAAGGTTTTCTACGTATTCAACAAAGGGTTTTGAATCTGTTGCTTCTCTTAAAACAGCAGTTGCTATTATTTTTAAATTAACAATTTTGGAAACATTTAAAATTTCTGAAAATCTCTTCAATACTTTTTGGGCATAATCCACACCAGATTTATGAAGTTTTCTTGACTTATCTAAATTTTTACCAAGTTCACAAACGGCTTTTTCATTGAAAAAAGGCACACGAGATGAGTTAAAATCTTCATAGATTAACATCCTGATAGAATTGGAACCTATATCAATTACTGCTAATTTAGCAGGTTTTAATTTCAAATTTTGATTATTTTTTAAAACTTTAATTTCCACTTTTAATTAATCTTAAATTTAATTTTTTTGGTTTCATTTTTAATTTAGCTTTACCTCTTCCAGATAAACTAGGATTATTCATAAAATAATCATGGGCTGAAAAAGAATCATTTTCACTATATTTAATTTTTTTATAATTTCCACTAGCATCAAGTTCCCAACTTTGTTTTTTATCTAAATAATTAGCTAACATAATTTGATCAAGAACTTGTTCGTGGACTGTTTGGTTTTCGATTGGAACTAGAAGTTCTACTCTTCGATTTAAATTTCTTGGCATTAAATCTGCTGATGAAATAAAAACTTTTGCATCTCTACTAGGCATTGTTTTTCCATTTGCAAAACAATAAATTCTTGAGTGTTCCAAAAATCTTCCAATCATGCTTTTAACTATTATATTTTCAGATTTATCTTTAACTCCAGGTCTTAAACAACAGACACCTCTTACAAATAAAAATATCTTTACTCCAGCATTTGAAGCTTCGTAAAATTTATCAATTATCGCTGGATCTACTAAGGAATTCATTTTGGCCCATATTTCACCTTTTTTACCTTTTTTGACATTTGTTATCTCGTTAGCAATACATTTGTTCAAGGTTTCCCTAAGATTAATTGGTGATATAGATATTTTACTAAGATTTCGTGGTTTTGAATAACCAGTTACATAATTAAAAAATTTTTCCACATCAGTTGCTAATTTTTTATCAGAACTAAATAAAGATAAGTCAGTATAAATTTTTGCATTAACTGGGTGATAATTGCCAGTTCCCAGATGTATATAAGTTTGAATTTTTCCCTGCTCTTTTCTTAATATTAAAGATGATTTTGCATGTGTTTTATATTTTGCAAAACCATAAACTATTTGAATTCCTGCTTTTTCTAAACTTCTTGAAAGTTGAATGTTTGCTTCTTCATCAAATCTTGCTTTGATCTCTATTAAAGCGGTTACTGTCTTTCCATTTTCAGCTGCTGTTATTAAGGCTTTAACAATTGGAGAATCTAGGGTTGTTCTGTATAGAGTTTGTTTAATTGCTATAACTTTTTTATCATATGCAGCTTGATTTAAAAACTCAACGACAGCATCAAATGTTTCAAAAGGGTGATGAACTATTAAATCTTTTTTTTTTATAGTATCAAAAAAATTATTATTAAACTCCTTTAATCTCTCAACCTCCCTGGGATTAAAATTTTTAAATCTTAATTTAGAATTTTTAATTTTACAAACTTGGTCTATATCTTGAATTCCAACAATGCCTTCAATTTCATAGATGTATTCAGATTTTACGTTTAACCTATTGGTTACAAACTTAGTTAAGTCATTATTACTATTTTTTAAAATTTCTAAACGTACTATGTCACCTGTTCTTCTTCTTTTTAAAGCCAATTCAAAAGATCTTACTAAATCTTCGGCCTCCTCTTGAATTTCTACATCACTATCTCTTATAACTCTAAATAACATTTTTTTATCTAAATCATGATCAGGAAATATTTCAGAGGCAAAAAAACTTATAACATCATCTATAATTAAAAATTTTTTAAAACTTTTATTTCCATCTATTTCAATAAATCTTGATAAAGCTTTTGGAATTACTATTATTGCATTTAAAGTCCTTTTTTTATTTTTCTTATTTAATCTCATAACTAATGCTCTTCCTTGATTTGCAATAAATGGAAAGGGATGAGCTGGGTCTATTGCTGATGGGGTTAGCAGAGGGTAAATTTCTTCATTAAAAATTTTAAATAATCTTTTTTGTTCAGTTTTACTTAAATTTTCAGGTTTAACTATACTTATATTTGCTTTTTTTAATTGAAGAATTAAATCTCTATATATTTTATTTTGTTTATTTAGAAGATTATTTGTTTCCAAAATAACTTCACTCATTTGTTCATCAGGAGTAAGACCATCAGAACTAAGTGAATCTACATCTTGTTTGATTTGACTATATAAACCTGCAACACGAACCATGAAAAATTCATCTAAATTTGATCCAGCTATAGATAAAAATTTAATTCTTTCATAAAGAGGATTTTCAAAATTTTGGGCCTCAAGAAGAACTCTGTCGTTGAATTTTAGCCAAGACAGCTCTCTATTTATGTATTTAGATTTTAGTGTTTCTTTATCTTGTTTTTTTAATGCAGTCATATATTTAAAATTTATGCTTAAATTATACGTTATGCGTCATGCAAAATCTAGCTGGGACCACCCAAATCTTGATGATCATGAAAGACCATTAAGTAAACGTGGCGAGAAAAATGCAAAAAAGATTTGTGAATTTTTTGTTAAAAAAAATTATAAGTTTGATTACATATTACTTTCATCATCAAAAAGAACAAAGAAAACCCTAAAAATTTTATTAAAAAAAATAGATAAACCAAAAAAAATTATTTCTTCAAAAAAATTATACTTATCAAGTGAAGATAAAATTATAGATATAATAAAAAAAATACCAAAAAAATATAAATCAGTGCTTTTAATTAACCATGAACCTACTGTTAGAAATCTAATACGATCACTGACAAAAAATCACAACAACAACCATTTTAAATTATTAAACTACAAATTTCCGACATCGGCATTTGCAAAAATTTATTTTGATTTTAATGAATGGAATAAATTAGATGGAAATGGTTTAATTAAAGAATTTACTAGACCTAAAGACTTTTAAGATTCTAAAGAATAACCTGCTGATCTTACAGTTCTAATTAAAGGCTTAGTATTATCTATATTAATAGCCTGTCTTAATCTTCTGATATGCACATCGACAGTTCTAGTTTCAACGTAAATATTTTCTCCCCAAACATTGTTTAAGAGTTGTTCTCTTGAATATACCCTTTTTGGATTTTTGATAAAAAAATCTAATAATTTAAATTCTGTAGGTCCTAGAGATATTTCAATGTTATTTCTATAAACTCTTTTTGTTATTCTATCTATTTTTAGATCTGTAAACTCAACAACATCAACGGTGGATTGTGGTTTTGATCTTCTGAGTAATGATTTAATTCTTGCATTAAGTTCTTTTTGACTAAATGGTTTTGTTACATAATCATCTGCACCTGTATCAAAAGCTCTTAATTTGTCCTCCTCCTCGCCTTTTGCTGTTAACATTATTACTGGTATGTCATTATGCTTTTTGTCTTTTTTTAAATTTTTACATATTTCAACGCCTGACAAATCGGGCAACATCCAATCCATTAATATTAAGTCAGGAAGCTTATCTTTAATTTGTTTAAGCGCATCTTCACCATTTTCACAGAAACTTACTTTGTAACCCTCTTTTTCAAGGTTATACTTTAGTAGAGTTATTATAGCAGCCTCGTCCTCAGCTATAAAAATGTGAGCCGACATATTTTACTTTTCTCCAGTAACAATTGGTTCTGTGCCTTTTGGTCGATCACCCTCTAGATATTCTCCCTTAACTAAATAATATACTTGCTCAGCAATGTTGGTTGTATGATCACCTATTCTCTCTATATTTTTAGTTACAAATAATAAGTGGGTTCCATCACTTAAGTTATTTTCGTTATCTTTTAAATATCTAATCACTTCTTGCATGCATAAATTTGTTAAATCATCAATTTGTTCGTCGCTTTCCCATACATTAATTGCCATACTAGAAGATCTTTCTAAATATGCATCTAATATTGATTTCAATTGTTTTTGAACATCCGAAGATACTCTTATAATAGCATCTACTAAATTTTTTGGTAAATTTTCATTTAACAAAAGAGTTCTTTTAGAAATATTTTTTGCTAAATCACCTATTCTCTCAAGGTCAGAAGATATCTTTAAAGCAGTGACTGTTTCTCTAAGATCTATGGCCATAGGTTGTCTTAAAGCAATTAAATTTACTACTTGCTGTTCAATTAAAGTCTCAAATTTATCAATTTTTTCATCATCTTTAATTACTGCCTCAGCATTATCACTATTTCTTGTAGTAATTGCTTGAATAGCTTTACCCAAAGCTTCTTCACAAAATCCACCCATTTTAATTATATTGCTATTTAAATTTTTAAGTTCTTCTTCGTAAGACTTTACTGTATGTGGTGCTTCGGTCATTATCCAAACCTCCCTGTGATATAATCCTGAGTTTTTTTGTTTTCTGGATTCTTAAATATTTTATCAGTAGAACCATGTTCTATCAATTCTCCAAGGTGAAAAAAACCTGTATTTTGAGAAACTCTTGCAGCTTGTGCCATTGAGTGAGTGACTATTATAATAGTATGGTCTTTTTTTAACTCATCAATTAGTTCTTCTATTTGAGCTGTAGCAATAGGATCTAAAGCAGAACAAGGCTCGTCCATTAGAATAACTTCAGGTTTAACTGAAATTGCCCTTGCTATACATAATCTTTGTTGTTGTCCACCAGACAAACCAGTACCTGGTTCATGAAGTCTATCTTTCACCTCTTCCCATAATGCTGCCTTTTTTAAGCTAGTTTCAACTATTTCATCCATTTCATTCTTTGATTGAGCCATACCATGAATTGTTGGACCATAAGAAATATTTTCATAAATAGTTTTAGGAAAAGGATTTGGTTTTTGAAAAACCATACCAATTTTTTCTCTTAATCTAACAACATCACAACTTTTATCATTGATATCAAAATCATTAATTATAATTTGCCCTTTTACTCTACATATATCAATTACGTCATTCATTCGGTTTAGACATCTTAAAAAAGTAGATTTACCACAACCTGAAGGCCCAATCAGTGCTGTAACTTGATTTTCTTCAATATCTAAATTTATATTGAATAGAGCTTGTTTTTTTCCATAGTAAACATCTACATTTTTTGAATTTATCTTTATCATCTTAACTCCATTTTTTTTCAAATTTATGTCTAATTATTTGTGCAAATAAGTTCATTATAATTAAAAATCCTAATAGAACCATAATACAGGCAGAAACTTTCTCGACAAAACCTCTTTCAGCGCTCTCTGCCCAAATATAAATTTGCACTGGCAAACTTGCAGCTGGATCTAAAGGAGATCCTGGTATTGTATTTACAAAAGCCACCATGCCAATTAATATCAAAGGTGCGGTTTCGCCTAAAGCTTGGGCCAAACCAATTATTGTACCGGATAAAGTCCCTGGCATAGATAACGGAACTGTATGATGCATTGTAGTTTGCATTTTACTAGCACCCATTGCAAGTGCTGCCTCTCTTATACTTGGAGGAACTGCTTTTAAAGATGCTCTACAAGCAATAATAATTGTTGGTAAAGTCATCAACGATAAAGTTATTCCACCGACTAGAGGTGTTGACCTAGGTAATTGAAATACAGCAAGTAAAATACCCAGTCCCAAAAGACCAAAAACAATTGAAGGTACTGCTGCTAAATTATTTATATTTACCTCAATAAAATCAGTGAATCTATTTTTAGGAGCAAATTCCTCTAAATAAATTGCTGCTAGAACTGCTACAGGAAAAGCTATCATTAAACAAACAAGTATAGAAAAAATTGATCCCATAAATGAGCTTGCTATACCAGCTAATTCAGCTTCTCTTGAATCAGGATATGTAAAAAAACTTAAATTGAATTTACTTTCAACTTTTCCTAGTTCTACAAGTTGATCAAAAATCTTTAATTGATAATCCGTAACTCTTCTTTGATCTTCAGGTAAATCTCTTGGATAATTGCCTTTAAATACTTGATCTAAATCATCTGAGGCAGTTAAATAAACATCTTTAGTTTTTCCAATTAATGAGGGGTCGTTTAAAAGTTCCCTTTTAATCTCTCTTTCGAAAAAGTAAGAGACCATTCTCTTCAGCTCATTTTCTTGATCCTCATTAGCATTTGGATCCAAATCAGCCATTGATTTTAATGCTATATCGTAATAATCAGCATCTTTTAAATCCTCTTTAGAAGGATTTTGCTCTAACATCATTAATTCAGCATCAAAAGTAACTGGTACAATAAGCCAAGTTTTTTGAAAGGCTGAATAGCCTGTCGAAAAAATTTTAAAAATAAAGATTGTTAAAAATAAAAGTGCCATAAAAATTGCACCTTGACCGTATAATCGAAATCTCTTTTCAGCTTTATATCTTTTATTTAATAATTGTTCTTTATTTTTATTCATATTTTTCTCTATATTTTTTAACTACTCTTAAGGCCACAATATTCAAACAGAGCGTTACTAAAAATAATGACATACCTAAAGCAAATGCAGCTTGCGTTTTTGGGTCGCCAAAAGCTTGATCTCCAATTAATATTACAACAATTTGCGCTGTAATTGTTGAAGTAGATTCTAATGGATTTAAAGTTAAATTAGCAGCTAAACCAGAGGCCATAACAACTATCATTGTTTCTCCAATTGCTCTTGAAACACCTAATAAAATAGAACCAACAATACCTGGTAATGCTGCAGGAAAAATAACTTTTTTTATCGTTTCTGATTTAGTTGCTCCCATAGCGTAACTTCCATCTCTTAAACTTTGAGGTACACTTGTAATCACATCGTCACTTAAACTTGAAATGAATGGTATAATCATAATGCCCATTACTCCGCCTGCCGCTAAAGCACTTTCAGCTGAAACGTCTAAACCCATGCTATTACCTATTTCCTTTAAAAAAGGTCCAACTGTTAGAGCAGCAAAAAATCCATAAACAACTGTTGGTATACCAGCTAAAATTTCAATTAAAGGTTTTGCGTATTGTCTAACTTTAACTGATGCATACTCAGCCAAATAAATTCCACTCATTAGTCCAATAGGAATAGCAACACACATAGCTATGAAAGCAATAAAAAAAGTACCAGCAAAAATAGGGACTGCTCCAAAAGTATCGGAGTACATTGTCGGATCTAAAGCCTCTGAAGAATCTCTAACAAAAGCTTTTGCAGGATACCAATGAGTTCCAAAAACAAAATCAAATAATGGAATTACTTTAAAAAAATCTATAGTTTGAAATATAAGTGAAAATACTATTCCAACAGTAGTTAATATTGCAGCTAAAGAAGCTGTAAATAAAACTGCTTTCAAAAATTTTTCAACTGGTTCTCTTGTTCTAGAATTAGATGAAATTTTTTTATAAGCGTAAGCAACAGAGGCAATAATTATAGATAATACTATAACAGCTTTTGAACTTTGAGCTATTGATCGAAGACTTAAATATTTTTCAGCTGAAGCCTCAATAAAAGGTGTAATTTCTCCGGTAAATTGTCCTCGAGACAATGCTTTTGTTTTTTCGTAAATTAAATTTAATTCATCATCAAGATAACCTTGATTTGAATAATCACTTAAGATTAATAGTTTTACAATTGTGGGCTCAAAAATTGCCCATAAAGAAAAAATTATAAAAGCTGGTATTGCACACCAAATTGCAAGATAATAACCATAAAATTGTGGTAATGCAGTTAATCTTTTATTTGTAGATTGAATTGTATATGCTTTTCTACGTCCAAAATAATAACTTGTGAAACCCAGAAGAACAATAAATATAAACAATATTAAGTTCAAAGAATCTCCTTTATTGAGGACTTTACTCTTAATTCAAAAAAAAGGGGTCAAAAAAGACCCCCTTTTTAATTATTTGTTAACAGAGTAATAATTAATTACCCATAGCAACTAGCTTCGTAGCATTAGTTCTAGTTGTTTTATACAACGTAGAGTCTAATGGAACTAAACCAATATCTGCTAAGTAACCACCTTTTCCAATAGCTTTCTTAGTTGTGAATTCTTTCACAAACTCATGTAATCCTGGAATTACTCCAACGTGAGCTTTTTTCACATAGAAGAATAAAGGTCTAGCAACAGCATAACTATAATCTTGAATAGACGCTAATGATGGTTGTCCACCATCAATGCTAGCAGCTTGTAATTTATCTTTAGCAGCTAAGAAATAGCTGAAACCAAAGAAACCAAACATATCTTTATCTTGAGTTAACTTTTGGATTATTAAACTATCGTTTTCTCCTACTTCAATAGCAGCTCCATCTTCTCTGTAAAGTTTTTGTGGTTTTTTGTATTTTTTATTTCCAGCTTCAAAACCTGCTTTATAAAGAGCTTTAGCTTCTTTAGTCATGCCTTTTTTCATTACTAAAGAATTCCAAGCATCTCTAGTTCCTGATGTTCCTGGTGGGATCATTACTGAAATTTTTTGTTTTGGTAAGCTAGGGTCAATTTGGTCCCAAGTTTTATAAATATTTGGAACTAACTTACCATCAACTACTGTATGAGCAGCTAATGCTAAATATAATTGTTCTTTAGTAAAGTTTACTGGTTTTGCATCTTTGCTGTAAGCTAATGTAATACCATCGTTACCAATTACGATCTCAACAATATCATTTACACCATTTTTCTTACATAGGGCTTTCTCTTTGTCTTTCATAGCTCTTGATGCATTAGTAATATCTGGATGTTGCTCACCAACACCAGCACAGAATAGTTTAGCTCCTCCACCAGTACCAGTCGACTCGATTACAGGAGTTTTGAATCCTGAACCACCAAATCTTTCAGCAACAACAGTCGCGTAAGGGAATACTGTAGACGAACCAACTATCTTAATTTGATCTCTTGCTTGAGCAACAGTTGCTATTGATAGAGCAACTAAAGAAGCAATCACTATAGTTAGTTTTTTCATTATCTTTAATCCTTTCGTTATTTATTAATTAAAAGATGCCTGACTCGTATAAATTTATTGAATCTTTAATATTACAGAATTATTACAGTTTTGTTAAAAACCTAACTTTTTAGTTGTATTTCATTGAGACAATAATCTCACTATTTTCAGTTTCTAGACCACCTTTGCATGAAACTGGATTTACGTTATCCTTAAAAGCAAGATCTGGGGTTGGTCTTAAGACAACTTCCAGTTTTACCAAATTAACTAATTCCTCAAGAATACTTTGGTCATAACGCCATTTTGGCCAACTAGTAGGAGTAGAAAAAATAGATGTTAAATAGCTTGTCGCCATAGTAAACCTATAATTACTCATATTTTCATTTCTCAGTAAATGATCTCTAACAGAATTAAATATGTTTCGACATCTCAATGAATCTGACATGTAGTTCTCTTTTTTTAAATTTTCATTTACTGGAATTGAAACAATTAAATCTACTGTATTTCTCCAATAGGAACTGAGAACATCTATATATATATCTTCATACGGTACATCTTTATGTTTTTTTATTTCAGGATATGAACTTTTTAAGTCTTCCTGTAATCTAAAGATACCAATATCAAAAACAGTTAATTGCTGGTTTCTTAAAATTGTAGAAATATCTGATGCATTACTTTTAGTAATGATCGACATTAAAAAAAAAATAATAATTAAAATACTATGTAATATCTTAATCATAAATTAATTTTAAATAAACTAAGATACGAATCAACAAAAGATTTGTTAAATCTTGGTTGAATAAGAGTTAATTTTAAACAATTTTTTAAATTAATTATTTTGTTGGAAGATATATCTTAATTTCAGTACCTTCATTAACTTTACTGAGAATCTCATAGTCACCTCTGTGTTGAGATATAATATGTTTCATTATAGCTAAACCTAAACCTGTACCACCAACCTTTTTACTTTTTTCTGTATCTACTCTAAAAAATCTTTCAGTTATTCTTGGAATTAGCTGGTGAGGTATTCCAACACCTTCATCTTTAATGATAATGGCAATATTTTTATCAATTAATTTACCTTCACTGATTTGACTTTTTACGTATATATTTTTTCCATCTTGTGAATATTTAATTGAATTATCAATTAAATTTGAAAATACAGTTAACAATTTATCATTATCACCAAAAACTAAGGTCGGTTCAATAAGTTCAATATGTAAATTGATTTTCTTTTTTTTAAGAATTAATTCAAAGTTACTTTTAATATTTGTAAAAAGATCATTTAAGCTCACAATTTTATTAGGCTTGATATGTTCTTCCAATTCTATTCTACTTAAAATCAATAAATCATTGATTAGGTTTTCCATTCTTAATACTTGATCAGACATGATAGACATAAATTTTTTTTGCGCCTCTTGGTCTTTTGAAGCTGGTCCAAGAATAGTTTCTAACGAACCTTTAATCGAAACTAAAGGTGTTCTTAATTCATGACTCACATTTGCAACAAAATCAGTTTTTAGTTTTTGTGCTTTTGTTATTTCTGTAAAATCTTTTAGAA
The DNA here is from genome assembly GCA_902542235.1 of uncultured Pelagibacteraceae bacterium. GTDB lineage: Bacteria > Pseudomonadota > Alphaproteobacteria > Pelagibacterales > Pelagibacteraceae > Pelagibacter. The sequence continues at coordinate 13,998 of CACBTT010000016.1, forward strand.
ACAATACGACAGAGTTTATTTCTGGAAACAAATGGGTCGGACCAGGAATAACATAGATTTTGTAAAGTTGATAAGATGGTAAATTTATTTCTACATTGACATTTTTTGTAGTTTGATCTTTGATAGCCTCTTCAATCATTTCTAATAATTTTGTATCTCTAATTACACTTGAAATATTTTTATCAATTAGGTTTTCTCCAAAACGTTGTTTTGCACTTTTGTTTAGATATTTGATTAAATTATATTTATCTAAAGCAAAGAATTGATCTTCTAATTCTTCAATAATTACTCTTTTTCCTAAATCATCCTTATTAGTCTTGTTTACAACTGGTGCTGTGTTTTCTGGCTTAATATTTTTTTTAAATAAAAAATATAATAAAATGATTATTATAACTATAAGTATCAACTCTGCCCAAAACATGGATATGTTTTAACAAATGTAATGTATATTGTCTTTAATTATTAGGTGAAATATTTTCAAAAAATATTTTTGCCGTTTCCTCCCAAGAATATTTTTTTGCAAAATCAAGACAATCTTGACGACTTACCTTCAAAGCTTTTAAAGCAGAGGTTTTCAAATCATTATCTAAAGTATCAATATTAGTACCCCCTAATATATCTTTAGGTCCCGGTACAGGGTAAGCTGCGACTGGTGTGCCACAATTTAAAGACTCTAAGACAACTATACCAAACGTATCTGTTTTACTTGGAAATACAAAAACATCAGATGATGCAAAATGAGAAGCTAATTCTCCATTTGTTTTCTCACCTAAAAAAATGTCTTTTGGAAACTTTTTTTTTAAATTGTTTAAATCAGGACCTTTACCAATTATAATTTTAGTACCTTCAAGATCTAAATCTAAAAATGCTTTGATATTTTTTTCAACAGCAACTCTTCCAACATATATCCATATAGGTCTTTTATAAGGTAAGTCTTTCTTAATGGGGTTTTTAAATGCACCGTGATTACCTCCTCTGGTCCATGTAACCATTTTATTGTTATCAATACCTAAAGAAATTAATTCTTCACGCATAGATTCTGTTGTTACTAAAATTCTTTCAGCTTTATTATGAAAATTGCATAAAAATTTTTCTGACCATTTAGCTGGAATGATAGGCATATAAAGTTTCATGTATTTATCAAATCTTGTGTGAAAACTTGTGGTAAATTTTAAGCCATTTTTAATGCAATGTCTTCGTGCCATAAACCCTAAGGGTCCTTCTGTTGCAATATGTATTGCATCAGGTTTAATTGATTTAATTAAGTTACTTACACGGGGCCAAACATTTAAGGACAATCTAATTTCATTATATTTTGGCATGGGCATGGTAAGAAATTGTTGAGGAGTAATATATTCAATAGTTTGACCTTGTGATTTAAGAATTTCACCAGTTTCGTGGAGAGTTCTTACAACACCATTAACTTGAGGGTAATAAGCATCGGTAACAATTAATATTTTCATTCTTTAAGATGCTTTTTTGAATGAACCGATCCTGTTATTATCAATATTTTCTGAAATATATTCGTTTCTTTTTTTATCCCAATAAATTATCTCAAAAGTTCCATCATATTTTTCTGCCAAGGCTGTACATGACTCAACCCAATCGCCACAATTTAAATAATTAACACCATCAAGATTTAAATTTTCAGCATGATGTATGTGTCCACAAATTATTCCATCAAATTTTTTCCTTTTTGCATATGAAGAAAGTGTGTTTTCATATTCACCTATAAATTTTACAGCATTTTTTACCTTATATTTTAAAAATTTTGCCAATGACCAATAGTCTTTACCTCTCAATTTTCTAAAAAAATTTATAATAACATTAATTTTAAGTAATAATTCATAGGCAATAGCTCCTAATTTAGAAAGCCATTTAGCATATTTCATTACTCCGTCCCAAGCATCACCATGAACAACTAAATATTTTTTTCCTAACTGCGTTTCATGAATAACTCTATTTACTATTTTAATATCACCTAAATGCATTGGAATAAATTTTCTAAATACCTCATCATGATTTCCAATTATGTAAAATACTTTTGTCCCGTGCCTGGCTTTTCTCAATATTTTTTGTATGACATCATTATGCTCTTGAGGCCAATAGAAACTCTTTTGCATTGCCCAAACATCGATTATATCTCCAACTAAATAAAGGTTCTCGGATCTTGAATTCTTAAAAAATTCTAAAAGCTTGTTAGCTTGACAACCTTTGGTGCCAAGATGCACATCAGATATAAATATACTCTTATATTTTAATAACGGAGGCATTAAAAAAACCTATTTTGTAACACAACTGTAACTCGAATCATTTAATTCTTATGTCATTGAAATGTTAAATATTTATTAAAAATTAGTTACGAAAAAATTATGCATTATTGTTTGATTTATAACCTTAATTCATCAACAGGGAAAAAAATAAAATTTGTAAATAAGATTTATGAAAAATTAAAAATTAACAACTCTGTAGATTATTTCAAAACCAAATCTGAAAAAGAGGCGAAAGAAATATTTTTGGAATTTAAAAATAAAAATTATGATAGATTGATAGTTGCTGGTGGAGATGGATCAGTATCATTTGCTATCAATGAATTGATAAAAAATGACTTTGATTTTAATGATAAATTTGCAATTGGGTACATACCGGCTGGAACAGCCAATTTACTTCAAGCAGAGTTATCGATAAATAAAAAAGTAGACGATATTTGTAATATTTTAACATCAAATAATTATAAACAATCTAATCTTATAAAAATAAATAAAAATTATTTTTTTTTAATGGCTGGTATTGGTTGGGATGCTAAAATTGTTCACTCTATTGATACACGTATAAAAAAAATACTTGGTAAGATAATATTTGGTTTAAAAGGGTTTCAGCATTTTTTATTTATGAAAAATAATAAACTTGATGTTTTCTTTGATGGTCAAAAATATCAAGCTGATTGG
>CACBTT010000017.1 GCA_902542235.1 uncultured Pelagibacteraceae bacterium
ATAAAACTTATCCAGTAGTTTGTAATGAAAGTGGAAAGCTATTAGGTGAAATAGATAGAGTAATAGTCATGAAGTCTATGAGATCAAATCAATAAACTTGCTTATTACCTTCTATTGATTTCTTTTTAATATTATCTCTCCATATAATAATCATACCAGCAAAAATAATTACTATTACTCCAGGAAATAGTTGGCTCCATGGAGCTTCATTAAAGAAAATCCAACCTAGAATAAAAGAAGATGGTATTCCAAGATACTCAAATGAAGCTATTTTACTTGCTGAAATTAAACGATAAGAATAAATAAATAATATTGCTGCTGTACCACCCAAAACTCCAGTCATTGTCATCATAATAAAATCTTTAAAATTTTTAATTTCAACATGTCCTGTGGTTACAATAAATAATATTAAACCACCAATGACATTAAATATTAATGTATATAACTGAATTTTAGCAGTTGAATGATTGCCTTGAATGAATTTTAAAATTATGACAGTGAAAGCCCATGCTATAGCGGTTAGAATTGGAAAAATTGAGTACAAACTAAAAATTTCACTTGTTGGTTTCATTATCATAACTACACCAACAAAACCAATTATAACTGCTGACCATCTATAAATACCAATTTTTTCACTCAATAAAATTATTGATAGTATTACTATGAAGAAAGGCGATGAGAAGGTTAACGTCATAGCTGTTGCAAATTCCAGATTTACTACTGAGATGAAAATGAACACATTCATAGAAAGAAAACATATTCCTCTCAAGCAACTCAATATCAAAAACTTATTTCCTAAGTTTTTGAATATTGTTGAAAATTCATTTGTGAATAAGATCAATAATAACAAAGGTATAATTGCTGCTACATTTCTAAATAAAGTTAATTGAATTATTGAGTATTCATCACCTAAAAATTTAATAATAACCATGTAAAGATCTATACATAAAATTGCTAAGAGCATTGTAGCAATTGCTAAATATGTTTTTTTTAGATCTGTTTTTTCAGATGAAATTTTCATTTAATAATATTGAAATTAGTATAAGTTTTTAAAATATTATGCAAAATTTTAAGCTTAATGAAGAATTTTTATTAAATAATCAGGATTGGACATTCCCAACTTTTACAGCTTATGGACCTGGAAGATTTAAAGAAATTGGAAAGTTTTGTAAAAATTTTAAAATAAATAATGCATTAATCGTTACTGATAGTGGTAGTGTAAATTTACCATTTATAAGTGATTTACAAAATTTACTTAATGACTCAAAAATCAAATCAGATATTTATTCAAATATATCGCCAAATCCTAGAGATGATGAAATAGATTCTGGATGTAAAAAATTTCGTGAAGGCAATCATGATGCAATAATTGCAATAGGCGGTGGAAGTGCAATGGATGGAGGAAAAGCAATTTCTCTTACAGTTGATAGCGGTGTGCCTTTATGGGATTTTGAATTTGAAAAAGAGCCGCCAAAACTAACTATAGAAAATCCTTTTCCAAAAATAATTACTATTCCAACTACAGCAGGAACAGGTGCTGAAACAGAAGTTACTGCCATGGTCACTCATCTTGAAAAAGGAATGAAATTTTGTTTATGGCATCCAGATGCCCGACCATGTTTAGCTTTAGTAGATCCAGAGCTAACTTTAAAATTACCAGCAAATCTTACTGCTTGGACCGGTATAGATGCAATGATACATGCAATTGAAGGTTATAGTGTTCCAATGTTTCATCCTCTTTGTGATGGTTCTGCATTAGAAAGTTTAAATTTAATTTCAAAATCACTTTATGCAGCTGTCGAAGAACCTGATAATCTCTTAGCCAGAGGAGGAATGATTATTGGATCTTATTTGGGTGGAATAGCTTTCTTAAAAGGCTTAGGTTTAGTTCATGCAATTTCGCACATGGTTGGTGCTGAATATAATACTCATCATGGATTGACTAATGCAATTATACTTCCTGCAGTCATGAAATATAATTTACCTGGATTAGAAGAAAAAGTAAAAAGAATGTCAGAGGCTATGCAATTTGAAAACCATTCAATTGAAAGTTTTCAAGACAACTTAAATATAATTCTAGATAGATTAAAAATCCCTAAAGGATTAAATGAATTAGGGGTGCCAGAAGATTGCCAAGAGAGAATAGCAAAGAAATCAATGTTAGACCAAGCTTATGGACAAAATCCTAAAAAGGCATCATTAGATGAGGTCAAGACTTTAGTTTTAGAGAGTATTAGACAAGCAAGATAGGTTTAATTAAGTGCTTGAGAATTTTTCTGTCCATCAAATAATTTCAAAAATAAAAAAAAGAGAAATTAAAATAGTAGAGGTACTAAATTTCTATTTAGAAAGAATAAAAAAATTCAATCCAAAATTAAATGCTATTATTTCACATATAGATGAAACAAAAATTACTGAAGAAGCAAAATTAAAAGATGAAAATTTTAATAGTGATAATGACAAAGATGATATTTATGGACTTCCAATTGCTGTTAAAGAATTATTTGATATTAAAAATGAGGTAACATGCTATGGATATAAAGAGTTATTAAAAAATATACCAAAACAGGACTCTTTATTAGTAGATAATTATAGAAAAAACACAATTTTAATTGGTAAAACAAATCTCTCTGAATTTGCTGTTGGTTGTCATACTACTAACAGAGTTTATGGAGCAACTTCAAATGTTTATGATCATAGTAAGTCAGCGGGAGGGTCTTCTGGTGGTGCAGCAGCAGCTGTTGCAGCAAATTTAATTCCTTTTGCAGACGGCACAGATATGATGGGATCTTGTAGAAACCCAGCAGCATTTGCAAATATTTATGGATTAAGACCAACACCTGGTGCGATTGCAGAAGATAGATTTGAAATTAAAAATTTAAAAGATTTTCCTTTAATATCTACAACTGGATGTTTTGCTAGGACTCCCAATGACATGGAATTTTTATTTAACTATATAAAAGGGAAGAATGTAAAGGATAAATTATCTTTTGATCTTGAAGATATAAATATTAAAAAACTTTCAGATTTAAAAATTGGATGGTGCATTGATCTAAACGAACAATATAAGTATGAAGATGGAATCATCGACATATGTGAAAATATTTTAAAAAAATTACAGTCAAATAATTTAAATATTGAAGATTTAAAAACTGAAATTAATTCAGAAGAATTGTGGTATTCTTGGACAATATTAAGAGCCAAATTTTTGTATGAAAACTTTTTGTTATATAATTTAAAAAATTTAAATGAATTACCTTCTCAAGCATATTGGGAATATGAAAAAGGGAAAAGCATCAAAACAAAAGATGTTTTAAAAGCAATAGAAATAAGAAATAATTATATGGATAAAATACAAAACCTATTTAAACATTATGATTTTTTAGCATTACCTTCGGCTCAACTATTTCCTTTTGAAAAGAACCTAAACAATCCAGAATTTATCAATGATAATAAAATTGACACTTATCATAGATATATGGAAGTCTATACATTATCAAGTTTGCTTGGTTTGCCAACTATATCTATTCCAGTTGGTTTTAATAATAAAGGGCTACCAATGGGAATGCAGATTATAGCAAATGTTAAAGAAGATAATAAACTAATTAACTTTGCCAAATCTTATGAAGAAATTTTTAACTTTTCAAAATTTAAACCAGAATTAACGGAATAATAATGACCAGACACCCTCATCATTTTAAAATTTCATTTGCATTAGCTATTGCTGCTGGTTCATGGGGAATTTATTGGTTACCTCAAAGAATACTAGAAGATGGAGGTTTGACTGGTGGTTGGGGAACAATATCCCAAATGGCGGTTGGAATATTAATTTTATCACCAGTCGCAATTTGGAGAATTATAAAAGGAAAGTCTATTGGATTGGAATTTCCTCTGACTGGTTTTTTTGTTGGAAGTGGATTTGTTTGTTATGCTCTTAGCTTTCTTCTTACTGATGTAGTTAAAGCATTAATTATGTTTTACATGATACCTGTTTGGACAACAATATTTGAAATTATATTTTTAAAAAAGAAATTTGGTTGGAAGAGGGTAATCACATTAGGTTTGGCACTAGGAGGTTTATGGATTGTATTCAGTCAAGAAAATATAATCCCATTACCTCAAAATGCAGGGGATTGGTTGGCTCTTGCTGGAGGTGCACTATTTGGTGCTGGTTTAATTAGAATGGAAATAATTAAAACAGATGGAGTCTTTCCAATTATATTCACATTCTTTTTTTATGGAGGTTTAGCCAGTATACCTATTGGGTTATTCTTAGTAGATTATTTAGGACCAGTTCCATCAGTGGAGGTTATCATGTCAATGTCCACTTTTTTATTACTTATCTCGATATTTTATTTTATTCCTACAGGAGTAATAATCTTTTGGGCTCCAAGTAAACTAGGAGCCGGCTTATCATCTATTTTATTTTTAGCTGAAATAATTGTTGGTGTTGTTAGTGCTAGTATTTTAACAAATGAACCTTTTGGTTGGAGAGAAACAATAGGCAGTATTCTAATAATTCTTGGTGGTGTAATTGAAGTTGTATATGTTCCAAAGTCAGAGAAGAAATTAGCATAATGGATATTAATGAATTATTGAAATCAAAAAAAAAAGTCTTCTTAGATGGTGGAACAGGCTCAGAAATTCAGAGACTTGGTGGAACTATGGGGCCAGCTTTTTCTGGTTTAGCAAATGTTTTCTCACCAGAAATAGTAATCAAAGTACACGAAAGTCATATAAACGCTGGATGTGATATGATAACAACCAATACTTTTGGAACTGCAAGGCATTGTCTTGAGCCTTCAAATTTAGGAGATCAGACTATAAAAATTAACATTGATACAGTTAAGTTAGCAAGACAAGCAGTCAAAAATTCTGGAAAAAAAATTAAAATTGCTGGAAGCATGTCAACATATTTAGCTTTGGCTGAAAATGAATTTAGACCTGACACAAAATTTGTACCATCATTTGCAAAAGAAGAAAAAAATTATAAAGAACAAGCGAAGGTATTAAAAGAAGAGGGAGTCGAAGTACTTATTCTTGAAATGCTTTTAGATATTGACCATGCTAAAATTTTGCTTAATGCAGCTTTGGAAACAGGTTTACCTGTCTGGGTTGGATTAAGTTGTTGCATAAGTAAGTTTGATGAAACCGTAGTAGGTAGAAATTTTAGAGCTGAAAAAGAGAGATCTATTATATATGACCCTTTAAAATATCCTGATGAGCCAAAATTCCTTCCTGAAGATAAAATTATAAATTTCGCTGAAATAATTAATTCACTCAAATCTATCGGTGGAGATGTTTATGGCATTATGCATAGTTGGTTTATTGATACAAAAGAGGGAATGAAAGTTTTAAAATCAAATTGGAATGGGCCAATTATGTTCTATCCAGAAATTCATAAATTTGACACAAGTACTATGCAAGCATTAATAACTGAAAATGAAATTGAATTTGTTGATAAGTGTTCTGAGTTAATAGACGATCAGGTAAAAATTATTGGGGGTTGTTGTGGCGTCACAGATAAACATTTAAAATCTTTGATAACAAGATTTTCTTAAATTAGTAATCTTTACTAATTATTTGGTCTATCATATTTACCATATCTTTTTTATATTTTTCATTTGTTGCAGATTTAGTCTCTAAGACAGAAAAAAACGCAGCAACAACTTTTGTTTTCAAATTTATTCCTAAAAATTGGCCCCCATACCCAGAGTGACCAATCCAGTTACCGCATTTCATTAATGAATTAACATAACATACAAATTTATCTTTAGATAATTGAATGTATTTGGGTCCCTCACTATTAATAGTTTTACTCAAAAAAGTTTTAGAACCAATATTTTTTCCATTTATACCTTTTCCAAACCTAGAAAAAAGTAAACCCATTCTTAAAAAATCTCTTGTAATTAAACTTCCGCCTCCAGACATCCACGGTGTTCCAAATCTATCTGTTCCTATATACAATCCTTCTTCAAATCCTGTTGCTTCAACTGTTTCCAACAGCCATTGTCTTAAACTTTTTTTACTTACTTTTTCTACAATTAGTCCAATAACATCGGTATTAGCTGATTTATAATGCGCCAGATCGGTATAATTTTTTAAATCTCTGCTTTTTAAAGATTTAATTGAATTTAAATATTGTTCCTGGCTTTGAATGTTTTTGCCTTTAATCGGCAGTCTCCATCCTCCCACAGGCTCATGTAAAAATGAAGACGAATAAGCTTTTGTATAATCTTCGCTATATAGATTTACAATATTCATGTCTAAAACGTCTTTTATTTTTGCATTTGCATAACCACTGCCAATTTTTGGCAAGTAAAATGAAATTTTCTTATTTAAGTTAATTAGTTTTCTGTCTATCAGCTCTCCCACAAATAAATGTATAAACATTTTTGTAATTGACATAATTGTTTGAGGCTGATTTGTAGAAAAGTCCTTTGCGTACTGCTCGAATAAAATATCCTGATCTTTACCAACTATTAAAGAGCAAAAAGCTTTATTTTTAGTTACCTTTTTTACAGAAGATAATTTACCAATTCTCTTATTAATTTTTTTTTTTAATTTTAAAACAAAATCTGATCTAAGGTATATTCCATATCTATTAATTTTATATAAATTTCTAAAACCCAACCTCCTTTTATTTGGGAGATTCCATTGAGCTTTATTATCTTTTCTTGTAACTAATTCTGGATTTTTTTCTGAAATAATTTTTTTCAAATTAGTACTTTTTATCCAAACTTAAGAGATTTATTTTTCTCGTACTTTTGATGATAGCCTTCTGCTTTACAATAGTTTTTTTCTTTGGAAATTTTTGTAGTAACTTTTCCATCTAATTTCTCATTCATTTCTTTTAAAATTTTCTCTGCTGTATTTTTTTCATTATCATTATTATAAAATATCTCAGAGCGATATTGAATTCCTACATAAGTTCCTTGTCTATTCTTTTGAGTTGAGTCATGGAGTTTAAAAAATAATCTGACCATGTCTTCATAGCTTAAAATATTTTCATCATATTGAACTTTGACTACTTCTATGTGACCTGTATCTCCACCACAAACTGCTTTATAAGTAACATTAGGATCATCACCTCCGCAATAACCACATTCGGTAGATAATATTCCTTTTATACCATCGTATTTAGTTTCGTCCCAAAAACAACCAATACCACCAATAAAAGTTTTCATAATTTTACAATATATTATTACTTCAAAATTGAAACAGCTTTTATCTCTTCAACTCCTATACCACAACAACCACCAACAATTTTTACACCTTTGCTAAACCATTTTTTTGCAACTTCCAAATAATCATTGGGTGAAAAATCATCCACAAACTTCCAATTTGGTTTTTCGTAATAGCCTTTGTTAGGGTATGCACCAATAACTCCATTATAATTTTTTAATGCAGTATCTAAAGCTGCACTCGTTGTTTTAATATCTGAGTGAGCAATTAAAATTGGCCCCTTATGCAATTTACTAAAATTTTTCAACGATTCTTCTAAATCCTCGTAAATTTCAGTTTTATTCTTTACATCATCATAACCAAGTGTAATATTTTTTGTATTCTGATCTATTACACAGGAAATAGAAAGCCAAACAGGTAACTTTATATTTGAAGAACACTCAAGCATAGTCTCCACGATTTCTGCTTGAGATGTCATTGCTTCTAAAATTATTAAATCAACACCCTCATTTGATAAAATTTTAATATGTTCATTAAAACATGGCTTCATGTTCTTTGTTCCAAGTTTAAGAAAACTTCCATAACTCGAAACACTTCCTGCTAAACAGATGTTCTTTTTTGAATTATTAATTGCTTGTTTTGCAATTTGAACTGCTTGTTTATTAAATAATTCAATTGAGTCTTCATATCCGTGTTTTCTAAGAGAAATTGGAGTTGTAGCATAAGTATTTGTTGTAATAACATCAGCACCTGCATCAATATAATTTTCATGAACTTCTTTTAGAAATTTTGGGCTATCTACCGAACATTTTCCACACCAGAGGTTTTGATCCATTTTAGCTCCTTTTTTTTCAAGCTCAGCACCTATACCTCCATCAAGTAAAATAATTTTTCCTTCATTGATTTTTTCTTGAATTAAATTGTAAGACATTAATTGTTTGTGAAAGCACAAATTTTATTATTATCAAGATCTCGAATATAAGAATAGTAAACTCCAGAACCTTCTGGTCTTTCACCTCCAGCTCCTTCACTTTTTCCACCTGCCTTAAGTCCAATCTCATGAAACTTATCAACTATATCTCTAGATGATGTGATAAATGAAACTTGCGTTCCATTTCCATTAGTTGCCTCTTTCATATTGACAGGTTTGGTCACATAAAACTCTATAGTTCCATCGCCATTTTTTTCTGTGTAACCAGCGCAAACTTCATCTTTATAATTTCTTTCTAGATTTAAAACTTTTAAGACTTCATCATAAAAAATTATTGCTTTTTCTAAGTTATTGGTTCCTACCATTACATAACCAAGCATTTTAATTTTTCCATTCAGTAATAGTTTTTACCTCTAGATATTCATGCAATCCCCAGGTTCCACCTTCACGTCCATTTCCAGATTGTCTATACCCACCAAAAGGTGTCCCAGAGTCAGCTGCTTTATGATTTACATATACAATTCCAGATCTTAATTTTTTTGAGACTCTTTTTGCCTTTTCATTATCCTCTGTTTGTAAATAGTTTCCTAATCCATATTCTGTATCATTTGTAATTTGGATAGCTTCCTCTTCATTTTCAAAAGGAATAATCGACAATACTGGTCCAAATATTTCCTCTTTAGCAATTCTCATATTATTATTAACATCAGTGAATACTGTTGGTTTAATAAAATAACCTTTCTTTAGATCTTCAGGTTTGTCAGGACCACCTGCTACTAAAGTAGCACCTTCTTCAATTCCACTATTTATTAAACTTTGAATTTTATCAAATTGAGTTTTTGAAATTACAGGCCCAATATGGTCACCAGCTTTTGAAGCAAGATCAACTTTAATTTTATTTGCTTCATCTGCAGCTTCTTCAACAGCTCTTTTATAAATTGATTTTTCAACAAGCATTCTAGTTGGGGCATCACAGGATTGACCTGAATTACTCATTACGTTTCTAATACCATCTCTGACTGCATCAGGATATGCATCAGCAAAAACAATATTTCCACCTTTACCACCAAGTTCAAGACAAACTCTTTTTATAGTTTCAGCAGCATTCTTTGTAATTAATTTTCCAGCTCTAGTAGATCCTGTAAATGAGACCATATCAATATCAGGATGTCCTGAAAGATCAGTTCCAACACCAGGCCCATCACCATTTACCAAATTAAATACTCCAGCTGGAAATCCAGCCTCATCTATCATCTCTGCAAATAGCATTCCTGACAATGGTGCAATTTCAGATGGTTTAAGTACCATTGTACACCCAGTAGCAAAAGCTGGAATTACTTTTAAAGCAATTTGATTTATAGGCCAATTCCAAGGTGTAATTAATCCGCAAACTCCAATTGGCTCATATACAATATGATTAGTAGATCCTTTATCAAAACCTGGTTCGAATTCGAATTCTTTTAATCTTTTTATAAAGTCTTCGATATGACCTGCGCCAGAAGATGTTTGATTAGCTGAACACCAATCTTTAGGACAACCAAGCTCTGTAGTAATAGCATCAGTCATATCATCCCATCTAGAATTATAAATTTTTAATAATTTTTCTAATAAATTTAACCTTTCTTCTTTTGAAGTTTCTTTCCAAGTCTCAAATGCAGATTTTGCTGCTTTGACTGCAGCATTTGTATCATCAGAACTTCCAAGACTTATAATTGCACAAACTTCTTCTGTTGATGGATTAATAACTTCACATTCATTCTTGTTTACTGGCTCAACCCATTTGCCATTGATATAAAATTTTTTTTTATCGAGCATTTATATTTCAAAATTAATTTTTCTTATTATACGTTTATTTACTATAACCATTCAAGAAATTAGATACAGTTTTTAAATTTTAATGATTAATCAATATGTGGTGGTATATTGTATTTATGAAATCACAAAAAATAGAACCAAAGTTTGAAAATAACCAAAATCCACGTATTGGACTTATCGCTTTAGCAACCGATCTAGTGATTGAAAAAGATTTTATAAGTGTAATTAAAGATAAAAAAATAGATTTTTTTGTAAATAGAATAGAATGTTATAATCCCTTAACCAAAGAGAATTTGATCAAAATGTCAGAGAATATTACTCAAGTAACAAGAGATATCTTGCCAGAGCAAAAATTAGACTGTGTTGTATATGCTTGTACATCAGGAACTATTGCAGCAGGGTACGATAATATTAAAAATAAAATACAAGCAGCAAAACCTGAGGCAAAACTTTCAACACCAAGTACAGCAGCTTTGAAAGCACTGAAAAAATTAAATATTAAAAAACTTTCTATATTCACACCTTATAGTAAAAAAGTTAACGATGATGTTGTTGATTATTTTAAATCATCTGGTTTTGAAATCACCTCAAATTCATACTTTGATATTCATTCTGACATGGAGATTGGTAAAGTAGATCAAAATTATCTGTTTGATGTGCTAATAAATTTAGATGTAAGTGAGGCAGATGCTTTATTTGTATCTTGCACCGCTTTACCAGTTCTTCCTCTAATACAAAAATTAGAAGATAAACTTGGAATACCAGTTCTTTCAAGCAATCAGGCTTTAATCTGGGAATCTTTAGAAAACATAGGTGAAAATAAATCTGTAAAAGGATTTGGAAGACTGTTTGATTAATTTATGTCCTTTTCAAAAGAAGAATACAAACAAAGACTATTAAAAGTTCAATCTCTGATGAGAGAGAAAAAAATTGATTTAATCATTTCTCACGACACAAATAATATGAATTATCTTACAGGCTACGATGCTTGGTCTTTTTATTATGCACAATGTGTATTAGTGCACGTTGATTCAAAAGAGCCAATTTGCTTTGTTAGAGATCAGGATGCAGGTGGGGCGTACATAAAGACCTATTTAAATAAAGACAATATTATTGTTTATGATGAGAGTTATATTCATACTTGGCCAAAACATCCCTATGATTACTTGACCAAAGTAATTAAAGAAAAAAAATGGGATAAACTGTCTATTGGAGTTGAAATGGATGCTCATTATTTTACAGCTTTTTGTTATGAAAAGATTAAACAGGGGTTACCAAATGCAAACATTATCGATTCAGATCGACTAGTTAATTGGGCTAGATTAATTAAATCTAATGCAGAGATAAATTATATGAAGTCTGCTGCTTTAATTTCTCAAAAAGGAATGCAAACTGCAATGGAAGTAATTAAACCTGGTACAAGACAATGCGATGCTGTTGGAGAAATTCAAAAGTCTTTATTTTATGGTACAGAAGAATTTGGAGGTGAATATTCTAGTATCGCAACGCTTCTTCCAACTGGAAAAGGTACATCTGCTTCACATTTAACAGCAACCCAAGATAAATTTATTGAAGGCGAAGCAACTATAATTGAACTTTCAGGTGTTTATAAAAGATATCACGCACCTATGGCTCGAACAATTTTATTAGGTAAACCTGATCAATTAAAAATAGATACAATGAATAAAACTATAGAAGCTTTACAAGCTGGAATTAATGCTACAAAACCTGGAAACACAGCAAATGACGTTGCCCAAGCTTTTTGGAAAATTTTAGATAAATATGGTATCGAGAAGAAATCAAGAACGGGTTACTCAATAGGCATAGGATATCCACCAGATTGGGGAGAACATACTTTAAATATTTATAAAGGCGATATGACAGTACTTGAACCAAATATTTGTTTTCATATGATTGCAGTAATGCAGTTTGGTGATTGGGGAGTAGAAGCATCTGAAGCAATCCGAGTTACCGACAAAGGTTGTGAATTATTCTGTAAATTTCCAAAAGAGCTACATATTAAGAACTATTAGCTATTGATAATTAACTTCTTAAATGTTTTAAACACTAGATGTCTAAAAATACAGAATTCGTTAAGTTCGATAAAGTTGACAAAAGTTACGATGGTAAAGTCTTAGTAGTAAAAGATTTAAATCTTAATATCTCAGAGGGCGAGTTCATTACTATGCTTGGTCCATCTGGTTCAGGAAAAACAACTTGTCTGATGATGTTGGCTGGATTCGAAACACCAACCAATGGTGAAATCTATTTAGATTCTAATCCTATTTCAAATATTCCACCACACAAAAGAGGAATTGGAATGGTTTTTCAAAATTATGCATTGTTTCCTCATATGACAGTTTATGAAAATTTAGCATTTCCTTTAAGAGTTAGAAAAGTTCAAAAAGATGAGATTGATAAAAAAGTAGATAAAGCTTTATCAATGGTTTCTTTATCAGGATTTGAAAGCAGAATGCCAGCGCAATTATCTGGTGGTCAGCAACAAAGGGTAGCTGTTGCAAGAGCTCTAGTATTTGATCCAGCAGTAGTTCTAATGGATGAACCTCTTGGAGCTTTAGATAAAAACTTAAGAGAAAGTATGCAATACGAAATTAAACACATACATGAAAATATTGGTGTTACTGTAGTTTATGTTACACATGATCAAGGAGAAGCATTAACAATGTCAAATAGGATCGCAGTTTTTAATGATGGTAAAGTTCAACAATTATCAAGTCCTGATAAATTGTACGAAGAACCAGTTAATTCTTTCGTTGCAGAGTTCATAGGTGAAAATAATACATTTGGAGGAGAAGTAACTGACATTTCAAAAGATGTATGTAAAGTTAAACTACAAAATGGAGAAATTTTAGCTAATCCAATTTCAGTTAATTCCAAAGGTGACAAAACAACAGTTTCAATAAGACCTGAGAGGGCGTTGATAAATCCAAAAGATAAAATGGATAATAATCAAACGGGAAAAATCGAAGAAGTTATTTACCATGGTGATCATACTAGAGTAAGATTAGATCTTTTAGGTAATAAAGAATTTATTTTAAAAGTTCCAAACAGCTCAAATGAGCTAGATTTAAAATTAGGTAATGAGATTAAAGTAGGATGGAACAGTCAAGACGCAAGAGCTCTAGATCCTAAATAATTTCTTAAATATCCCAGTATTCCTATAACAAAATGGCCTGTTGACTCTGAATATCGTTTTTGTTGTACTTCGCATATATAAATTAATTTATATTAAACGTTTAAACGGAGGATAAATGAAAAAATTAAGTAAATTATTACTTGCTCTTTCTTTTGCTCTTTCAATAACTTCATCTGCATTTGCGGTTACAGTAGCATCTTGGGGTGGAGCTTATACAGAGTCTCAAAAGCTAGGGTATGGTGATCCAACTGCAAAAGCTCTTGGTGTTGATATCAACTGGGTAGACTATTCAGGTGGATTATCTGAGATTAAAGCTCAAAAAGAAGCAGGTGCAATTACTTGGGATATTATCGATGTATTCGCATTTGATACTATCAACGGATGTGACGAAGGAATTTTTGTCGAATTCGATTTTGACAAAGACTTCCCTGCAGCTCCAGATGGAACTCCTGCAAGTGAAGATTTCTTTGCTCCAATGCCGAGTAAATGTGCTGTAGGAAACATTTTATATTCATGGAATTACGCATACGATACTAGAGCATTTGATGGAAAAGCACCTTCAACAATTAAGGACTTTTTCAACACAAAAAGATTTCCAGGAAAAAGAGCAATTTATAAATCTGCTCTTACAAACCTTGAAATCGCTTTAGCAGGTGACGGTGTTTACATGGGTAAAGGTGGATCTGAGATCTACAAATTACTAGAAACTGAAGCTGGTGTTAATAGAGCTATGAATAAAATCAAAGAGCTTTGTACAGATCCAAATGGTGGATGTGTATTCTGGTCAGCTGGTGCTCAACCACCAGAATTATTAGTTGCCGGTGAAGTTGTAATGGCAACAGGCTGGAATGGAAGATTCTTTAACGCTGAAGTTGGCGAAGGTGCTCCAATTGCGCAAGTATGGGATGGACAGGGTCTTGACTATGAATATTTTGCACTTGTAAAAGGTGGACCAGATGAAGCAAATGCTAAAAAGGCTTTAGCAATGATGACTAACACAGAGATGTTAGCAGGTAGTGCTAAATACATTGCATATGCTCCTTACAGATTATCATCTTTAGAAATTATCAAAGCAAATGAGCCTTGGTACAAAGATGGTAAAACCGAAATGATGCCACAAATGCCAACTGCTCCTGCAAATACTAAAAAATACTTTTTAGTTGATCCATTTTTCTGGGCTGATAACGGTACAGAACTTGGTGAGAAGTGGGAAGCTATGAAAGCTGGTCTATAATAAAGTATAAAAGACTAGAATAATATAATATATATGGGGCGACTATTTTAGGTCGCCCTTTTTATTTATGAGCAGTGAAACAAAACAAATACTTACAACTGACGGAATTCCTTTAGAGATAAGCTTAAAAAAAGCTGAAAGGAAAAACAAAATCAAAGCATTTTTACTTGTTGCTCCTTTACTATTATTTTTGATTATCACTTACATTTTTCCAATCGGGGAAATGTTTACAAGAAGCATTGATGATAAAATGATTACAAACATGCTTCCAAAAACATTTAAATCTATGGAAACATGGGACGGTAAAGAACTTCCACCCGAAGAAGTA
The DNA here is from genome assembly GCA_902542235.1 of uncultured Pelagibacteraceae bacterium. Classification (GTDB taxonomy): domain Bacteria; phylum Pseudomonadota; class Alphaproteobacteria; order Pelagibacterales; family Pelagibacteraceae; genus Pelagibacter. Next base: position 14,651 of record CACBTT010000017.1, read on the forward strand.
TTCGCTTCATTCTTATCTGACTTTAAAGTTCTTGTTGATAAAAAAGAACATGGAAAATTAGCTCAAAGACTTAATAAAGAAAAAAATGGGTTCAACACCATTACAAAAAAATTATTCAGACAGGTAAAAAGAAATAAAATTGACGAGACACAAAGTATTAAAGAACAAATAATGAAAGTGCACAAAAGATGGAGAAATGTAGAATATTGGCAAGCAATTAAAAGAACTGCACCTCCTTATACATCAGCTAAATATTTAAAAGCTATGGATATGTATTTAAATGAGGATAACAAAATTACTCAAGTTAGCGTGGATAGAAGAATACATAGAATTTTATGGTTAAGAACTGTAGAGGTTGCTTTCTTTGTTACTGTATTTTGTTTTTTAATGGGTTACCCCATAGCCCATCTACTTGCAACACTCCCAATGAAGTATAGTAATTTATTAATGATTTGTGTTCTTCTTCCATTTTGGACGTCATTGTTGGTGAGAACTGCAAGCTGGATGATCTTACTTCAACAACAAGGAGTAGTTAACGATTTCTTTGTAATGATTGGTCTTGTGGCAGACGATAATAGGCCAGAAATGATGTACAACAAAGTCGGAACTTATGTTGCAATGACACAAATTTTATTACCATTTATGGTTTTACCACTCTACAGTGTAATGAAAACCATCTCGCCAAGTTTAATGAGAGCAGGTAAATCTCTTGGCGGAACACCTTTTGTGGCTTTTTGGAAAGTATATTTTCCATTAACTATACCAGGTATTGGGGCAGGTTGTCTTTTAGTTTTTATTTTAGCAATTGGATATTACATTACACCTGCATTAGTTGGAGGAGCATCAGGAACTTTAATTAGTAATCAAATTGCATATCATATGAAAACTACTTTAGATTGGAGTTTTGCTTCAGCGATGGGGCTTATGTTGCTTGGAGGAGTTTTGGTTATCTATTGGCTTTATAATAAATTAGTTGGAGTTGATAATATTAAGTTAGGTTAGTATGGCATTACCAAAGTATACAGAAACTAGATATAGAATTTGGCACTACTTTTACATTGCTATATGCACTTTTGTTTTTATTTTTTTAATAGCACCTTTATTTGTAA
>CACBTT010000018.1 GCA_902542235.1 uncultured Pelagibacteraceae bacterium
AATGTCAAAATCAAAAGGAAATATTTTAGATCCATTAGAAATAATAAATGTTTATGGTTTAGATCCATTAAGATATTATTTACTTAAAGAAGTTTCTTTTGGTAATGATGGAAATATTTCAGAGGAAAAACTAGAAAATTGTATTAATAGTGATTTAGCAAATAATTTTGGAAACTTATGTCAAAGAGTACTTTCTTTTGCTGAAAAAAATTGTTCTTCTTTAATACCTGATCATAAATTTACAGATGAAGATTTAGAAATTTTAAAACCATTAAATAATCTAGATAAAATAAGATCATTTGTAGATAATCAAGACATAAACCAATATATGAGTTTTATTGTCGATAGATTGTTTGCGGCAAACAAATATTTTAATGATCAGGAACCTTGGAAGAAGAAAGATGATAGATTAAGGTTAAATACGATTGTTTATACTGCATTAGAATTAATTAGAAAAATTACAATCTTACTTTATCCAGTAATGCCAGAAACATCATTAAAAGTGCTAAATGTATTTGATGAAACAGAAAATTCTATTGATTTTATATCAATAGATAATAATGAAATTTTAAAAAAAGATTTAAAAATAAATAAATTAGATATTTTGTTTAAAAAAATTGAAAAATGATAGACTCACATTGTCATCTTGATCACGAACCTCTTTATTCAAATATTAGTGATGTTATCAAACGTTCTAAGGAAAATGGATTAAAGAAAATTCTAACTATTTCAACCAATTCAAAAAGTTTTGAAAATATTAAAAAAATAATAAATCTTGATGAAATAATTTATGGAAGTGTAGGAATTCATCCTCATGAGTCCAGCATTGATAAGATGGATAAAAAATTCATTGTTGAAAATGCTAATAAATTTAAAAAAATAATTGGTGTAGGAGAGACAGGATTAGATTTTTATTATGAAAATAGTCATAAAGATGATCAAATTAAAAGTTTTGAGACACATATAGAGGCCTCTATTGAACTAAATTATCCTTTAATAGTTCATTCTAGAAGTGCCGAAACAGAAACTTTTGATATTTTAAATAAATATAAAAATAGTGATATTAAAATACTTATGCATTGTTTTACAGGTTCAAAAGAGTTTGCAAAAAAAATGATGACATTAAATGCATATTTTTCTGCTAGTGGAATAATAACTTTTAAAAATAGTTATGATCTACAAGAAACATTTAAAATGATTGAAAATGATAAAATTTTAATTGAAACAGACAGTCCTTTCTTAGCACCCATACCAATGAGAGGAAAAAAAAATGAACCTTCTTTTATTAAATATACATTGGAAAAACTTTCAGAATTAAAATCAAAAACCTTTGATGAATTAGAAACTATTACAAATGATAATTTTGAAAGATTATTTTTTCATTAATGAGTATTAAATTTATAATATTAGGTTGTGGAAGCTCCATGGGTGTACCAAGACCTGATGGATTTTTTGGAAATTGTGATCCCAAAAATAAGAAAAACTATAGAACAAGATGTTCTGCACTCGTTAAAACTTTTGATGAAAATATTTTAATTGATACATCTCCTGACTTAAGACAACAGTTATTACGCCATAAAATTAAGAAAATTGATAAAGTATTCTACTCACATATGCATGCTGATCAAACTCATGGAATAAATGATTTAAGATCTTTTTTTATTAATAGTAGAAAACAAGTTAATGTTTATGCTGATAATGAAACATCCAAATATTTAAAACAAAGTTTTTCATATTGTTTTGAAAGTTTCTCAAAAGAATATCCAGCTACCTTAAAATTAAATAAATTAAAAAAAAATTCATTTATTAAACATAAAAATAAAAACATAACATTTAAGTCGATTACTGTTGAGCACGGTTCGGTCAATTCTAATTGTTTTATAGTTGATAAAAAGCTTGCATACATTACTGATGTAAGCGAAATTTACAAAAAAGATTATTCTTATTTCAAAAATCTAAAGTATTTAATAATTGATTGTCTGTGGTACAATTTTCATCCATCACACTTTAATTTGGAAAAATCTTTATCCTTTATTAAAAAATTTAAACCAAAAAAAGCTATACTTTCAAATTTATCACCAGTATTAGATTATAATAAGTTAAAGAGAGTTATACCTAAAAATGTTATACCAGCACATGATGGTTTAACGATAGAACTATAGTATTTCTTTAATTTTATTTATAATTTTATTTGATGTAGGTTTTGTAAAAGAAGGATATGTTTCTTCTACATTTCCATGTTTATTGATTAATATTTTATGAAAATTCCACTTAGGAATTGCAGATTTACCAAAATTATTTTCTGCCCACTTAAAAATCTCATGAGCATCGCTACCTTTTACCTCTGTAATAGTTGTTAATGGAAAATTTATGTCAAAATTTACTTCACAAAATTCTTTTACCTCACTATTAGTTTTTTTTTCTTGATTGAAAGAATCTGAAGGTACTCCAAGAACAATTAGACCCTTAGATTTGTATTTATCCCATAGTTCTTGCAGATCCTCGTATTGTTTTGTGAAACCACAATAACTGGCAGTGTTTACTATAAGTATAACTTTATCTCGATAATCTTTTAATTTTATGATTTCTCCATTAATACTCTCTATTTCTAGATCATAAAAACTTTCCTGATTATTGGTCATTGCTGAATTTTTAAAAAAAAACATAATTACAGTAATACCTATTATTATCAATTTTTTCATAAACTACTTACTTATTTGGTGTAAGTAGTATTAAGAAGTACCCAAATAAAGTGGATAATAATGACCCAGTTAAAACTCCTATTTTAACTCCATCCATGTATTGCATATTTTCAACAAAAGCTAAATTCCCCACAAATAAGCTCATTGTAAAACCAATACCCGTTAAAACACCAACGCCATAAAAGTTAAACCAGTTAGAATTATTAGGCATCTGGGCTATTTTCATTTTTATTGAGACATAAGAAAATACAAATACTCCTAATTGTTTGCCAATAAACAATCCTAATAAAATTCCTAATGGAACTTTATCAAGTAAAGATGCAAAAGATAAACCTTCTAATGAAACACCGGCATTTGCAAAAGCAAATAATGGCATAATACCAAAAGCAACGTAAGGACTTATTGCATGTTCGATTTTTATTAGCAGTGAAAAGTCTTTATCTTTTTTTCTATGAGGTATAGTCATTGCTAGCAAAACACCAGCAATTGTTGCATGAATTCCAGAATTGTGAGTAAAGTCCCAAAGAAATATTCCAACAATTAAATAAGGTAAAAATTTCTTTATGTTGAATTTGTTTATTACTAAAAGAACAATAAAGGCTAAAAGCATTAAGCTTAAATATTTAATACTTAAATCTCCTGAATAAAATAATGCAATAATTACTATAGCTCCAAGGTCATCTATAATAGCTAGAGCGGTTAAAAAAACTTTTAAAGATAGTGGAACTCTTTTACCCAATAATGAAAGCACGCCCAAAGAAAATGCAATATCAGTTGCTGACGGGATAGCCCAACCATTCATTGTTTCACTGTCTCCAAAATTAATAAAAACATAAAATAATGCAGGTACTAACATTCCACCAACTGCAGCAATAATTGGAAGAAGGGCTTGTTTTATATTTGAAAGTTCACCTTGCAAGAATTCTCTTTTTATTTCTAAAGTAACAAAGAAAAAGAAAATTGCCATTAAGGCATCATTAATCCAGTGTAATACAGATAATTTTAAACCAAAATTATTTATTCCTAAAAATAAATATTTATTCAACGTAGAAAAATATAATTCAGATAAATTAGAATTACTTACAATCAAAGCTATTATGGCTGCAAAAAGTAAAACGAGACCACTAGCAGCTTCTAATTTGAAAAACCATCTAAATGGTTTTGTAATTATCTGAATCATTTTTACCTGACTAAATCTTTAATAAATAATTTCAAGTCATTTATTACTAGATACAAACTATCTGACATTTGCACTATGCCAGGAAATATTAGTGATATCTGATTTTTAAATGTGTCTATAAGCAAAATAAAGGCAATAATTGAAATAATTATTAGAAATATTTTTTTAATTATATTATTTTCTCTTGAAATCGAACTTTTATTAATAGACACTAATTCTTTTGATGTACTCTCTTTTGTTGAAGATTTTTTTGAAGATTTTTTTCTTAATTTTTTTGTTTGTTTTATAGGTACATCTACTGGTTCTATATTGATCTCTGATTTATTTTCTTCAATTTCATTTATTTTTATATTTTCAGTTTCTAAAATTAAATTTTCTTTCTTTTTATAGAACCATGTATGATCGCAATTGCCGCACTTTAAAAGTCTACCTTCGTCTGGAATTAACTTTTCGTTAATATTGAACTTCTTAGAACATGCTGGACATTCAATGATCATAAATACTTATATATAGCAAATTTTATAAAATTTCCTTTTAAATAGTGATTAATATACTTTGAAATTTTTTTTATCTACTGTATTAGTACAGCATTCGGGGTGTAGCGCAGCCTGGTAGCGCACTTGGTTTGGGACCAAGGGGCCGTAGGTTCAAATCCTACCACCCCGACCATTTTATGAAAAAAGCTAAAATTTATAAACCATCTAAGACTGCCATGCAGTCAGGATTAAAAAAATTTGATAAATGGATTATTGAATACATTACAGATGATCCTGGGACAAACCCTTTGATGGGGTGGGAGAGTTCTACAGATACGTATGGCGAATTAAAATTAGAATTTTCTACAAAAGAGTTAGCGATTGAATATGCAAAAAAAAATAATATTGATTTTGAACTAATAGAACCGAATAAAAGAAAGATTACTTTAAAATCTTACGCTGATAATTTTACAAAATAATGTTTAAATTTTTTACAGAAAAAAGATGGTACGGTTGGAGTATATTTGGATCAATCTTCATATTAGTTTCAACTTGGTATCAAGTACAATTAGATGTAAAAATTAATGAATGGTTTGGTGAATTTTACGATACTCTTCAAAAAGCATTAACAGAACCTGGTTCAGTAACAGAAACTGAATTTATTGGATATTTGTTTACATTTGCAAAAGTTGCAGGACTTTGGATTATAATTGCAATTATAACTGGATTTTTTGTATCGCATTGGGTGTTTAGGTGGAGAACTTCAATGGCAGAATATTATCACTCGCAATGGCTAAAAGCTCGTTTAACTGAAGGAGCTTCTCAGAGAGTTCAAGAAGACACTTTAAAATTTGCAAGAATAATGGAGGGTCTTGGTGTTGGACTTCTAGATAGTATAATGACTTTAGTAGCCTTCCTTCCAATATTATGGGGATTGTCTAAACAAGTCGATGTGCTTCCATGGATTGGTGAAGTTGATCATGCCTTAGTTTGGGTTGCAATAATATCAGCACTTGGTGGAACAGTTTTATTAGCTGCCGTAGGTATTAAATTACCTGGTATTGAATATGATATTCAAAAAGAAGAAGCTGGTTATAGAAAAGAATTAGTTCATGGTGAAGATGATCCTATAAGAGCAGCTCCACCAACTATAGGTCAATTATATGATAGAGTAAGAGGTATTCACTATAAATCATATTTTCACTACTTATATTTTAATGCAGTGAAGTGGAGTTATTTTCAGGGTATGGTAATTGTTCCATATTTGGCTTTAGCACCAACCATTGTATCAGGCGCAATTACTTTGGGTTTTGTTCAACAAATAACCAGAGCATTTGGAAGAGTTGAAAATTCATTACAATATTTAGTTAGAAGCTGGTCTACAATAGTAGAATTAATTTCTGTATGGAAAAGATTAAGTGAATTTGAAGCTAGATTGAAATATAATTTAGAAAAATCCACTGTTGAAAATATTTAATGTCTTTAGATAAAGATCTGATTAACCAACTTGTAAAAGTTACTTCAAGAGCTGCAATTAGTTGTTATCAATTTCTTGGCAAAGAAAATAAAAAAATTGCTGATAAAGCTGCAACGGACTCTATGAGAAATGATTTAAATAATCTAGAAATTAACGGAGAAGTGGTGATAGGTGAGGGCGAACTCGATGAAGCACCAATGTTATATATAGGTGAAAAACTGGGTAAGGGTAATGGTCCATATTTAGATATAGCCGTAGACCCACTTGAAGGAACAAACTTTGCTGCAAGAAATATTCCAGGCGCTATATCTGTTTTAGCGATTTCAGAAAAAGGAAATTTATTTAATGCTCCAGAAACCTATATGAATAAAATTGCAGTGGGTAAAGATGTTCCATTCGATGCGACAGATTTAGATTATCCTATAAAAAAAAATATTTCCAATGTTGCAGAAGCCAAAAACAAAAATATTGATGAACTTACAGTATGTATTCTCGATAGACCAAGACATAAGGATATCATTGAAGAATTAAAATCATTAAAAGTAAATTTAAAATTAATTACAGACGGTGATATTTGTGGTTCTCTCTTAGTTACTGATAATAAGTATAATGTTGACTTATTTTTAGGTATTGGAGGAGGTCCTGAAGGAGTAATCTCCGCGGCAGCTTTGGATGCTTATGGATGTAAATTTCAGGGCAAATTTTTATTTGCAACTGATCGCGATAAGGCTAGAGCTAAAAAAATGGGAATATCTGACCTAAATAAAAAATATGAATTAAATGAAATAGTTAAAGGAGATAGTATTTTTTGTGCGACAGGTATTACCAGTACTGAAATGGTTGCGGCTGTAAAAAAAGAAAATACAAAATTTATTACCGAAACTCTTGTCACACACAAAGAATCTACAATAGAGATTATAAAAAGTGAGGAACCTATAACTTGATTATTTTTAATAATTGCAATAGAAACACCATTTCTGGTCCCTTCGTCTATCGGTTAGGACACATGGTTTTCATCCATGAAAGAGGGGTTCGATTCCCCTAGGGACCGCCATAATGAAATATTTTGTTTATTTAATCATATCTAAAAATAAGCAAAATTACCTTAGCTATGTTGGTTATACTAATAATTTGAAGAACAGATTGGTCAAACATAATACTTCAAAAGGAGCAAAATTTACTAGAGGTAGAAAATGGATATTAGCCTATAGTATGAGTTATGATACAAAATCCAAAGCTATGAGGGAAGAATACAAGCTTAAAAAAAACTATAAACTTAGAAATAAAATAAAATCTAATTTTTTATAAATGAAAATCTCAATCTTACTTCCTTACAAAGAAAATTTTACCCCTAATTATCCAGGTGCAGTTTCACTCTTTTTAAATGATACTATCAAACTAAGTAAATATAAAAAAAATATTCAAGTGTATGGAAATACTTCTTTTAAAAAAAAATTATTACCTAATTATACTAATTTAAACTTTTCAAAATTACTCTTCAGGAGTAGCAGTAAAACTTATGTAAAAAAATTTCTGGAAAATGAAAAAATAAAAAAATCGAATTTAATAGAAGTTCATAATAGGCCTGATTATATAAATTCTATTCATAAGATAAATGATAATATTGTTCTATATTTTCATAATAATCCGCTAGATATGAAATCATCGAAAACAGTGACAGAGAGAATTGATGTATATAATAAAACAAAAAAAATAATTTTTAATAGTAATTGGACTCTAAGAAAATTTACAAAAGGATTAAATAAAAAATATAATACTGATAAACTTGAAGTTATTAATCAATCAACAAGTAAAAAAATTATTAATTTTAAAAATAAAAAAAAAATAATTTTATTTGTTGGTAGATTAAATGCCTCTAAAGGTTATGATTTATTTGGAAAGGCTATTATAACTGTATTAAATAATAATCCAGATTGGAAAGCTATAGTTATTGGTGATGAACCTAGAGAAAAGCATATTTTTGAACATAAAAATTTGAAAATTTTAGGTTTTCAAAAATATAATGCTGTTACAAAATGGTTTGTAAAATCAGATATTTCAGTTGTTTGCTCTCGATGGGACGAACCTTTTGGTAGAACTGCTTTAGAAGCTTCCAGTGCAGGATGTGCTGTAATTATTACAGATAAAGGTGGGCTTAGTGAGGCATCTCCAAAAGCTATTAAGATAAAGTCTTTAAATGTAAAAAATATAGAAAATTCAATCGAGAAACTTATTAAAAATGAGTTTTTAAAGAAATCATTACAAAAAAGTATTTATAAACATTTTTACTTGACGAATAATTATATTTCAAAAAAAATTGATAGATACAGAGATAAACTAATTTAAGATTATTATATTTTAATTTTATTTAACGCATTATTTTTAAATATATTTGCCTCTCTAATATATCTTCTAACCATCTGAGTTGTTTTATGACCTGTCATAGCCATTATGCTTCGCTCATCAGCACCTGAATCAGCAGCTACTGTTGCAAAACCCGACCTTAAACTATGACCTGCAAAATTTTTGTTTTCGATACCTGCTAACTTTAAATATTCTTTAATTAATAAAACAACAGATTGGTCAGTTAATCTTTTGTCTGTTAATGATAAACCTTTAGAAAATCTTCTAAAAATAGGTCCAGACTTAATTTTAGAAATTTCTAACCATTTTTTTAGATTTGTAACGGGGCAGTAAATTTCATTATCGAAGTAGGGTAGTCCTTTAATCATTCCTTCTCCGAATTGGTCAGTTTTTGATCTTTTAATAGTGATTTTTAGACCTTCAGTAACAAATTCTAAATCTTCATGATCAATTGATATGAGCTCGGTTCTTCTAAATCCTCCTCCAAAGCCAATTAAGATTATTGATTTGTCTCTAAGTTTTTTTATTTCCTCAGTTTTTTGTTCATTTATTACATTAATAATTGATTTTAAATGATTGATTAATAGTGGTTTTTTACCTTTCTGAATACTTCCTTTGACCCTTCTTATTCCCATTAAATTTTCAACGATGATTGGATGTTTTATGTCTAGATAATGCCCTTTAAGCTTATGAACCATGCTTATTGAAACTAATCTTCGTCTTAAAGTACTTATTTTTGAGTTTTTAGAGAGATGAGTTAGGTATAAGGAAACTATTTTTGGCTCTGTTGGTAATGGATTTAATCCATGCTTTGTACAAAAAGCTCCAAAGTCTCTAAAGTCTGATTTATAAGCTCTTAAAGTATTATTTGCCTTTGAACTTTTAAGGTTATTTAATGTTGCTTCATGAAGGAATTTTAGGTCTGTTGTAAGTTGATTCATATAATAACTATTGATAACAATTAATTATCAATAGTAATATATTAAGTGATTTTAAATGTCAAATGAATTAAAAAAAAATCTCATGACTATAGATGGTGAAATTCCTACAAGCTATTTTTTAATTATATCTTTGGGTTTAACTATACTGAGTTATTTGGTTTACAAAAAAAATGGAAAATCATTAGAAGTATATTTCTTATCTGTTTTAACAATAATTTTCTATTTATCTTATCTTATTCTAATTTTCGTTGGACCCAGATAGTTTGTTAACGTTATTCACAGCTGTTAAAAACCCGTAATAATCAACTATAAAGTGATACTAATCATATTTGCACTATGATAGTCTCTTAATGAATTAAGAGGCAACTCTTAACTGACCATCTGGGGAAAAGTCGAGAGATTCAAGCCCAGAGGGCAGAAAACCACGCAGAGTAGCGCTAAAATTGCGGGGTGGAAGGCATGGCGGTAGCGCATACAACGACGTGCCAAAAACTACTGATCTTTGTACCTGAAAAGGTGCAGAGATACAGGGTTTTTTTTTACATGATCCTTAAGGGTACAAAATTTCAAATTAAAGTCTGGAAATTCCTAAAAACAATTAAAAAAGGTAATGTTCTAACCTATTCTGACGTCGCAAAGGGAATTAATAAGCCTAAAGCTGTTAGAGCTGTAGCTAATGCTATTGGAAAAAACCCATATGCACCTAAAATACCTTGCCATAGAGTAATCAGGTCCGACGGATCTCTTGGAGGATATTCAGGCAAAGGTGGTATAAAAACTAAGAAAAAACTACTCGAATCTGAAGGAATTTTGCTCTAAAAGCTAGCAATACCAACGTTTTTTTTAATTTTAACAATATTTAGTATTAAAATTTTAATTTCCCCTATTGGTTACAGCTTATAGATTGAAATCTCTAAATAAGCCTTATATTTGGGGCATTAAACGCTATATTCATAAATTGCATTACTTAGCTAATTATTAAGAAAATTATTATTTTTTTCTATATTTATATCAATCAATATTAAGGAATTTCGATATCAAATTAAAACTGAGCTTTCATTATCAATAGCTCTGCTCTAAAATTTCCTAATAATTATTGATTTTATTGAATTATTGTCACAATTTCATAATCCAATTTTAATATCAATTTTTTAGAGTTCAAATAACTGGATATTTATTAGTTATTTTAAGTTAATAGCGCTGGTTTAATTGAAAATTTTCTAATTAATTTAATTATTTTATATTTTGTATAAATTATACTATTGTTAAGATATTATATTAAATGTAATAAATACAATAGTATACATTAATTAATTAAAGTATTATATTAATATATAGTAATTATATTTTTACTTATATTTATGATAATATTCTCTTTTAAAAACATATAACCCAGATGAAATTATTATGAAAAGTCCAATAAAAGTATATTTATCAGGAAAATCCGAAAAAACATAATATCCTAAAATAAGGTTAGTAATTATCTCGAAATAACCAAATGGTGCTAATTTTGAAGCATCAGCGTAACGGAGAGACAATATAATTAATATATGGCCTAAACAGGCAAATATACCCATTAGAGCCATCCAAGACCATTGAATTGGAGTAGGATTATTCCAAACAATGGGAACAAAAAAAGACGCTATAATGGCCCCTACTACGCCCGTAATCAGCAATGTGAGTAAGGGACTATCAGTTGAATGTAATCTTCGAGTTATTATTAGATAAAAGCCGTAAAAACAGCCTGTTCCAACAGCTGCTATACTAGCAAGATTAATCTCTATAATTCCAGGTCTTATGACAACTAAAATACCAAAAAAACCGACTAATACAGCGGTCCACCTTCTATATCCGACTTTTTCGTTAAGTAAAAATGGAGAAAGAGCAGTTGTGACCAATGGAGCAACAAACGCTAATGTTAACGCTTTTGCCATTGAAATTACAGAAATGGAGTAAAAAAAACATATATTTGCAAAAAATAATGACAAACCTCTAATTATTTGTAATTTGATATTTTGAGAAAACTTCAATTGCTCCCTAAAAAATAAAAACATAAAAAAAGTTGTGAATACAACTGTAAAAAAATATCTAGCCCACGTTATTTGAATAAAAGATAAATCCGAAGATAAGTATTTTGCAATGGCATCCATAAAGGGCAAAACCATCCATGCGGATAAATTTAAAAATATTGCTTTCATTTAAGCGAAATATTTAAGAGCGATAAATACTGTAATTGGCACTGTAACCAATGACATCAAAGTAGAAACAACAATTGTGCTGGAAATATTATCTACATTTTTTTTTGGAGAATACATTGAAGCTACCAAATAACATAATATTGCACTAGGCATAGAAGATTGAATTAGTAAAACTCCAGCTGCAAAACCAGATAAATTAAAAAATTTTATAATAAAAAAACCTACAATTGGACCAAGTATTACTCTACCAATTGATGTTATAATTGAATCTTTCAAAGAAAATACTTTCATTTGGGTTAAAGCAATACCTAAAGACATTAAAATCATTACAATCATTGCATAAGATAAAAGCATTGTTGTATTAATCACAAAAACTGGCATTTCTTTGCCGTAGTATAAAAAGATAACGGTCAAAATAATTGTATAGAAGGAAGGACTTTTTGCAATTATTGAAAAATCAAATTTTCTTTTTGCAAGAAATATATTAGCAGTAAAATGTAAGAGTATTACCAAAGATGATATAGCTGCAGCTACACCCATTCCCAATTTACCATAAGCAAAAAGACATATTGGTATACCCATATTACCTGTATTAGGTAAAAAAAAAGTAGGTAATTCTCTAATATAATCTTTTTTCATAAGAATTAAAAAAACAAGTCCAATTAAAGCAAATGATGAAAGCAATATTAATGCGTAAATAAAATATTCTGCAAATATATCAAAAGTAACACTTGTAGAAGTAAGAGAGAAAATTACTAAAGCTGGAGTTCCAAAATTTCCAGCATAAGATGTTATAAACGAAGTATCAAAATTTGGATTTTTTTTCCCTAATAAAAAACCAATTCCAACAATAAAAAATACAGGGAATAGAACTTCAAATAGCTTTAAATAAAGTTCCATTAAAAAAGTCTTAATAATACAGGGTTTTTAATAATATTTAAATTTGATTTAAAAGATTTAATACATTTCTGGTAATCCTTTTCCAAAGATTTGTGAGTTATAATTACAATAGAAGCAGTTTTGTTTTTATTATTTGGTATTTGTATTAATCTTTGTACAGAAATTTTATGTTTAGCAAATTTATTAGTGATTTCAGATAAAACACCAGGTTTATCTTTAACTTCAAGTCTAATATATAAAGCATTAGAATAATTATCTGCATTATATATTGAAGGAGATTTTCTTTTATTGTCAGAAATCCCAAAAGGGTACTTGATATTTCCACGTAAAATTGACAAAAGATCAGACATTAAAGCAGATGATGTTGGACCAGGTCCAGCACCTTCTCCTTGCAAAACACTCTCCCCTACTGGATTACCTTCAATTATAACAGCATTCATAACACCATTAACATTTGCGATGTAAGTATTTCTTTTAATTAAACACGGATGAACTCTTTCAAATAATTTATTATTAACAATTTCTGTTATTCCCAATAATTTAATTTTATAATTTAATTGATTTGCAATTTCTAAATCTTTGTATTCAATATTTTCAATACCCTCCATTAAACATTTTGAATTTGAAACTTTATTATTAAATGCTAAAGCAGAAAGAATTTTTACTTTAGCTAAAGCATCGTAACCATTTAAATCTAATTTTGGATTACCTGGTTCAGCATAACCTAATAATTGAGCTTTTTTTAATACAGTTAAAAAGCCAGACTTAGTTTCTTCCATTTCAGATAATATATAATTACAAGTACCATTTAATATTCCATATACTTTACTTATCTTATTAGTTGCTAGCCCTTCCTTAATAGTTCTTAATACAGGAATCCCACCACCTACTGACGCTTCAAATTCTAAATTAACTTTATTTTTTTCAGCGAGTTTAGATAGATTATTACCGTGTTTAGAAATTAATGCCTTGTTAGGAGTTACAACATGAATTTTATTCTTAAGTGCAAATTCTACAATTTTTTTTGATATACCGTCAGATTGACCAATGGCTTCAATTAAAATATCAATTTTATTATTTTTAAAGATTTTAAAGGGATCTTTATAAAATATTTTCTTATTAATTCTAAATTTTCTTTTTTTATTAATATTTTTAGCTGAAATTGCAGAAACAGAGATAATTTTTCCAGTTTTTTTTAGAATATCTTTTTTTTTTGTATTTAATTCATTATAGAGATAATTACCAATCTGCCCTAATCCAACAATTGCTATATTAAGC
>CACBTT010000019.1 GCA_902542235.1 uncultured Pelagibacteraceae bacterium
CTATAAAATCTGTTTCACCTGAATTATTTACAACATTTAAAAGACCACCCCCTGTATCTAATAATTCAGCACCATCCTCTATGATTTGAATTTCTAAACCAAAATTATTTGAAAATATAAAATCTTTAATTTTCTCACTTAAATAAAAAGTATTAATTTTTAAAGATTTTATTTCTAATACTTTTATCAAATTTATAGTATTTTCTAATAAGCTAATCTGATTGATTTTCAATAGTGGTTTTGGGGTTTTCACAGTTAATGGCATTAATCTTTTTCCAAAGCCTGCACATAAAATTATTGCTGTTTTAATTTTCATTTTTTTATTTTTGGATTTTCTTTTAGAAAATTTATTAAATCATTAAAATTTGAATTATTTTTCATACGATTATCAATTAATTTCCATGCATAAGGTATTAATTTTAAATATTTCTTTTTTTTATCTCTATTTGCAAGTCTTGTGAATATACCAATTATTTTTAGATTTCTTAATACAGATAAAATTTCAAAATCATTAATAAATTGAGATTCATTTTTATACTTAAATTTACTAAGAAATACTTTTAATATATTTGACTTAAAACTATTTGAAGTTTTAATTCTTACATCATCTATAAGTGAGGCTAAATCATATGCTGGATTACCTAGGACTGCATCTTGACTATCTATTAAAGCGATTTTATTTTTATAAAACATCATATTTGAGACGTGAAAATCTCTATGTACAAATACTTTCTGTTTGATTTTTAAATTTAAATACAAATTGTCTATTATTTTTTTGAGATTTTTTTTTATATATCCTTTTTGAATAATTAATTTATTTGCTGGTAAGTACCAATCCAAAAAAAGGTATGACTCTTTAAGTATTTTAGCTTTTGAATAGTTTGATAAATTAAATTTTTTCTTAAGAAAATTTTGAGTTTTAAAATTTTTAATTTTTTGAATTTGATATAAAATTTTTAGTATTTTTTTGTATTCATTTAATTTAGTTTTTGAAGATTTAATTTTATCCAACATATTTTTATTGCCGAAATCCTCAATTTCTATAAAGTTTTTTTTATAATTTTGACTAATTAAAACTGGTGCTAATATTTTATTTTTAATCAATATTTTGTTAACAGCATCATAATTTAACAAGTTTGATCGCTTTTGAATTTTGCTATAAACTAATACTGAATTATTTGTTCTATAAAATTGTCTAAAAGATGCATCTCCTGATAACTTTTTAAATTTTTTCAAATTCATTAAAATCAAAATCAATATTATTAGATATAATTAAGTACCTATTTTCAAGCTTTTCATCATATTCAAACTTTAATGTAAAAGTACTTTCTATATTTTTACCTAAGATTTCAGGCCATTCAATTAGTCTAGCATAATCGTCTAGATTTTCATTAATTCCTAAATTATTTAAATCTTTTTTATCTTTAATTCTGTAAAGATCAAAATGTCTAACAATTAAGGAATTAATTTCATATTCATTTATAATATTAAAAGTTGGACTAGGTATTTCTGTTCTTTCTAAACCATTTTTTGTTTGAAGATAATTGATTAGATACCTGATAAATGTAGTCTTACCTACTCCGATATTTCCATAAAAAAGCAATGTTGTATTTTTAATAATTTTACTTGCAATTTTTTCAGCAATTTTTTGTGTGATAATTTCTTTTGAAATATCTATTTTGCTACTTTTAGTAGCGATAGGCATCTGGTTTATAAGGTCCTTCTGGTGTTACGCTTATATATTTTGCTTGATCATCTGATAATTTGGTTAATTTAGCTCCAACTTTTTCTAAATGAAGTCTGGCTACTTTCTCATCTAAATGTTTAGGTAATACATATACTTTTTTCTCATATTTATCTGAGTTATTCCATAATTCTATCTGAGCTGTTACTTGATTTGTAAAAGAAGCACTCATTACAAAACTTGGGTGTCCTGTTGCACATCCAAGATTAACCAATCTACCTTCTGCTAATAAAATAATTCTTTTTCCATCCGGCAATGTAATTTCGTGAACTTGTGGTTTTATTTCATCCCATTTATAATTTTTAAGAGCATCTACTTGGATCTCATTATCAAAGTGACCGATATTGCATAGAATTGCTCTATCTTTCATTTCTCTCATATGGTCAGCTGTCACAATATCTTTATTTCCTGTTGCAGTAACAACAATGTCGGCTTCTTTAATCATCTCATCCATTAAGACTACTTCATAACCTTCCATTGCAGCTTGGAGAGCACAAATTGGATCTGTTTCTGTAACCATAACTCTTGCACCGCTTTGTCGAAGAGAAGCAGCGCTTCCCTTTCCAACATCTCCAAATCCAGCTACAATAGCTACCTTACCTGACATCATGACGTCAGTAGCTCTTTTAATTCCATCAACTAAACTTTCTCTGCAACCATATAAATTGTCGAACTTAGATTTTGTTACTGAGTCATTAACATTTATTGCTGGGACAAGTAAATTGCCATCACTTTCCATTTTTTTTAATGCTAAAACTCCTGTAGTTGTCTCTTCTGATAAACCTTTAACATCATTTAATAATTCTTTATAATCTTTGTGCATCAATGCTGTAAGATCGCCACCATCATCAAGTATCATATTTGGTTTCCAGCCATCTTTTCCTTCAATAGTTTGCTTTACACACCACCAATATTCTTCTTCTGTTTCGCCTTTCCAAGCAAATACAGGAATGCCAGCTTTTGCAATTGCTGCTGCTGCATGGTCTTGTGTCGAAAAAATATTACATGAGGACCATCTTACTTCGGCTCCTAACTCAACTAAAGTTTCTATTAAGACAGCTGTTTGTATTGTCATGTGTAAACAACCAACAATCCGAGCTCCATTTAAAGGTTTTTTACCCTTATATTCTTCTCTAAGAGCCATTAATCCTGGCATTTCAGTTTCAGCCAGTGAAATTTCTTTTCTTCCAAATTCCGCTTGAGATATATCTTTTACTTTAAAATCTTCCATAGAAAGAGGCTTTTAACAATTTCACTTAATATATCAACAAAGATTTATGCTTCTGGGAAAATTATTTCAATTCTTGCCCCTTTATCTTTATTATTAGATGCGTTGATTTCGCCACCATGAATTTCGACTAAATTTTTGACAATATTTAATCCCAAACCCGAATGTTCTCCAAAGTTTTCAGGTCTATTACTATAAAATCTGTTAAATATCTTATTTGTATCCTTTTCACTAAATCCTGACCCCTGATCAACGACAACTAATTTAATTTTGTCATCCTTATCTTTTGATATTTCAACTGTAATTTCTTGGTTATTTTCACTAAAAGAAATTGAGTTTTCTAATAAGTTTGCAATAATTTGTTCAATTCTATTTTCTATCCCTAAGATACTATAATTTTTAATTCCATTAGATTTCAATTTAATTCCAATCGATTTTTTCGTTTCATAGATACTGTTAAAATCATCAACAACAGATTGAGCAATCTCTTTTAAATTTAATTTTTGCATTTTCTCAGAGGAAATTGCAGCCTCATCTCTAAGCATTTGAGAGTAATCAGTTATTAATCTTTCAATTCTCTCTACGTCATGTGATACTATATTAATTAATTTGTTTCTTTGAGATTTATCATTTGTTTCAGAAATTATCTCAGAGGCACTTTTTAGAGATGCTAAAGGATTTCTGATTTCATGCAAAAGATCTGTTGAATAATTTTCTGCAGTAGTAATTCTTTTGTTTAATTCATTAGTCATTTCATCAAGAGAATTTGATAATTTTCCCAATTCGTCATTTCTTTTTTTTATATTTCCAATATTGGTCTTTTCCTTACTTTTGTTTTTTATAATATTTGTATATTGAACCAAATTTTTAATTGGTTTTAAAAAGTATCTATTTAATACATATGAAAAAATTAAAATTACTAATGCGACAAGCAAAGCAGTTCTGATTATAAAATTTCTTCTTTCATCTATTGCAACCTTTATTTCATTGGCATTTTCAGTAATAGCTAAATAGCCTATTGTTTTGTTTTCACTGACTACATTTTTAACAGTTACTAATAAAAATTGATCATAGTTTTCTTTAGAGTAAGTTAACGGCTTTCCATAATCTGATGAATATGAGTACTTTTTTAAATCTTCAAATATTTCTTTACTTTCAAAGCTTTTATTGCTCTCTTCCAAATTCTTATTTTGAATACTTTGATTATTTAAGTCACTCATTTCAATTATGTTTAGACTTCTTGAGAAAGCATTTGGATCTAAGTCTAATGTATCGGTATCTCCTAATAGATTAAATTCACTATCAAATATCTGTACTCTATCTATACTTTGAAATAAAAATTTAGTGGAAAACAGAAACTCTCTAATATCCTCATTTGAGAAATTTATTTTTAAACGATTAATATTTTCTGTTGTATTATCAATAATTTTAATGTGCGAGGCAGTTTTATTTTTAATGAGCGTAGGTTTTACTGTGTTAAGGTAAAATAATGTTAATACACCAATCACTAAAAATACAATAAAGTTGATAACTAAGAATTTTTTTAAAATAGATTGATTATTAGATTTTGAAGTAGCCATTATTTAACATTCCAACGATAACCACTGCCATATCTGGTTTCTATCGCTGAAAAGTTATTATCTACTTTTTTAAACTTTTTTCTAATCCTTTTTACATGACTATCTATTGTTCTATCTTCAATATCTGTGTCTTCTCTGTAAGCAACATCCATTAATTGAGATCTTTCTTTAATAATTCCAGGTCTTTTTGCTAATTCCTTTACAATTAAGAATTCTGTTGTTGTTAATTTATCTGGTAATTGCTTGCCATCCCATTCACACTCTAGCTGTGAAGGGTCAAGTTTTAATTTTCCATGTGAAATTATATTTCTATTATCCTCTAAATTATTTTCTTTTTTTCTAAGTTGGACACGAATTCTTTCAATAAGAACTTTAGTTGAAAAGCCACCTGATTTTTTTACAAAATCATCAGCCCCTAGTTTTAGTCCTAAGAGCTCATCTACCTCTTCATCTTTTGAAGTTAAAAAGATAACGGGCATAGATGTTTTTTTTCTCAATTTTTTTAACAATTCTTCTCCATCCATTCTTGGCATTTTAATATCTATAACTGCAAGGTCTGGTGGATTTCTTGACAAACCTATTAAGGCACTTTCTCCATCCAAATAAGTTTGAATATTAAAACCCTCTTTCTCTAGAGCAATACTTAAACTAGTTAATATATTTCTATCATCGTCAACAAGGGCAATTGTTTGTTTCATGTTTAACTATAAAAATACTAAAATGTTTAAAATTGGGCAATTAAATGTTTATTAATGAAGCTCTCCCCAGTTATCACCTATGTTTACATCTACCGATAATGGTATTGAAAATGAATGCAAATCACTATCTTTCACACTTGTCATAATGTCTTTAATTTTCTTCGAAGCAGATTTAGTACCATTATCAATTACCTCAAAAATCAATTCATCGTGAATTTGAAGTAACATATTAAATTCATTTGTTTTTTTAGTATCAAGCTCATCGTTGATTCTAATCATGGCAAGTCGCATTATTTCTGATGCAGATCCTTGGATAGGTGCATTTATAGCTGCCCTTTCTTGAAAATTTCTAACATTAAAATTCTTGTCATTGATTCCTGGAATATGAGTTTTTCGACCAAAAATATTTCTTACATATCCACTTTTTCTACAGAATTTAATTGTGTTATTCATATATTCTTTAATTTCTGGAAATTTAATAAAATATGAATTTAGAAATTCTTCGGCTTCATTGTTTGATACACCAATTTGTTTGGCCAAACCATATTGAGATATTCCATAAATTATTCCAAAATTAATAGCTTTCGCTTTTCTCCTCATATCAGCATCAATTTTTTTTATGTCTGCACCAAAAACCTGGCTAGCAGTTAATGAGTGAATATCCTCATTATTTTTAAAAGCTTTTTTTAGTTCTTTTACATCAGCTAAATCAGCCAAAATTCTCATTTCGATTTGATTATAGTCTGCTGATATAAGTTTTTTATTTTTTTCTGATATGAAGGCTTTACGAATATCTTTGCCCTCCTCAGTTTTAATAGGAATATTTTGTAAATTTGGATCACTAGATGCAAGTCTACCTGTTGTAGTTGCTGCTAACAGAAAAGATGTATGCACTCTTTTTGTATTGGGATTTAAATGCTCTGGCAAAGAATCTGAATATGTATTTTTCAATTTACTAGATTGCCTCCATTCTAAAACCAATTTAGGAAATTCATTCCCTTTGTAAGCTAAATCCTCTAGAACTGCTGCACCAGTTGCAAAACTCCCTTTTTTAGTCTTTTTTAACGATGCTATTTTGAGGTCATTATACATTATTTCACCCAACTGTTTAGTCGATGCAATATTAAATTTTTTTTTTGAAATTTTAAAAATTTGTTTTTCTAAATCTTGTAGTTTTTTTTCAAACTTAACAGATAATTTTTTAAGAAAATTATTATCCAATTTTATGCCATTGATTTCCATTGATGCTAAAATTTTAATTAAAGGTTTTTCGAAAATTTCATAAATATTTAGTAATTTTTCTGATTTAAGCGATTTCAAAAATATTTTATATAAACGGTAAGTTATATCAGCATCTTCTGCCGCATAATCTTTTGCAATATTTAACTCTACTTGACTGAATTTAATTTCTTTTTTTCCAGATCCAACAAGATCTTTATATTTAATTGTTTTGTGACCAAGATGAATATCTGAAAGGGTATCCATATTATGTCTATTTTTCCCAGCATCTAAAACGTATGACATCAACATTGTATCTTCCATGCTTTGAATATCTATATCCCTTCTACGAAATATTATGTAATCGAATTTAATATTTTGCCCAATTTTTTTTAAACTTTTATCCTCTAAATATGGTTTTAAAATTTTCAAAACCTCTTTTTCATTTAGATTATTTTTATCAATATGACCTGTTGGAATGTAACAAGCTTTACCTATTTTGCTAGAAATTGAGATACCAACTAAATTTGCCTGATGTGGGTCAAGAGAATCTGTTTCAGTATCAATAGAAAATTCACCAGCTTCTTCGGCTTCTTGCATCCAATCTTTTATTTCAGATAAATTTTTTACCAAAAAATATTTATCTTTTGATATTTTAGATGTTTCTTTTTTGACTTCTATTTCATCACTAAATTTGGATTGACCATACGTCGAAATTGCCGAACTCAATAACCTATTAAATTCCATTTCTCTCAAAAAATTGTATAACTTGTCTACGTCTACTTTTTTTAAAACAAAGTCAGTTAATTTTTCTTTCACCGGAACATCATTTTTTAATGTTACCAGTTTTTTACTTACCAGAGCCTTATCTTTATTTTCTAAAAGTGTTTCTCTTCTTTTATTCTGTTTTATTTTATTTGCGTTTTTGAGAAGGTTTTCTAAATTTCCATATTCCTTAATTAATTCTGCTGCTGTTTTCACACCAATACCTGGAACACCAGGTACATTGTCTGTACTATCCCCTGCTAGTGATTGAACGTCAATTACTTTATCCGGACCAACCCCAAATTTATTGATTACATCGTCATTAGATATAAATTTATTCTTCATTGGATCGTATATACGAACCTTTTTTTTGAAAAGTTGCATTAAATCTTTGTCAGATGATACAATTGTAACCTTTGCACCTTCGTCTAATATTTGCTCTACATAGGTGGCTATCAAATCATCAGCCTCGTAATTTAACATTTCTATAGAGGGTAAATTGAATGCTAATACTGACTTTCTGATATAATCGAATTGTGGAATTAGATCATCGGGAGCATCAGACCTATTTCCTTTATAATCTGAATATATTTCGTTTCGAAAATTCTTTCTTGCAGAGTCAAAGATTACTGCAAAATGAGTTGGTTTTTCTAAATTTTCGCTAGATTTAGAGTCCTCTAATAATTTAAACAGCATGTTGCAAAATCCACTTACTGCTCCTACTGGCAAACCATCACTTTTTCGTGTTAATGGTGGCAATGCATAATAGGCTCTAAATATGTATCCGGACCCATCAATAAGATAGAAATGATCTGTTTTTTTAATTTTACCCATAACTTAATTTATAATAAATTGACGTATTATAGTAAGAATAAAATATCCTGTTAATAAATATTAGTGGATTAAACTTTATTAAAATAGTAATTTAAAGCTAATGGAATTAGTAAATTCAATTTCTAATAATAAAATAATTAAAATCATAATATTTGCATTAATAGGTTCTATTTTATTGACAATATCTGCAAAAATTAAAATACCTTTTTATCCAGTTCCAATGACTATGCAAACATTTATAGTTTTGTTTTTAGGAATTTCCTTTGGATATAAAGTCGGGGTACTTTCGGTAGTTTTTTATTTGATAGAAGGAATTATGGGATTACCGGTATTTTCTAACTCACCAGAGAAAGGTATAGGATTAGCTTATTTTGTTGGTCCCACAATGGGATATTTAATAGGTTTTATATTTGCATGTCTGATAGCAGGCATATTTACATATGATAAAAACCATATATTAAATTTTTTAAAAATTATAATTGCAACATCAGTAATATATATTTTGGGTATTTTGTGGCTTGGAAATTTAATCGGTTGGGATAAACCAATATTAGAATTTGGTGTTTACCCATTTCTTTATGCTGAATTATTTAAGATATTATTACTAACAGCTTTAGTTAATAAAATTATTAAACTTAGAAAATATATTTAGAATTACCTTGGAGATCTTTTTGATAGAATTCTTTGAAGTGTTCTTCGATGCATTTTAAGTCTTCGCGCAGTCTCAGATACATTTCTGTTACATAATTCAAAAACTCTGTGAATATGTTCCCATTTAACTCTATCGGCTGACATCGGATTTTCTGGTGGAGCAGCTTTTTTATTTGGATCAGCTAAAAGTGCTTTTTCTACGTCATCAGCATCTGCTGGTTTAGCTAAATAGTCTATTGCACCTTCTTTAATGGCTGCTACTGCAGTTGGTATATTTCCATAACCAGTAAGCATCACTATTCTGCTCTCTGAGTTATTTTTCTGGATTTCTTTTACAACTTCTAGTCCGTTTCCATCGTTTAGTCTCAAGTCAACAACTGCAAAAGCAGGTTTTTTTGATTTCACAGACTCTATTCCAATTTTTACACCCTCTGCTTGTGAAACAGAAAAGCCCTTTTTCTCCATTGCTCGAGCTAGTCTTTCTCTAAAAGGGTTATCATCATCTACTATAAGTAGAGATTTATCCTCAAATTCTGTTATTTTTTTTAATTCTTCTGCTTCTGGCATTGGCCTTATATGGAAACATTCTAAATTATTTCAAGGGTACATTTTTACTTTACATTGGCTCATTTTCTGCATAAATGCTCGTTTTATATAAACTTGCATAGCAGATATGCCGGTTTTTTTTGTTAAATTTTTTTTGGAGCTTTAAATGCAAAAATTTAAATCAGTTGATAAATTAGTAAATCAACTGAAACCAACAGAACCTGTTTATTGTATTAGAAGAGATTCTATAAACATAGCTTCTAAATTTTTTCAGAATAAATTTCATGGTAAAATCCTATATGCAGTTAAAACTAACCCGCATCCATTAGTATTAAAAACTATAGTGGAAAGCGGAATTAATGATTTTGATATCGCTTCAATTAAAGAAGTTGAGGAAATTAGAAGTGTTAGCCCAGATGCAAAATGCTCCTACATGCATACTGTAAAAAGCAAGGAAAGTATAAACGAAGCATATTTCAAATATAATATTAAGACTTATTCAATAGATACAAAAGATGAATTAATAAAAATTCTTAATAGTACTAATCAAGCTAAGGATTTAGAGTTATTTGTGAGAGTTGCAGTTTCTAATGAACACGCAGAAATAGATTTATCTAAAAAATTTGGCGCACAAACTTCTGAAGCAATAGGGCTTTATAGATTAACAAAACAGTATGCAAAAAAAATAGGATTAAGTTTTCATGTAGGTTCTCAATGTATGCATCCAATATCCTATTCAAAAGGGATTAATGAAATTAAATATATAATAAAAAAAACAAAAATAGTTCCAGATGTTATAAATATAGGTGGAGGATTTCCAACAATCTATCCTGACTTAGTTCCTCAATCATTAGACTCTTATTTTGAGGAAATAAAAAATTCATTAAATAAATTAAAATTAGAAAAAAAACCAGAAATTATATGTGAGCCAGGTCGAGCAATTGTTGCAGAAAGTGGTTCGACAATTGTGAGAGTAAACTTAAGAAAAAAACAAAAGCTATATATTAATGATGGAACATATGGAACTTTATTTGATGCAGGTGTGCCTAATATAGTTTATCCATCAAGGATAATTACAAGTGGAAGAATTATTTCAAAAAAATTGACTTCATTTGATTTTTATGGACCAACATGTGATAGCATGGATTATATGAAGGGACCTTTTATTCTACCTAATAATATTAAAGAAGGTGATTACATTGAATTAGGTCAATTAGGAGCATACGGATTGACATTTAGAACTCAATTTAATGGATATTATTCTGATAGTATTTACGAAGTTTGTGATGATCCAATAATGACGATGTATGACAAAGAAACAAATAAAGAGTTTCTTGTTGCATAATGTCAGATACAAAAAATCTTAATCATAACAGAAAAAAAGACTTTTTAAGTAAAGAGGTTGAACATATTGATATTACATCTTTTGACTCTAGAAAAATTATATCTTCTATGGAAAAAATGTCTTTTGTTTCAAGAGAAACTGCTAATGCATCCAAGATATATAATGAAATGCTTAAAGATAAAGATTGTACAATATTCTTAACTCTTGCAGGGTCTACTTCTGCCGCTGGATGTATGCATATTTATAGAGATATGGTTAAATACAACATGGTAGATGCAATTGTAGCAACTGGAGCATCTATAATAGATATGGATTTTTTTGAAGCGCTTGGATTTAAACATTACCAAGGATCACAATATCAAAATGATAATGAACTTAGAGACAATTACATAGATAGGATTTATGATACTTACATCGATGAAGAGGAGCTCCAGGTTTGTGATAAAACAATAGGAGAAATAGCAGACAAACTTGAGCCGAAGTCTTACACATCGAGAGAATTTATTAAAGAGATTGGCAAATATCTAAAAACTAATTCTAAAAAGAAAGGTTCTTTAATTGAAACAGCTTTTGATAACGATGTACCTATATTCTGTCCTGCATTTACAGACTCAAGTGCAGGTTTTGGATTAGTCATGCATCAAGAGAGAAATCCAAAAAATCATATTACAATAGACTCAATTAGAGAATTTAGAGAATTAACAGAGATTAAAATTAAATCTAAAGGATCGGGATTATTTATGATTGGTGGTGGAGTTCCTAAAAACTTTATACAAGACACGGTAATTTGTGCTGAACTTTTGGGAAAAAATGTAGATATGCACAAATATGCAATACAAATTACTGTTGCTGACTCAAGAGATGGAGCTTGCAGTAGTTCAACATTAAAAGAAGCAAGTTCATGGGGTAAGGTTGATACTACCAAAGAACAAATGGTATTTGCTGAAGCTACCAGTGTTTTACCATTAATAGCAAGTGACGCCTATCATACTGGAGAGTGGAAAAATAGAGACAGAAAAAACTTTTCCAAAATATTTTGATTGATGATCAAAAAAGTAAAAATTGGAATTATTCAAAGCAAAATTTCAGATAATATTCAAAAAAATATAAATTCAGCTATTAAAAATATAAAAAAAGCAGCATCAAAAAAAGCTAAAATAATTTGTGTGCCAGAACTATTTTTATCAAATTATTTTTGTCAAACAGAAAGTCATTCCAACTTTAAGCTAGCAGAAAAAATACCTGGTAGAACTACAAAAATATTTTGTGAATTAGCCAAAGATTTACAAATAGTATTAATGATTTCATTATTTGAAAAAAAAACACATGGCTTCTATCATAATACTAGTATCGTTATTAGCGAGAAAGGTAAAATTTTATCGAAATATAGAAAAATGCATATACCAGATGATCCTGGTTATTATGAAAAATTTTATTTTACTCCTGGAGATTTAGGTTTTAAATCTGTTAAAACAAAATTTGGTAAAATTGGACCTTTAATTTGTTGGGATCAATGGTTCCCGGAAGCTGCAAGATTGACTGCACTTAAAGGTGCACAAATAATTTTTTATCCTACTGCTATTGGATGGCATCCTAAAGAGAAAAAGAAATTTGGAAAATCTCAACTAGACTCTTGGATAACAATGCAAAAATCTCACGCAATCGCAAATGGTACTTATGTGGTTGCTATAAATAGAGTTGGAACAGAAAAAAAAGGTAAGAAGAAAATAGAATTCTGGGGAAACTCAATGATTATAGATCCTAGTGGGCAAATAATTGGAAAACTTGGGAATAAAAAAGAAGAAATTTTAATTCGTGAAATAAACTATAAAAAAATTGATTCAGCCAGAGAGCATTGGCCTTTTTTAAGGGATAGAAGAATCGATTTTTATAAAGGTATACTAAAAAATCCTGCAGATGAATGAAAACTTTAATGGATTTAGAATGCCGGCTGAATGGGAGCCTCAAAATTCAGTTTGGATTGCTTGGCCTTATAATAAAAATGATTGGCCTGGATTATATCAATTTATACCTGAAGTAATTTTAAAGATTATAAAAAAAATTTCAAAAAATCAGAAAGTTAACTTAATCGTTAGCAAAAATATAAAAAATATAAAAAAATTAATAAAACTTAATAAAATTAAAAATATTAACTTCCACTATATTAAAACTGATAGGATATGGTTAAGAGATTCTGGACCCATATTTATAACAAATAAAGTTGAAAAGAAAAAAGTAATACTAAATTTTGGTTTTAACGGTTGGTCAAAGTATAATAATTATAAAAATGACAATAAAATCA
>CACBTT010000020.1 GCA_902542235.1 uncultured Pelagibacteraceae bacterium
TTTAAAAACAGCTATGATTGCTAAAGAATGCTTAATTAAATTTTTAAAACTCATTTTAGAAGGACCAAAATATCTTTTACCTCTTTCTGAAGGAGATGAAGATCTATCTTTCTCTAATTTTGCTAATGCTCCTGAAAAGCTGCACCAAGTAGATTTATCGTTTATTAATTTCTCAACAGTTGACTTTGGAAGACACGTATAATTTCCAAATTTTATCGAATGACCAGTAAATACATAAGTAATTATTTTATGTAGATGGTAACAAGTTTTAAAAATAATATTTTCAGATCTTTTTACTCTTTCTCCTACGATTGGTTTTCCTTCATCATAATTAATATACTCAAGAAAACTTTTGATTTCTTCAGGTCTATCTTCACCATCTGAATCCATTGGAATTACATAATCAAATTCTTTATTTTGAAATATATGTTTAAGTCCTGTTGCAATACATCTTCCATGTCCTTGATTGTTTTTAATATTTAAAATTTCAATCGATAATAAATTTTCTGTATTGGAGATAATGGTTGGTTTTTCCTCAGTTGATGCATCATTGACAATAACAAGAGAAAATTCTGCATCTAAGTCTTTTACAATTGTATTTATTTCTTCAATTAATTTTGAAGCTGATTTCCAGTCATTGTAAACTGGTGTTAAAATAGTAATTTTCATTTATTTAACTTGCAAGCAACCTCAGCAAAGAGGCCACAATTCCATGTCCAGACAGCTCTATTATTACAACAATAAAGACGATAAAAAGTATGTTTTTATTGAATTTCATATCTACGATCCAACACAAATCTTATCAATACACATATATTTATCAAATGAATTCAATTTTTGCTTTGTAACAAAGCCTTTCCAAATAGGCCTTGAATTAATGTGATATGATAAATTTCCAGCTACCCATTCATCACCAAGCACATATTTAATAGGTTCATCATGTTTTTCGTACCATGCCATTTGAACTTTTATAGCTATGTCTCTCCCAGGATAATCTGTCCTTTTATCAGTCTGAGATATTGAGACATAACCATACAAAATTGGAGATAATAAAAATATAAATATAAATCCTATTAAAAAGGAATTTAGTTTCTTAATGTTTATTTGATCTTTCATAAGATAAATAAATAAAGTTCCAAAGAATAGGTAAAAAGGGGTCATCCACATAGTTCTAATTTTTGATCCGGTTATTAAAGCTGTCATAAAAACCAGAACAATTGGGACCACATTAATAAAAATTAAAAATAAAAGTTTTTCATCTTTTAAATTAAATTTTTTTGGAATTTTTTTTATTAGTAGCCAGACTAGAATTAAAAATGGCACTAAAATACCAATTTGTTTCAATGTGAATATCAATGGATATTTAAGATGATTTATCATCTGCCCTTCATCCAAACCTGCACGAGCAAAACCATACTTGATCGTAATAAAATCGTTGTTGAATAACCAAATTATATGCGGAATTAAAATTACAAAAAATACTTCTAAAGAAACTAAATATTTAAAATCAAACTTTTTTGATTTTTTAAAAAATATTAAATATGCAAACAATAAATCTATTGCTACTAATAAATATATAAAAAGATATTTAGATAAAATACCGAAGGCTGCTACGGCTCCTAATAAAATACAATCATAAAGCTCAATTTTTTTACTATTGTATATTTTCCAGGCAAAATAAACAGTTAAACACCAAAAAGGTAATTGACAAACATTTACATTAAATTCTGGAGTCGTAAAATTATAGAAATATATCGCTTCAATGAGAAAAACTGATAACAAACTCAAAGTGCCATCATTAAGAATTTCCTGTGATAGTTTAAAAATGATGAAAAAAGATATCACTACAAAAATTTGACTTAAAAAATAATAAGCCCAATCTTGTGGTCCAAATATTTGAAAAAAAACTTCTGGAAACAATGCACTCAATGGAGGATGTTTATTAAATCCCCAATCTAAATTACTACCCCAAGCCAAAGCTTCAATTGTATCCAAAGGTAAATTTGAGTTTGTGATAGTTGGAACAACTGTCCATAGAATTAAGTGAGTCGTTACAAAAATATAAAAAATATTATTTATATTTCTTTTGTTTAAGGCCATTTTTATCAATGTATATGAATAAACCGTTCTTGACACTTATTTATTCATGAATATATTCACCAACTCAAAATAGCTAAGCATGGTAAGAATTTCAAAAACTTATACTCCAAAAGAAAAAGAGAAATACATGTGTGCTAAACATTTAGCGTATTTTAAGATGAAATTAATGGAGTGGAAAAAAGATTTAAAGAGATCTAATAATGAGGCGATTTTTCAAGCATCCATGGATGATAATAGTGCATCAGCTGACATAGTTGATCAAGCAAGCTCATACACTGAGAAAAATGTAGAGATGAGAGCTATTAATAGACAAATCAAATTAATTTCTAAAATAGATGGCGCATTAAAGAAAATTCAAGATGGAACTTATGGCTTTTGTGAAGAAACTGGTGAGCCTATTGGTTTAAAAAGATTAATGGCAAGACCAGTTGCAACTCTTTGCATTGCAGCTCAAGAAAAACACGAAAAAGACGAAAAAGTTTACGCTGACGATTAAGGAAAATCTATTTCAGCATCTTTGTTTAATGCTTTAAACCCTTTTACTACAGCTGGGCGTTCAGCAATTTCAACAAACCACCTAGATAGGTTTTCAAAATTATTTAATCCAATATCGTGTCTTTTATGTCTTGCAATCCAAGACCATGTAGCAATATCAGCAATAGAGTATTTATCATTTGCTAAAAACTTACTTTGAGCCAATCTAGCCTCAAGATCTTCATAAATCTTTCTGGTGATTTTGAAGTATCTTTCTTCACCCCACTCACTTTTTCCTTGGTGGTAATAATGAAACTGGTGATGTTGACCTATCATTGGACCAACAATAGCCATTTGAGCCATCAACCACTGATTTATCTCTAACCTATCTGCTTCCGGATATAGTTTTTTACTTTTCTCGCCCAAATACATAAGTATAACCCCAGACTCGAATACAGTCTTATCATTCTCATGATCTATAATTACAGGAATTTTATTAAAAGGACTTATTTTTTTAAATTCTGGTTTAAATTGATCTCCACTCAAATTAACTTTTGTAAGTTTGTATTTAAAATCAATTTCCTCGAGCATTATGCTAATTTTCCACCCATTAGGAGTATCAGCAGTAAATAGTTCAATCACTCTTTTATACCTAATCTATCTTTGATAGTGCTTGAAGCAGTTGTAAATTCAAATCGGTACTTTTCATCAGGTCTTGCATATCTAAAACAGCCTCTCGCAGCTAGTGCTCCCTCATGAAATCCAGATAAAATAAGTTTTAATTTTCCTGGATATGAGCAGATATCCCCAATTGCAAATATACCTTTTTTATTTGTCTCAAAATTTTCAGTATTTACCGGAATAGTTTTTTTATCTAAATTAAGACCCCAGTCCGCTATGGGACCTAATTTCATTATTAAGCCAAAGAAACCTAAAACATAATCTGTTTTTATATTCTTAATTTCACCAGACTCACTTTTTATATCCACACTTTCTAATGAACCATTACCTTTAACTTCTTCTATAGAATGTTTGGTAATAACATCTATAACATTTTTGTCATTGAGCTCCTTAATTTTTTGAACACTAGCCGGTGCGCCTCTAAATTCATCTCTTCTATGAACAAGAGTAACTTTAGATGAATTTGATAATTCAATTGCCCAATCAAGAGCGCTATCACCCCCACCAAAAATTACTAATGATTTATCTTTAAAAATATTTTTGTCTTTAACTGAATATAATACAGATTTTCCATCAAATTTTTCTGCACTTTTTATTGGAAATTTTCTAGGCTCAAAAGAGCCCACTCCACCTGCAATAACTACATTATATGCTTCAAATTCTTTTCCGCTTAACGTTTTTACAATCCATTTATCATTGTTATTTTTTAGTTCTTGTACTCTATCACTTAGATGAAAATTAAAATTAAAGGGTTTAATCTGTTGAACTAAATTATTTGTAAGCTCTTCACCTGTGCACTCTGGCACAGCTGGAATATCATATATTGGTTTATCAGGATAGAGTTCGATACACTGACCTCCAATTTTATCTAGATTATCTACTAACTCACATTTCAATCCGATTATGCCAATCTGGTGTGCACAAAATAAACCGGTTGGACCTGCGCCAATAATTACTACGTCTGTTTTTATCATTAACCTTGTTTCTCTGGTAATTGAACAACTAAACCATCAAGTTCTTCTGAGACTATTATTTGACAACTTAATCTACTGTTTAATTTAGGATCATAAGCTTGATCCAACATATCATCTTCGCCCATCTCCTTTTTTGGTAATTTTTTAAACCACTCATCATCATTGATATAAACATGGCAAGTAGCACATGACATACCTCCACCACAATCTGCATCAATTCCTGGAATATTATTTTGAACAGCACCCTCCATAACGCTTAGCCCGTTAGGAACATTTACCTTGTGCTCTTTTCCATTAAATTCAATATATTTAATATTAGCCATTATTTAATAATAATTCTTATAAACTAATTTGCGACTGAGGCAAATTTTTGAAATATAATCTTACTGTCAAATTAAAAATAAGCACTAAAAAAAAAAGGCAGGTATGTTTTAGCACACCCGCCTTTTTTTAATATTAAAAGCTAATTATCTAGCTCGTGCTCCACCTTGTGAAACTGCTGCTGACCAGATTACTAGACCAAAAGCAATTTTGTTGATGAAGTCTGCTAAGTTGTAAATCACGTTCAATGAGTTAGCGTCTACTCCACCTACTAGGTAACCAAAAATGTAACCTAATGGGTAAATAGCCCAACCGATTGTTACGATCATTCTCATAGCACCCCATGCAGTTGCTAACGGCTTGTTTCCAGTTTTTGCTGCAATTTTTCCAGCTTCACCAGAGAATACTTCATATAAGATGTAGATCCATCCAGCCATACCGACTATGAAACCAAGCATAGCATTGATGTAACCTGCTTCTCCTAAGTATCCACCAATTAACATCACAAGCGAACCAATTAATAATCTCCAGAAGATTGCTCCTGGGATTTTCTTAACTGCTGCTAGAATTAAGTAAAACTCGATCATCTGTAATGGTACAGTGATTAACCAATCAATATATCTATATACTGTTGGAGAATCTCCAGTCATTACCCATACATCTCTCATGTACATGTAGTGAATGAATGCAACACCAGTTACAAGACCAGCTACTGTTACTGAAGTTTTCCAGCCTGCTGCAACAGTATTTCTTTCCATGAAGAAGAATACTGTAGCCGCTGCCATACCCATTGCGATTACCCAAAAGGAAATCCCAACGAAGTCGTCAGAAGCTAACATAGCAGTTGCTGCGTTTGCTGCACCAGTAAGACCAAATAGAGCCACTGCTGCTAATGCAAACATTTTAAGTTTTTTCATAAAAAACTCCCTCTCGTTAGTTTTTTTTAGTTTAAATTTAAACTACGGACAAACCACAAAGGTTTATCCAAAGTTAGGGGCTTAATATCAAATTAAATTAGTTTGTTGAAGACTTTTTGCCGCGTTATAAGTGTTGATTTTACTGACTTTTTAAAATTAAATACAACCTGTTGCATAAATTCTATAGAAAAATGACATCAAAAAGCAAATCAAAATGACAGGAAATTATAAAGGAATTTACGACGAATCTCTAAAAAATCCTGAGGAATTTTGGCAGAAAGTTTCTGAAGATGTGTTTTGGTTCAAAAAACCAACTAAGATTTTAAAAAAAGACAACCCTCCGTTCTATAAATGGTTTGAAGATGGTGTAACAAATACATGCTACAACGCCTTAGACCTTCATATTGATCAAGGGAGAGGTGATAAAACAGCTTTAATCTATGACAGCCCAATTACAGGTAATAAATCAAAATTTACTTTCAGAGAATTAAAAGAAAAAGTCTCTAAATTTGCAGGAGCTTTAGATAAACAGGGAGTTCAAAAAGGAGATCGAGTAATAATTTATATGCCAATGATACCAGAGGCGGTGGTTGCTATGCTAGCATGTGGGAGAATTGGAGCAATTCACTCTGTTGTATTCGGTGGTTTTGCATCAAATGAATTAGCTAGTAGAATTGATGATAGTAAAGCTAAAATTTTAATCACAGCATCGTGTGGATTTGAACCTGGAAGAACAGTAGAATACAAACCACTTGTAGATGGGGCTTTAAAATTAGCAAATCACCAAGTTCAAAAAGTAATATTATTTCAAAGAAAAGATAACGAAGTAAAATTAAATAAACCATTAGAAATAAGTTGGGAAGAAGCACTATCTGGAGCTAATGATAAAGATTGTGTTGAGATGGGCGCTAATGATTATGCTTACATCCTTTATACTTCAGGGACCACAGGTATTCCGAAAGGGATAGTTAGAGATATTGGTGGTCACATAGTCGCTCTTAAATGGACAATGAAAAATATTTATAACATCGATAAAGACGATGTTTGGTGGTCAGCAAGTGATATTGGTTGGATAGTAGGACACTCTTATATTGTCTATGCTCCATTATTCAAAGGTTGTGCAACTCTTTTATTTGAGGGCAAACCTGTTGGCACTCCTGATGCTGGAGTATTCTGGAAAATAATCTCAGAATATAAAATCAAATCTTTATTTACTGCTCCAACAGCATTTAGGGCAATAAAGAAAGAAGATCCAGAAGGTAAATTTTTTTCTAAATATGATTTAAGTTCATTTGAGTCATTATTTTTGGCAGGTGAAAGAGCAGATCCAGATACAATTAAATGGGCAGAAAATTTACTTAAGGTTCCTGTAATTGATCATTGGTGGCAAACTGAAACGAGTTGGGCGATAAGTTCAAACTGTACAGGAATTGAAATGCAAGAAACTAAATATGGGTCAGCTTGTAAAGCAGTCCCTGGATATGATGTAAAAATAATTAAACCAGATCAAACAATAGCAAAACCAAATGAGATGGGAGATATTGTGGTTAAACTTCCACTTCCTCCGGGAACTTTCCCAACTTTGTGGAATGCAGATGAGAGATATAAAGAAAACTATATGTCAAATTATAATGGTTACTATCAAACTTATGATGCGGGTCATATTGATGATGATGGATATATTTGGATTATGTCTAGAACAGATGACATAATAAATGTGGCAGGTCATAGACTTTCAACTGGTGCAATAGAAGAAGTTTTGTCTGAACATCAGTCTGTTGCTGAATGTGCAGTAATAGGAATAAAAGATCAGCTGAAAGGACAATTACCAATTGGTTTAATTGCTCTAAAAGCAGGAGTTTCTAAGGATAATGAGACTATTTCAAAAGAATGTGTTCAAATGGTTAGAGATAAAGTCGGACCTGTTGCAGCTTTTAAAATAGTAATTGTTGTTAAAAGATTACCAAAAACTAGATCTGGAAAAGTTTTAAGAGGAACAATTAGAAAAATTGCTGACAAAGAAGAATATAAAATGCCTGCAACAATTGATGATCCTGCCATCCTTGATGAGATAAAAGAAGACTTAATAAATAGCAGTATTTTAAAATAATGCTAAAGACATATCTTTTTTTAGTAGGAGCAATTTTTTGTGAAGTATGTGGAACAATGCTTCTTCCTGTTACTCAAAACTTTACAAAAGTAACACCAACAGTGTTTTTAGCTGTATTTTATTTATCCGCTTTTTATTTGCTCACTTTTGTTGTTGATAAATTACCTATTGCGATTGTTTATGGAACATGGAGCGGACTTGGTATTTTTACTATCGCAATCTTGGGATATATTTTTTTTAAACAATCCTTAAGCTGGCAAGCTATATTGGGTATGTTTCTTATTGTTGTTGGAGTAACACTTGTTAATATATATTCAAGTAGAACTATATAACTCAATCAAACAGAATTGGTTTTCCAGATGGATCTCCTAAAATTTCATCTTCTTTCATTTTAATATCTCCATTAATAATTGTGTAAACCGGTGAACCTTTAAATTTGTAGCCATCAAATGGGCTCCATCCACACTTACTGTGAATATCTTCATTTTTAATTTCAATCGTTCTATTCATATCTATTATTGTAAAATCAGCATCATAATCTTTTTTTATAAAACCTTTATTTTTAATACCAAATACAGAAACTGGGTTTTCACAAAGAAGTTTAATTAGCTGATCTAACGTAAGTTTTTTATCATTCACATGATTTAGCATAACGGGTAATAGAGTTTGTACGCCTGGCATACCAGATGGTGACTGGGGATATTCTTTTAATTTGTTTTCTTTTAAATGAGGCGCATGGTCTGAACCAATAGTATCGTTATAATTATTTCGAATAGCGTACCACAATCTATCATAATGAGACTTGTCTCTCAAAGGAGGGTTCATCTGTGCAAAGGTTCCAAGTTTGTCATAACAATCTGGTGCATACATTGTTAGATGCTGAGGCGTAATTTCAAAAGTTATGTTTCCTTTATTTTGTGAAAGGAAGTCTACTTCTTCTTTTGTTGTCACATGTAATATATGTGCTTTTTTATTAAGTCTTTTTGCAATCCTAACAATCCTTCTTGTAGATGACATTGCACATTCTTCATTCCTCCATACAGGATGAGTATGAACATTGCCTTTTTCAATTAATTTTTTTCTTAAATTAATTATTTCTTCATCTTCAGAATGTACAGCAACTATTTTTGAAGTATTTTGAAATACTTTTTCAATATCTTCTTCTTTATCAACTAAAAGATTTCCAGTTGAGGAACCAGCAAAAAGCTTTACACCACAACAACCATCTAAACCTTTAAGCTTTGCTAAATCAGTTGAATTATCTGGAGTTGCTCCAAAATAAAAAGCATAATTTGAATACATCCTATTTTTTGCAAGATTTAGCTTATTATTAAATTCTTTCATATTTGCTGTTGGGGGATTTGTATTTGGCATCTCAAAAACACTCGTAATACCACCAGCAATAGCTGCTATACTTCCAGTATGTAAGTCCTCTGCATTAGTTGACCCAGGCTCACGGAAATGAACTTGAGTATCCATGCAACCAGGTAGAACTACTAAACCGCTTGCATCAATGGTTTCTTTGTTTTGCTCGTTACTTAAATCACCAATTAATGAGATTTTTCCATTCTGAATACCAATGTTAGTCTTATTAAGTTTTCCATCAATATAACATTTTCCATTTTTTATAATAAGATCTAACATTTTACAAAATCGTTACTATATTATTCTCAAGTAACTATCAATCATGAAAAAAAATAATGTTTATATTTTAGAGGACAGAGGACTTTTATATATCTCGGGAGAAGATTGTAAAGAATTTCTACAAAATATTGTTACAAATAATATCAACAAAGTTGATGAAAAAAATTCGTGTTACTCAGCTTTACTTACTCCACAGGGAAAATATTTGTATGACTTTAATATATTAAAACATAAGTCTGGATATTTTTTAGATTGTGAGAAAAAAAGTATAGATAATTTATTTAAACAATTAAATTTATACAAACTTAGATCAAAGGTAGAAATTTTAAATTTAAGTAATGAATTTGTAATTGCAGTTATTAGTAAAGAAAGATTTTTGGATATGGAAAATTCAAGTTCTATTGCTGGATGTACAGTTAAATTTAGAGAGGATAGTATTTTTTTAGATCCTAGAAATATAAAACTTGGAGCAAGAATAGTAACTAATTTAGAAAAATTATATTTATCATTAAAAAAACTTGGTCTTCAAAGTGCGGATAAAGATGAATATTACAAATTGAGTCATGAATTTGGAATTCCACAAAATAATACAGAAAAACTTCAAAATAAACTTTTTGGTATCGAGTGTAACTTTGATGAATTAAATGCAATAGATTTTAAAAAAGGTTGTTACGTGGGCCAAGAGAATACTGCCAGAATTAAGTTAAAAGATAAATTGAGTAAACGTCTTCTGCCTATTGAAGTAGTAGAAGGTAATTTAGAAAATGAAATTATATCAGATGAGAAAGATGAAATAGGAAAAGTGTTAATAAATGATAATTATCCCTATGCTATTATCAAATTTAAGAATGAAAAATTTGATTTTGGCAAAACTTTTAATTGTGGATCTGCTAAAGTTAAAATCAAGAAACCTAGCTGGCTACAAATTACTTAATAAATTTAGATAAATTAGGTTTAAAATATTTTGGACCTTTCATAACTTTACCCTGATCATTATAAATAGGTTTGTCATCATTTCCTAACTTACTCATATTTGAATTTTGAACCTCCTCAAAACAAGCATCTAAATTTATTCCAAATGCATGTCCAGCACCATAAGTAACATATAATATATCTGTTAGAGCATCGGCCACTTCTAGAATGTCATTATTATCTAAGGCTTGTTTTAACTCATCTAACTCTTCTTTTATCAAGTTATACCTAAGCATATTAATTTTATCAGAACTTAGAGATGGTTTTGGTTTAACCTCCTGCCCAAAAGTCTCCATAAAGTTTTTTACTTTTTGAAAATTTGTCATTTTACTCCTGTAAGATTTATAAAAACTAGTATATAAATTATTTAGTTATTTGTTCAAATAAATGAAAACTAGAAAAGAATTTGATAGTATTGGTGGTATAAACGTTCCGAATGATAAATATTGGGGTGCCTCAACTCAAAGATCAATGAAATTTTTTAATATTGGTAAAATAAATGTTCCAACATCAATTATTAGATCAATTGCTATAATTAAGAGAAGTGCTGCAATAGTCCACAAAAAAGACAAATTAATTTCTCATAAAGTAGCTAGTGCAATAATAAAAGCATCTAATGAAGTTATTTCTAATAAATTAAAGGAAAATTTCCCTCTTAAAGTATGGCAAACTGGCTCTGGAACTCAAACAAATATGAATATAAACGAGGTTATAGCTAATAGAGCTATTGAAATCTTAAAAGGTAAAAAAGGGAACTAAAAAGCCAGTTCACCCAAATGACCATGTTAACAAATCTCAATCTACAAATGATGTATTTCCAACTGCAATGCATATTTCTGTAGCAACAGAAACTATTGATAAACTTTTACCAAGCTTAAAGCTATTAGAAATTTCGTTGAAAAAAAAAAGTAAAGAATTTAAAAAAATCGTTAAAATTGGAAGAACGCATCTTCAAGATGCTACTCCATTATCACTAGGTCAAGAATTTTCTGGATATCATGAACAGGTTAAAAAAAGTATTAATAGAATAAAATTTTGCTTAGAAGATATTTATTTTTTAGCACAAGGAGGTACAGCTGTTGGCACTGGTATAAATTCAAAAAAGAATTTTGATAAAAAGATAATTAATGAGATCAGAAAATTTTGTAAGATTAAATTTAAACCTGCACCAAATAAATTTTCAGAATTAGCAGCACACGATGCGATAGTTAATTTTTCAGGTTCATTAAATTCATGTGCTGTTGCTTTAATAAAAATTTCAAATGATATAAGGTTTTTAGGCTCGGGACCTAGAGCTGGTTATGGTGAACTATTGCTACCTGAAAATGAGCCAGGATCATCTATAATGCCTGGAAAAGTTAACCCAACGCAATGTGAAGCGGTTACAATGGTATGTGCAAAAGTTATAGGAAATCATACAGGAATTACTGTTGCTGGTAGTCATGGACATTTTGAATTAAATGTATTTAAACC
>CACBTT010000021.1 GCA_902542235.1 uncultured Pelagibacteraceae bacterium
CAAATAAAGGTACTAGAACAACTATAAACCAGGGTGCTCCGGCTTTAGCTACTATTGCTAAAATCATCAACGATAGCATCATTATTGAGCCAACCGATAGATCTATACCCGCAGTTACAATCACCATAAAAACACCTAAAGCTAACATTGATTGCCAAGATATTTGTTTGAATACGTTTGTTACATTTCTCCAAGACAAGAAGACATCTGGTTGCAAAATATGCATTACCAAGATCATGATAACTAATAATAGTAAAATCCCATATTTTTCAAAATATGGAATAAGTTTTACATATAAGCTATCTTGTTTTTTTTCCTTATCGTCCATTTTATTTTTTCCCCATAATCCAACCAATTACTTCATCTCTTGAAGTTTTATCTAATTGAGACTCAGCAAAGTTTGTTCCTTGAAAAAGTGCCATCACTCTGTCGCAAACAGTAAAAATATCATCCATTCTATGACTTATAACTATAACACCTACACCAGTACTTTTTAATTTGTTAATTAAGTCTAATACTTTTCCAACTTCTTTTATTGCTAAAGCAGCAGTTGGTTCATCCATTATAACAACTTTGGCATTAAATGCTGTTGACCTGGCTATTGCAACCGCTTGTCTTTGTCCTCCAGATAATTCCTCTACTTTCTGATCAGCACTTTTTACATTTATTTTTAGTTTCTCTAAGTGTGCGCTTGTCATTTCTTGAATTTTTTTAAAATCTAGAAATTTTAAGAAGCCAATATTTTTTGTTGGCTCTCTTCCTAAGAATATATTTTCTCCAATAGGTAAATTACCTGCCAATGCAAGATCTTGATAAACCATTTCTAATCCTAAATTTTGAGAATCTTTTGGACTATCTAATACATGTTCTTTGCCCTCAAAAAATAAAGCACCTGCACTTGGTTTGTACAAACCAGATAAAACTTTCATTAGTGTAGATTTGCCTGCACCATTATCTCCCACAACGCCTAAACATTCACCTTCATGTACTTTTAAATTTACATTTTCTAAAGCAGTTATTGTTCCAAAATACTTTGTGATACCTTTGGCCTCTAAGAGCAATTTATTTGTTGAAGTCATTTAATTTAAATTAAAAAAAAAATTAATTAATTGCAACAGGTTTTGACCTTAAAAGATGAACAGTTTTTCTTAGAGCTTTTTTACAAAATCTTGGATTAAGATTTTTTGAAATTAATTTCATATCTTCAAAAACAATATTGCCCATTTCCTTAAATGCCTCGTCTAAAGCACCCGCTCTGTGTGCAGAAAATAA
This sequence comes from uncultured Pelagibacteraceae bacterium, assembly GCA_902542235.1. Classification (GTDB taxonomy): domain Bacteria; phylum Pseudomonadota; class Alphaproteobacteria; order Pelagibacterales; family Pelagibacteraceae; genus Pelagibacter. The sequence continues at coordinate 1,273 of CACBTT010000021.1, forward strand.
AACATTTTTTAATTTTCTTATTGGGTCATTTTTTTTAACTGGTTCTTCTGGAAAAACATCAAGCGCTGCATAAATATCACCTTTTTTAAGCCTATTTTTTAAATCTTTAAAATTAACAACTGCAGCTCTACTCATTAGTATAAAAAGTGAGTTTGATTTCATAAGATTGAGTAATTTTTTATTAATTAGTCCTTTGTTTTTTGTAGTAATTGCAGCAAGTACATAAATAACTTCACATTCTTTAAACATTTTTTTTAGAGTAATTGGTTTAAATCCTTGATTAATAATTTTTTTGTTTGGTATCCAGGGATCATAGATATTTATTTTACTCGAAAATGGTTTCAATAATGGAACCAAAGCCTTCCCTAGGTCTCCAAATCCCAATAATCCAATTTTTTTGTCTGATAATAATGAAGCCTTAAGATTTCCATCTAGCCCATACTTTTCCTTTTTATTAATGAAATCTTGATTTGCTCCATGAATATTTCTAAGAATAGAGAGTGTAAATCCAAGCGCAATTTCTGCTACTGGTTTTGAAAAAACGGGTGAAGTTGCAATAACGTGAATACCTTTATCAAAGCAGTAATTATAATCCATATTATCTAGAAAGTTACTTTCGACATTTATTACTGCTTTCAACTTTTTTGCTTTTATTAATAAAAATCTAGGAAGATCAGGCTGTCCAATTATAAATTTCGCTTTATGAATATTATTAATATAAAATTTTTGTTTATTTGTTTTTGGTGCGAAAATAAGCTTAAATTTATTTTTTAACTCATTTAATTTTGGTTTTGAAAAAATAAGCTGCATAGTTCTTGGATACGGATCAACAATTGCAATATCTTTCATGATCTATAAGAGAATTTTTTTTACTTCTTCTTCTGTAAATCTTTTTGGCTTTTCACACTTAGTTTTTATTTTTTGAGGTACTCCAGTTGTTGCGGCTTTCATAGTAGACTCAATTATATCTAAAACATGAAGAGATAGTTCTCCTGAACATCGATGTTTTTTCTTTTTTTCAATTGAATATAACATCTCAGACATTCCAACACTTCTATAGTTAGCATTTGTTGGTGACTCATTAGATCTACCACTTGCAGATGTAACATTTATTTTTCCTAAATGCATTTTATCAGTTTTATGTTCGCCCCAACGACCACCTTCAGTAACAGAAATATAAACAGATCCACCAAACATATTTGGATCAGGAACAATAATTGAACCTTTAGTTCCATAAAGTTCCATATGATTTCTTTGATGATTTATCACATCAAAGGATAAAGTGACTTGAATAATTGCTTCATTATGAAATTGAATTGTTGCTAAATAAGTTGTTGGTGTTTCAACCTTAAATGTTTTTCCTTTATTTGGACCTGCTCTATAATTTCTTCTTTTAAATGCCGTTAATGTTCTTCCTTGCACCTGCTTAGCTGGACCTAATAGATTAACAAGCGTTGTAAAAAAATAAGGACCCATATCTATGACTGGTCCTCCCTCTTTTTTATACCAAGACTCTGGTTTTGGATGAAAGTTTTCAACACCAGGAAATGCAAAGATTGCGTTTCCAAGTTTGATTTGTCCAATCAAATCAGAGTCAATTAATTCCTTTGCTTTTTGTCCACCTCCTCCAAGAAAAGTATCTGGCGCATTACCAATGTATAATTTTTTTTGTTTTGCCAAAGCCACTAGCTCTTTTCCTTTTTGAAAGTATGTTGCTAATGGTTTTTCTGAATAAACATGCTTTCCTGCGTTTAATACTTTTTTTGACACAGAATAATGTGATTGAGGAATTGTTAAATTTAAAATTACCTCGATATCTTTATCTTTTAGTATTTCATTAACAGTCATTGATTTGATGTTGTATAATTTTGCACATTTTTCAGCTGCTTTTTGATTAATATCCGCACAAGCAACTATTTTGAAATTATTAAAATGTTGGTGTCCTCTAAAATATGTTTCTGCGATATGGCCACATCCTATGAGACCAACCTTAAAAACTTTATTCATGAATTTTAGACACCTTGTCTTTGCTTAGATTTTCCTTCTTTATGAAGTTTTAATGCCTCTTCATTTTCTTTTGTAGATGGCATTTCTAAAGTAGGACTTTCCCAATAAGCTGAACCTTCTAGCCACTCATAAGAATGAGTTTTTATTGAAATTAAGTAAGTCACATCAGAATTTTTAGCTCTTTTAAATGCTTCCTCTAATTCAGAAATAGATGATACCTCCTCAGATTTTGCACCCATACTCTCTGCATGTTTAGCAAAATTAACAGGTACAAGATTTGGAGCTTTTGAACTATTAAATAGACAATTAAATTCTTTTCCACCTTTAAATAATTGTAGCCTATTAATAACGGCATGGCCTCCATTATCACATAAAACTATTATTAATTTATTATTTGTTATAACTGATGAATAAATATCTGAATTAAAAAGTAAATAAGATCCATCTCCTACAAAAGCTATTACTTCTTTATCTGGGTTAGCCATTTTAACTCCTAATGCACCAGAAATTTCATAACTCATACAACTAAAACCCCATTCGGTTTCATGTGTATTTAATTCTTTTGGCCTCCAAATTTGTACAACTTCTCCAACCAATCCCCCTGCAGCGGTAACAGCTATGTCTGTTGGATCTGAATTACGATATATTGCTCCTACAGCGTGTGCATAACTAGGTAGTTCTTTATTAGTTGGTCCACTTTCTTTATCAACATAATCATTCCAATTTTTTAATTCATCTCTTGATTTTTTATGCCATTCATCAGGTGCTTTCCAATCTCCTAAAGCATTTGATAACTCTTGTAAGCTTACTTTTGCATCACCTATTACTGATTGCGCCAAATGTTTGCTAGCATCAAATCTAGAGACATTAACACTAACAAGTGAAAAGTCTGGGTTCTCAAAATTTGCCCATGACCCAGTTGTAAAATCAGCTAACTTTGTTCCAACAGCAATAGCTAGGTCAGTTTGTTTTGCTAAATTATTTGCTGCTTTGCCACCAAGACCACCTATGGGACCCAAAAAATGAGAGTGATCTCTCTTCATGGTAGAGTAACCCATAACTGTTTGTGTAACTGGTATATTGTGTTTAATTGCAAAATTACTTAGATCTTCCATTGCATCAGAGTAAAAAACCCCTCCACCTGAAATCAATAAAGGATTTTTAGATTTTTTAATTTGCTCAGCTGCTTGTTTTATTTGAAAATCATCAGGTCTTGGTCGTCTAATATTGTGAACTCTCTCTTTAAAAAATTCCTCAGGATATTCATATGTTTCTCCTTGAACATCTTGTGATAATGATAAGCAAGCTGGTCCGCAATCTGCTGGATCTAACATTGTTTGGATTGCTTGAGGTAATGTTTGTAAGATTTGTTCTGGTCTTGTAATTCTATCAAAATATTTTGTTACTGGTTTGAAAGCATCATTCTGAGTAATGCCAGGATTATTAAAATGCTCAACTTGTTGAAGAACTGGGTCAGGCATTCTGTTTGCATATGTGTCTCCAGGTAAAAATAAAATTGGTAATCTGTTGCTCATAGCAACAGCCGAGGCTGTAACCATATTTGTAGATCCTGGTCCAACTGAACTAGTTGCAACAAAAAATTGTTTTCTTCTTTTAGCTCTAGCATATGCTATTCCTGTCAGAGCCATATTTTGCTCATGATGCCCTCTATAAGTTGGTAATTTATCTTGATTTTCTTGTAGAGCTTGTCCTAAACAAGCAACATTGCCATGTCCAAAAATACCAAAAGCTCCAGCAAATAACTGCTCTTTTTTACCGTCTATTAAAATTTTTTGAGCAATAAGATGTTTTATTATTGCATGTGCACAAGTGAGCTTTATTTTTTTCATTATTCTATATATAAATCTTTAACTTTTAACAATTAAACACAATTTAAAAAATATGTATAGCAATTTTGGTCAATTCATTGATGGTCAGTGGCAACAAGCAGAAAAAAAAGAAACTTATAAAGTTATCAATCCAGCAACAGAAGAAGTTTTAGGAGAAGCATCAAAAGCGTCCTCTGTTGACGTTCAAAAAGCATTAAAATCAGCAGAGAAAGGACTCGAAACTTGGAAAAATACCACTCCATGGCAGAGGTCTTATGTAATAAGAAAAATTGCAGATTTAATGCGTGAAAGAAAAGATGTATTGGCTAAATGGCTTACACTTGAAGTTGGAAAACCTCTTAAAGAAGCAATTGGAGAAGTTGGTGGTGGAGCAGATATATTTGAATGGAATGCAGAAGAAACTAAGAGAATTTATGGTGAAACATTACAAAGTAGATTTCCAGAAACAAGAGTTCATGTTTACTATCAGCCAGTAGGTGTTGTAGCAGCACTTGTGCCATGGAATTTTCCTATAGTTTTAGCATCTAGAAAAATTTCAACTGCACTGGCTGCTGGTTGTTCAGTTATTTGTAAACCAGATGTAATTACGCCTGGAGCAGTTATGGAACTTGTAAACATTTGTAAAGATGCTGGAGTTCCTGATGGAGTAGTCAATTTACTATCTGGAGACCCAGCTGAAATATCAAATGAATTACTTGATTCAGATATAATAAAAAAAGTTTCTATAACCGGCTCAACACGTGTTGGAAAATTAATTCTTAAAAAAGCTGCTGATAAAGTTCAAAGAGTTACAATGGAATTAAGTGGACATTCTCCATTTATAGTATTTGACGATGTTGACATGAATAAAGTTGCAGACATGGCAATAACAGCAAAATTTCGTAACAATGGTCAAGTTTGTATATCTCCAAATAGGTTTTACATTCAAGAAACAAGAAAAGAAGAATTTGTAAATGCTTTTGTAGATAGAGCAAAAAAATTAAAAATTGGAAATGGTATGGACGAAGGTACTGACTTAGGACCTTTAACAACAGCAAAACGTTTGGAGGAGATTGAAAAATTAGTCGAAACTACAAAGAATGAAGGTGCAAAAGTTGTTTTAGGTGGGGGCAGACCTTCAGGATTTAATAAAGGTTATTATTTTGAACCTACAGTATTTGATGAAGTGCAGGACAATTTTACAATTATGAAAGAAGAACCTTTTGGTCCCTTAGTGCCCGTTTTAACTTTCAAGGATTTTGACGAAGTAGTAGAGAGAGCAAATAATAATGACCTGGGACTTTGTAGCTATTTATATACAAATTCAATGGACAAAGCTAATAGAGCATCAGAGATGATGGAAACCGGTTGTGTAGCAGTAAATACAGCAGCAGTTGCAGTGGCTGAAGCTCCATTCGGTGGAATAAAACAAACCGGTTATGGTCGAGAAGGTGGATCTATGGCTATAAAAGATTACCTTAATATAAAGTATACCCATATGGGTCTCAAAACCTGAGTAAATGAGAAAAAATAAAGCCAAAGAAATAATTAAAAATGGCAATGCTGTTATCAATGGTTGGTTACAAATTCCAAGTACTGTTTCGGCAGAAATAATGGCTCAACAAGGATGGGACTCGTTAACAATTGATATGCAACACGGGCTTGTTGATTACACCAATGCAATGCCAATGATGCAAGTGATTTCAGCGACAGAAGTCGTGCCTTTGGCAAGAGTTAATTGGAATGAACCTGGTCAAATTATGAAAATTTTAGATGCTGGATGTTATGGGATCATTTGCCCAATGGTGAGTAATCGAAAAGAAGCAGAAAGATTTGTTCAAGCATGTAAATATCCACCAGATGGATATAGAAGTTTCGGTCCAATGAGAGGGTTAATCTACGGAGGGCCTAATTATGCAGATCATGCAAACGATGAAATATTAAAAATGGCTATGATTGAAACTAAAGAAGCTTTAGAAAATCTTGACGAAATTATGAGTACCCCGGGCCTTGATGGTATCTACATAGGACCTGCTGATTTAAGTTTAGCTATAGGAGAAAAGCCTGGTTTTGATAAAGGTGAGGATACTAAAGCTTATTCAGAAATACTTAGAATATTAGAGCATGCAAAAAAAAACAATATATTTGCTGGAATTCATAACGGAAGTACTGACTATGCAAAAAAAATGATTGAAAAAGGTTTTCAATTTGTAACAGTTGGAGCAGACTCCAGATTTATAAGTGCGGGTGCAAAAAATACAGTTGAAAATTTAAAAGGCACAGTGAAATCAGAATTATCTAAATCCTATTAATAAATAAAGTATATATTTTTACGTATGAAAAAAATCTTAATAATAGAATCAATACATAATCATGGTATTGATTTGCTAAAAGGAAATAAAAATTTTGAATTTGAAGTTGTAGACAATACGGATACAGAATTTTTGAAAGATAAAATAAAAGAATGTGATGCAATAAGTATTAGAACATCTAAATTGTCAAAAGAAATTATAGATTCAGCTAAGAATTTAAAAGTAATATCTAGACATGGTGTAGGTTATGATAATATAGATCTTGAAGCAACCAAACAAAACAATATCACATTAGCAATTACAGCTACAGCAAATGCTCAAGCTGTAGCAGAACACGTTTTATTCATGCTATTCAGCATTGCAAAAAGAAATAATATGTACAACGAGAGTGTAAAAACTGGAAAATTCAGTGATAGGACTAAGCTTCCTAAAACAATTGAGTTATGGAAAAAAAATATCCTAATTGCAGGTTTTGGTCGAATTGGAAAATGTTTACTTAAAAAATGTAAAGGGTTAGAAATGAATATTTTTGTTTATGATCCTTTTATCAGCGAAGAGGAAATTAAAAAAGTTGGTGGTATTAAAATTGAGGATTTAAATGAGAGTTTAAGTAAAATGGATGCAATTTCAATTCATATGCCTCTAAATGAAAAAACAAAACATTTAATCAATTATGATATGATAAAAAAAATGAAAAAAAATTGTATTTTAATTAATGCTGCAAGAGGTGGTATCATTAATGAGGAAGATCTTAATAGGGCATTAAACGAAGATTTAATTTTTGGTGCAGGTCTTGATGTTTTTGAAAAGGAGCCTCCATCTATAGATAATCCATTGCTAAAAAATGAGAAAGCATTTTTAAGCCCTCATTCAGCGGTATTTACTGAAGAATGTTTGTCTAGAATGGGTAGTGAAACAGTCCAAAATATTATCGATTTTTTTGATAATAAATTGGAAAAGTCAAAAATAGTAAAAATTTCATGAGCTTAAAATTAAAAAATTTTGGATTGTTAGAGTTTCTTATTTTTATATCGGCAGTTTATGTTGTAGGAATGTTGATATGGACTGCGAGTACAAGGTCTGAAGTTGAAGCTCGTGCAAATTTAGTAAAAGAAAATCATAAAAAAGTTGTCGATTTTATTAATGGTGAAATTAATAATTGTGGAAATAATGATGAAGAGAAAGAAACAGTTTGGGGTGATCCATGTAATGCCGAATGGATAGCTGAAAAGGTTGTTAATCATATAAATGATAATCTTAAGATTGAAAATCCATTTTCAGATGACAATAAGGTTAAAACAGATCCTGATCCGAGAATAAAAGCAGAGGGAAAAGCTGGTCAATCGGTAGAAATGGGTGTTATTTTTATCATGTCATCAAATTTTTTAGCAGAACCAGGATCAGAATGGATAGTTGGTACTTGCTTTAAATCTCCATGTGTTGCTGCTGGTAATAATGAATTAACTTCTTTATATAGATAACTAATTCTTTTCAATTTCTACATTTGCACTTCTTAAAGTTTCAATTAGATATTTGTATCCAATTTTAGCATATTCAAAAGGATTTGCTTTTGCGGGATCTTGCTCAGCTTCAACAACTAACCATCCAGAGTAATTTTGTTCTTTTAATAAATCAAAAAAAGGTTTGTAATCAATACAGCCATCGCCTGGAACAGTGAAAGCTCCTTCTAAAAAAGCTTGTCTAAAACTATAATCGTGATTTAATGAGTTATCTAAAACATTTTTTCTAATATCTTTACAATGTATATGAATTATTCTTTCCTTAAATTCTTTATATATTTTCAAACTATCCCCTTTTGCAAATAACATATGTCCAGTATCTAAAGTTAATTTGACACTACCATCTGTGTTTTCTAATAGTCTTCTTGTATCTTCCTCACTTTCAATGCATGTTCCCATATGATGATGGTATGCGAGAGGCATGTTTTGATCTTCAAGATATTTTCCCATTTCTGAAATTTTTTTATAGTATTTTTTAGATTCTTCTAAATCCATTCTGGGTCTTTTAGATAAATTCGTATTTGGATCGCCTTGAATAGAACCATAAACTTCTGCAAATACCATGCAAGGTGCTTTACAATCTTGAAAAAGTTTCAATTGGTTTTGAATTTTTGATTTTTCCTCTTCAAATGTGTTTTTTCTTAAATTTGCTCCGTACCAACCTGAACACAATTTTAAATTATATTTATTTAATATAGGAATTAATTCTTTTGACGTTTTTGGAAATTTTCCTCCAGATTCTATTCCTTTAAATCCTGCTTCACTGGCTTCGGAAAGACATTGTTCAAGCGGAGTATCACCACCAAGCTCAGGCATGTCATCATTGCTCCAAGCTATTGGGGCTATACCTAATTTTACTGACATAAATAATAGTTTTGTTATGATATTAGATGCTTCAAAAAATTAAACCTAAAAAATTTAAACTTGGAATTGTTGGAGGAGGACCTAGATCTTGGATCGGGCATGTTCATAGGATTTCATCTAGATATGATGACAAATACGAAATCGTTGCAGGGGTATTTTCCAGAAGTGTTGATAAATCTAGGAAATTTGGACAAAGTATAGGTTTAGATAAGTCTAGATGTTATTCAAATTACAAGGAGATGTCTGAAAAAGAAGCGAAAAGAAAAGATGGTATTAACGTTGTAGCAATAATGACTCCACCATCAAGTCATCAAATTATTGCAGAGAATTTTATAAAAAAAAATATACATGTAATTTCAGACAAACCATTTGCTGGAAATCTTAAGCAGGGAAAAAAACTATATAAAGCGATAAAAAATAACAAAAAAATTAAATATGCACTGACTCACAACTATTCATCTTATCCAATGGTAAGAGAGGCAAAAAATTTAGTGGAAAAAGGAAAAATTGGAAAAGTTGAATATATCAATGTTGAATATATTCAGGATTGGACAGATGGTAATAAAATTTCAAAAACAAATTCAAAAAAGGTTTTTAAATGGAAAGTTGATAAAAAAATTGTCGGTGTATCAGCAGTTCTTAATGAAATAGGATCACACGCATATCATCTAGCAATTTATATTACAGGCCTTAAAGGAGAAAAACTGATAGCCGATGTAAGTAAATATTCGAAGGACGTTAATATGGATAATAACGCACAAGTTTTTGTAAATTTTAATAATGGTGCGAAAGGAATTGTATGGACATGTGTGACAGCTAAAGGTGGTGTTTATGGTTTAAGAATTAGAGTATATGGATCTAAAGGAAGTTTAGAATGGGTTCAAAATGATCCAAATTATCTAAAATTTAATCCAAGCAAAGGAGCAGTAAAGTTTTTAGAAAGAGGTTATACAAAGGCAAATTTTTCAAAAAAATTTTCTAGAGTAAAATTTGGTCACCCAGAAGGATATTTAGATGCTTTTGCAAATATATATAAGGAATTTGCTGAATATTTAAAAACAAATACAAAAAAAAGATTTTATTTTCCTAACGAAGAAGAGGGTTTGGAGACTGCCAAATTCATTGACGCATGTAAGAAATCATCATTAAAAAAACAATGGGTAAAAATTTAATTAACGTAGCATTATTCGGTTTGGGAAGAATAGGACTAATGCATGCAAATAATTTAATAAATAATAAAAATTTTAATCTTAAATATATTTTCGATGTTAATAGAAAACTTGCAAAAAAAGTTTCAAAAAATCTAAATTGTCAAAATATTGAAAGTCCTCAAATAGCATATAAAGATAAAAAAATTGATTGTATTTTTATCTCTTCCACTACATCAACTCATCTTAAATTTATATATGAAAGTATAAAAAGTAACAAAACAGTATTTTGTGAAAAACCTTTAGATTTAAATTTAAAAAAAATTCAAAATTACGAAAAAAAAATAAATAAA
>CACBTT010000022.1 GCA_902542235.1 uncultured Pelagibacteraceae bacterium
ATCAAATGCTCCACCTTGAACAAGTCCCTCTAATTGTAATTTATTTATATCCTTAGGGTTAACTCTATTTACAAAATCAGATAAATTTTTGTAAGCTCCATTTTTTAACCTTTCTTTTGCAACATTTGAAATAGATTCAAATCCAACATTTTTAATAGCTCCTAAAGCATAATAAAAATTTTTTCCATCTGAATAAAAATCTGCATAAGATTTATTAATATCAGGTCTTATAACAGGAATATTAAGTCTTTTTAATTCCTCATAAAATTCACTTAATTTTTTTTGATTTGATAATTCCATAGACATTGAAGCTACAAAGAACTCATGCGGATAATAAGTTTTAAGAAATGCTGTTTGATAAGCTATCACAGCATATGCTGCAGCATGGCTTTTATTAAATCCGTATTCAGCAAAAGGCTCTATCTTTAAAAATATACCTGCGGCTATATCTTTACTAATTCCATTTTTAAAAGCTCCATCGACAAATCTTTGTTTTTGTTTTTCTAACTCTGCTCTTTTTTTTTTGCCCATTGCTCGTCTTAAAATGTCAGCCTCACCAGCCGTAAAACCAGAGAGAACTTGTGCTATTTGCATAACTTGCTCCTGGTAAATTATAACTCCATAAGTAGGTTTCAATATTTGTTCTAATTTAGGATGAAGATAATCAGGCTCTCTATTGCCATGTTTACACTCGTTATAAATAGGAATATTGCTCATTGGTCCTGGTCTATACAGGGCAACCAATGCAATTATATCTTCCAATCTATTAGGTTTCATATTCAAAAGAGCATCTTTCATTCCTGAACTTTCGAGTTGAAACAATCCAACAGTATGACCGCTTGATAATAAGTCATATACTTTCTGGTCTTCATAATTAATTTTTTCTATATTAAATTGAGGTTTAGATTTATTTATTAATTTTTGTGCTTTATCAATCACAGTAAGCGTCTTTAAGCCAAGAAAATCAAATTTGATAAGTCCAGCATTTTCTGCTGAATACATATCAAACTGAGTTGATGGTAATAATAGGTCTGAAGAGTTATCTTTATATAAAGGCACAGACTCAGTTAATTTTTTGTCAGCAATAACAACACCTGCGGCATGAGTTGCAACATTACGGTTTAAACCTTCTAATTTGAGAGATAAATTAATTAAACGACTAACCCTTTTGTCGTCATCAATTAACTTTTGGAGTCTAGGTTCTACATTTATACATTCTTGTAAGGACATAGGTCTAGATGGATCAAAAGGTATCATTTTACAAATATTGTCAATAAAACCATAAGGTAGCCCCAAAACTCTGCCAACATCTCTAATTACCATTCTTGCCTTAAGTTTACCAAAAGTTATAATGTGTGCTACACTATCTCTGTATTTTGTAGTTAAATATTGAAAAACTAAATCTCTCTTTTCTTCACAAAAATCTATATCAAAATCAGGCATTGAAATTCTATCTGGATTTAAAAATCTTTCAAAAATTAGATTAAATTTTATAGGATCGATATCAGTTATAGATAAGCACCAAGCAACCAAAGAACCTGCACCTGATCCTCTACCAGGACCAACTGGTATTTTATTTTGTTTTGCCCATTTTATGTAATCAGACACTATTAAAAAATATCCTGCATAGTTCATTTCATTTATAATTTTTATTTCATGATCTAATCTTTCCTTGTATTTTAAATATTTTTCATCTTTATCTAGGTCACTAGTATTTAAGTCAAAAACAGTATTAAATTTATGTTTAAGACCTTCGTCAGATATTTGTTTTAATATAATATTTGGATCTTTTTGATTTGAGAAAATCCTTGGGAGAATAGGTTTAGATGGATTGGGCTTAAATGAGCATCTAAAAGGTAAATTAAAATTATTTTCAAGTGCTTCTGGTAAATCTTTAAAAAGTTCAATCATCTCATCTGATGATTTAAAATAATGCTGATTTGTAAGTTTTATTCTATTTGAGTCGTTAACATACGTTTTTTGACCTATACACATCAATGCATCATGAGCATCAAACATATCTTTATTTAAATAATAAACTTCATTAGAGGCAATAATTGGTAAGTCTAATTTTTTTGAAACTTTAAGATTATGATTTTCAAAATCTTTCTCATTCATGTCATTGTGTCTTTGTATTTCTATATAAATATTGTTTTCAAATTTTTCTTTTAACTTAATTAATATTTCATCAATTTCATTGAATAAACCCTTGTTAAAAAGCGAACCAAACAAACATTTAATTGAACCAGTTAAAACAATTATACCTTGCGAACTGTTTAATAAATCATCTAAATTACAGTAAGGAGTGGTTGTCTCAGAGTTTTCTAAATAAGATTTAGATGAAAGTTTTATAATATTTTTATATCCATCATAATTTTTAGCTATAATAGGTATTAAACCTTTGAATCCTTTATATTTGAATAATATTTGAGTTCCAATAATAGGTTGCGTACCTACAGATGATAAAATTTCTGAAAATTCTAATGCACCAGATAAATTATAAGTGTCTGATAAACCTAATGATTTAATTTTATTTTTTTTACAGAAATCTTTTAATTGACTAATTTTTATAGCACCTTCACAAATAGAATATTGAGTATGTATTTTAAATTGATTAAATGTTTTGTTAATTAATTCTTTCATTGGTGATATGCATCTTACCACCAATCATTTTAATTTTACAATCTGCCATATTTGCAAAATATCTATTGTGGGTTGCAAAAATTATAATTCTATTTTTATCTTTGAGGTTAAATAGAATTTTAAATATTTGTTTAGCATTTTCAAAATCTAAACTACCTGTAGGTTCATCTGCTAAAATAATATTTGGTTCATTAATTAAAGCTCTAGCTATTGCTATCCTTTGATTTTCTCCACCTGAAAGTTCAGATGGATAATGATTTAATCTTGAGGTTAAATCAAATTTTTTAATCAATTTTTTTGCTAATTCTTTTGATTTTGTTTTATTGTTAGAAATTAACAAATTTGGCAATATTACGTTTTCTAGTGCTGTAAAATCTGGCAATAAATTTTTGTCTTGATAAATAATACCAATATTTTTTGATCGTATATTGTCATTCTCTATTGAACTGTTTGTGTCAATTTTCTTTTTATTATATTCAATAAAACCAGATGTAGGAATATCAATTAATGACAGTAAATTTAATAATGTTGATTTACCAGATCCTGAAGGTCCCATAATAGAATATATTTTTCCTGCTTCAAATTTAAAATTTATATTATTTAAAACTTTAAGTGTTTTATTTTTATCATACTTCTTTGATAAACTATTTAATTTTAAAAAATTATTCATATTTTAAAGTTTGTATTGTGTCTAATTTTGCTGCTCTAGAAGCTGGATAAATTGATACAATGCAGGTTGTAATTATTGAACATAATGAAATTAAGATAATTGAATTTACGTTTATTTCTGATGGAAGAGTACTTAAAAAGTAAATTTCTTCTGGAAATAATATTATATTAAAAGTATTAGAAATAAATTTCCTGATATCTTCAATATAGTATGAAAACAAAGTCCCTAGTAAAATACCAAATAAAGTTGCTGAAGTTCCAATAGTAAATCCAACAAAAAAGAAAATCTTTTTAATTGAAGTATTTGTTACTCCAATAGATTTTAAAATACCTATATCCCTTGTTTTATTTTTAACTAATATAGTCAAACCAGAAATAATATTGAATGCAGCTACAATTATTATTAAAGATAAGATTATAAACATTACATTTCTTTCAACTTTTAAAGCTGAAAATAATGACTCATTTAAATCTGCCCATGTGTAAACATATGCATCAGGAAATAAATCTATTAAATTTTTTTTGTGATATTCAATTTTTTTTGGATCTTTAAAATAGTACTCAGTAAATCTTTTGTTTTTATTTTTATCAAAAAAATCTTCTAATTTATTAAGATTGATATATGCTACATTTTCATTAAATTCGCCAATCCCACTATCAAATATTGAAATTACTTCAAATTTATCTTGCCTAGGAAAAGACCCAACAATTGTTTGAACTCCAGATGGTGACATTATTGTTATTTGATCACCAATATCTATATTGAGTAAAAAGCTCAAATCCTTACCTATTGAAATTGAATTATTTTTTAAATCAGTAGATCCAAAATAATTTTGATTATTTGAAATTTCTAATACTTTAAAATCACTTTTTAGATATCCTTTTAAAAGAATGCCTTTTGTGTTTATTTTAGAAAGAATTACTGCTTCTCCATCATTTGAAACAATGCCTTTAGCAAAATCTTTTTCAAGCGTAAATACTAAAGGCTTGTCGTAGGGTTTTACAACAGCATGGGCATTAAAACCTACAATTTTATCTATTAACTCTGTTCTAAAACCATTCATAACTGACATAACAATTATTAATACAGCCACGCCCAAACCTATGCCGATAAAGGAAAAGATAGAGATTACATTTAAAAAGCCATCTTTTTTTCTAGCTTTTAAAAACCTAAATATAATCTCTTTTTCTAGTTGTGAAATCAATTTTGCTTAGCTTTTATTATTTGTGAAGCTATATCTTCAACTTTTAATTTTTGAGTTTCTCCATCGACTTCCTTAAACTCATATAAATTCCCTTCAGATTTGCTTCCGATTATCAATTGATATGGAATTCCGATTAAATTAAATTTTTTTATTTTAGCTGAAATATTTTCGTCTGTATCATCTATGATTGGTTCTATGTTTTTTGATTTTAGAAATTCATGTACTTTAATAGACTTTTCTAAATTAGATTTATCATTTTTATTTATCATTGGAATAATCGCGCAATCATAAGGTGTTACTGACATAGGCCATTTCATAATACCGTCTTTATCGTTATATTTTGCCTCAATTATGGCACCAACAAGTCTGGAAACTCCTATTCCATATGATCCCATTTTTACAAATTCTTTTTTTCCATTAAAATCAACAGCTGCATTCATTGGTTTTGAGTATTTATCTCCAAAATAAAATATGTGACCAACTTCAATACCTTTGGTATTTACTCTATATTCTTCTGCAACAGATTTTTCAAATTCATCTTTATTAAATTTTTCATCTGT
Organism: uncultured Pelagibacteraceae bacterium; assembly: GCA_902542235.1. Classification (GTDB taxonomy): domain Bacteria; phylum Pseudomonadota; class Alphaproteobacteria; order Pelagibacterales; family Pelagibacteraceae; genus Pelagibacter. The sequence continues at coordinate 5,078 of CACBTT010000022.1, forward strand.
TACTGAGTAAAACTTTTCGTATTGTTTTCTCAATACACCTAATGACTCTTTGTCTAAAATTGTTTTAGAGCTTTCTACATCAAAAATTCTCTTATCTGTGTAAATTTTACTTTCACCTGTGTCAGCTAGAATGATGAATTCATGTGATAAGTTTCCTCCTATAGGACCAGTATCAGCGGCCATGGGAATTGCTGATAAATTTAGTCTCTTAAAAGTTTTTAAATATGAAAGAAAAAATTTATTGTACGAAAATATTGCATCATCATCTGTTAAATCAAAAGAGTAGGCATCCTTCATATAAAATTCTCTACATCTCATAATTCCAAATCTTGGTCTTAACTCATCTCTAAATTTCCATTGAATATGGTATAATAATTGAGGTAATGATTTATATGATTTAAAGGAAGATCTAAAAATTTCTGTCACAAGTTCCTCATTAGTTGGACCATATAACATTTCTCTATTTTGACGATCCTTAATTCTTAACATTTCTTCACCATAATCTTCATATCGACCACTTTCCTTCCAAATTTCGGATGATTGAATTGTGGGCATTAATATTTCTTGAACACCAACACGGTCTTGTTCTTCTCTAACTATTTGTTCTATTTTTTTCATGACTTTAAATCCAAGCGGTAACCAAGAATAAATTCCAGCAGAGGACTGTTTAATCATGCCTACTCTTAACATTAACTGGTGTGATTTAATTTTAGCCTCAGATGGATTATTTTTTAGTATCGGAATAAATGATTTTGAAAAAAACATTAATTTAAAAAGTTACGTAAATTTAAAATTTCATTAATTACTAATAGATATATAATTATAAAAATACCAGATGTAATTAAAGTACAATAAATTATTTTTTTAGTTATTTTTGGATTTTCTGGGGCCCCAGGGTCAACTCCCTCTATATTTCCCTTTTTTTCACGATTAACATCTATAGGTAGAATGGCAAAAAAAACTATCCACCACAAGCACACATATACAACTATTGAGCCTGTAATACTCAATTAAATCCTCACTAAATTTATATTTGTGTAAGGTCTTTTTCCTAATTTTTCTTTTGTGTACTTTCTACAAGTTATTTTAATAGCATCAATTAAATTAGATTCTTGCTTTTTATTATTTAAAGAAAAAGTTTTTGCTGTTTTTTCAATTTCCTCTTCAAGATTAAATGTAAATTCATCTTTTTCGTATATAGGTAAACCTCTAAAAGTTAATAAAGGTTTATTATGAATATTACCATTTGGAGTGATTACTAATGTTGCTTCTATTAATCCGTTGGTAGATAAATTTTTTCTCTCTTTGATAGATTGGGCGTCTTCTTCAACACTTATAGAACCATCTACGTAAAGTCTTCCACTTGGAGCTTTATCATATACTTCAGGTTTATCACCTGGATAAATTCTAACTATATCACCATTTTCTACTCTAACAGGATATGGGACTTGCATTTCTTTAGCAAAATTTATGTGTTCAATCATATGTCTATGTTCACCATGAACAGGAATGACTGATCTTGGTTTTATCCAGTCATACATATCCTTTAAATCTTCTCTATTTGGATGTCCTGATACATGAATAAATTCACTATCCTCAGAAATTACTTCTATACCTTCTCTAACTAATTGATTGTGAAGTTTGTATAATTTTTTTTCATTACCTGGAATTATTTTTGAAGAAAATATAACTGCGTCCCCTCTCTCAACAAAAACATCTGGATGTGTATAATTTGAAATACGGTTCATCGCACCCATTGGCTCTCCTTGGCTACCAGTACATAAGTAAACAATTTTTTCTCTTGAAATATTTTTTGTATCTCTCGCATCAAGTGGTTCAATAACATTTTGCAAGTAACCACATTGCCTAGCAGCTTTATAAATTCTATGCATTGAACGGCCCACCAAAGCAATTTGCCTACCTATTTTTTCAGCACAATAAAAGGCAGACTCCATTCTAGCTACATTTGAAGCGAAAGAAGTAATAATTATCCTTTTCTTCAATCTTTCCATTATCTTTAGCATATTTTTTCTTACATCGAGCTCAGATCCTGCTCTTCCTGCACTAAATACGTTTGTTGAGTCACATATCATTGTCAAAACACCTTCTTCACCAATTTCTTTCAATCTTTTTGAATTCATATTGTCTCCAGTTAATGGATCTGGATCACACTTCCAATCACCAGTGTGTAATATATTTCCAACAGGTGTTTCAATTTTTAGTCCATTAGGTTCTAGTATAGAATGTGTTAATGTAACAAATTCTATTTTAAAAGGACTTAAATCTACAATGCTATTTAACTGAACAACTTCTAGATATCCTGTTACATCAATTTTTTTTTCCTTAAATTTTTCTGAAATTAATACTGATGTAAATGGAGTAGCAAATATTTTACATTTTAGTTTTGGCCATATATGAGCAATTGCACCAATATGATCTTCATGTGCATGAGTTAGAACAATACCTAATAAGTCATCTTTTTTATCGACAATAAATCCAGGGTCAGGATATATTAAATCAACTCCAGGAATTGTATCATCTGCAAAAGTAACTCCTATATCTACAATTATCCATTTTCTATTATCTGGATTTCCATAGGCGAATAAATTCATATTCATCCCAATTTCTCCAGATCCCCCTAAAGGGCAAAAAATTAATTCTTCTTTCATTTATTTAAATACATAGCAGCCTTTAAAACTCCATCAGTAGTTAAATTAGACTTTATTTTTACTCTTAGTTTTAAAGAATTTTTAAACATTTTTGCTAGTCCACCGGTAAATATTATTTTATATTTTTTTTTGGTTTGTTTAATAATGGAATGAATTATATTGTCAATCAGACCAGAATAACCGAAGAAAAATCCTGAATTAATTGCACTTATAGTATTTTTACCTACAACACTATTGGATTTTTTAAATTTTACATTGGGTATTAAAAATGCTTTTTTTGATAAATTTTCTAATGATAGATTTATTCCAGGAGCAATTACCCCTCCGTTATAACTATTTGCTGAGATTACATCAAAATTAGTTGCTGTTCCAAAATCTACTACAATATAATTATTTTTATTGTCAATTACTGATATTGCATTAGCTAACCTATCAGAGCCAATTTGTTTCCTATTAACTTTTATACTTAATAATTTACTTAAATTAAGATTTTTTAACTCATTACAATTTGTGTTAAAATATA
>CACBTT010000023.1 GCA_902542235.1 uncultured Pelagibacteraceae bacterium
GTTCTTATAATTTTTTCAATACCAACAATAAGTTCAATTGATCAAGTTAAAGCATCAAACCTATTTAGAAATGTATTCCAAAACCTACAATTTAATTATTCAAAAAAGTCAGTTATTTTGAGTTTTATCTTATTATCATTTTTAGTTTTATTGTTTACACTAGGATCTGAAAGGCCTTCTTATAGCTTAGGTTATTTTCTGGCTTTTTTTGTATGTCTAATTGTATTTTTTTTACTTTCGAAAATTATAATTTATTTACTGAAAAAGTTTAATTTTATGTCAAATATCTCTTTAAAAGTATCGATAAAAAATATAACTCAAACAAAAAGTATCACTCCTATAACGATTATGTCTTTAGGCTTAGGTGTAACTTTATTATTAACTTTAGCTTTAATTGGAACGAATTTTAAAAGAGAAATTGCAAGATCTATTCCAGATATTGCACCTGATTATTTTTTTGTTGGAATTCAAAAAGGTGAAAAGAAAAAATTTGAACAAAGTGTTTACAAAATGAACCCTGATGCAAACATTGAAATAGTACCTATGGTTTCTTCCGGAATAGTAAAAATTAATGGTGTGAATCCAAATAGCTATATTAAACCAGATAATGATAGTTATTGGGTAATTGGAAGTGAAAGAAGATCTTCTTGGGTTGAAAATATACCTAAAGATAACCCAATTTTAAAGGGAGAATGGTGGGATTTATCTAAACCTAACCAACTTCAGATATCGCTTGATGCAAAAGTAGCTAAAGATTTTAATATTGAGTTGGGAGATATTTTTACTTTAAACATTTATGGTCGAGAAATTGATGGAGAAATAGTTAATTTTAGAGAAGTTGATTATCGTGATCTAAGTATTAATTTTGCCATGTTATTTAATCCACAATTTGCAAAAAAAATTCCTCATGAATATTTAGCAACTGCTAAGTTTAAAAATCCAGATAATTTTGATGAAACCAAAATGTTAGAAGTATTACCGAGTTTATCTATGATAAAAATTGCTGATTACTTAAACAAAGTAACATCAGTTTTAAATAAAGTTTTCATAGCTGTAACCTTAATTTCTGGTGTAACAATTATCATTGGATTGATTGTTATCTCAAGTGCTATAATGGTCCAAGGAAAAGTAAAAGAGTACCAAAATCTTGTATTTAAAATTTTAGGTTTTTCAAAAAAAGAAATTATATTTTCGTCTTTGATAGAATTTATAATAATTTTTATGTCGGTAATATTAATTGCAAATTTTTTTGCAGTAATTGGATCAAAATTTATTATGGAGAATATTTTTGAATTAGTTTGGCAATTTGATTTTAAAGTTTTAATTTACCTTGGTGCCTCTATAGGAACTGTGACCTTGATTTTAATTATGCTAACTAATCTTAAATACTTAAGTCCTAAAGTTTATCCTTTAATTAGAAATCAGTAATAAATTTTATTTATTTGCTCTCTTAAAACACTCAATTGTATTTTTAAGTAAACATGCAATAGTCATAGGTCCGACTCCACCTGGAACTGGAGTTAAAGCTTTTGCAACTTTTGATACTTCATCAAATGCCACATCGCCAACTAGGCCGTTTTCAGTTTTATTAATACCAACGTCAATCACAATTGCATCTTTTTTTACCCAATCACCTTTTACAAGCTCAGGGATCCCAACAGCAGCGACTATAATGTCTCCTTTTAAACATTCTCCTTTAAGATCATTTGTTTTTGAATGAGTAATTGTAACTGTACAATTTTCTTTCAACAACAACTGTGTCATTGGCTTACCATTTAAATTTGATCTTCCAACAATTACAGCCTTTTTTCCATTAAGATTTGGTTCAATTTTTTTTATTAATAAATAACAACCTAAAGGAGTGCACGGAATAGAACTTTCATAACCTGACGACAGATTACCAACATTCATGGGATGAAATCCATCTACATCCTTTTCTGGCATAATTGCCTCTATAACTTTTTGTTTATCAATATGTTTAGGAAGTGGGAGCTGAACTAAAATTCCTGAAACGGAATCGTCATTATTAAGTTCATCGATTTTTTTTAAAACTTCACTTTCTTCAACACTGTCAGGGTATCTAATCACCTCTGATTTAAGGCCCACTTCATTGGCAGATTTCTCTTTATTTCTAACATAAATTTGACTAGGTGCTAAATCACCAATCAATATGACTGTTAAACCTGGTACTTTATTATGCTTATCTTTTAAAGATAAAACTTCTTTTTTTAGCTCTTCTCTTAGGTCAGCAGCAGCTTTTTTTCCATCAATTAAAATCATTTATTAAAATATTAGTGGTGCAATGTAGAGTTTCATACACATTTCTATGAACCATATCAACAAAAGAAGTACGATAGGAGAAATATCAAAAGCACCAAGGTTAGGTAAAAATCTTCTTATTCTCATTAAAATCGGTTCTGTCATTTTATAAGTGAAATCTAATATTAAATATACAAACCGATTACTCGTATTTAATACATTAAAAGCAACTAACCAACTTATAACGACATTAGCAATAACAACATATGAATAAAGTTTTAAAATTTGAAGTGCTAAATAAAATATAGCAATCATTTTTTTTCAACATAAATAGACTGACTTGGAAATGCAAAGGCAGCTCCCTTACCTTCAACAATTTTTTTTATTTCAAGTGCCAAATTTTCTTTTACTTGTAAATAATTAGTCCAACTATTTGTTTTTGTAAAACATCTAACATACATATCAATAGAGCTATCTGAAAACTTATCTATTCTTACAGCGACTCCTACAGATTGGTCATAATCGTCACCTTTATTTATGTGATCTTCAATTTCATCTCTTATTGTTTTCAATTGATCAATAGTGGTGTCATATTGAAGAGTTATTATCCAACTAATAGCCCAATTAGTCTTTCTTGTGTTATTAATCACTGCATTTTCTGCAAATTGAAAATTAGGAATAATTGCCAGTGATTTGTCAAATTTTCTTATAACAGTTGATCTAAATCCAATGTTCTCAACAACCCCTTCGATAACTCCTTCAACTTTAATCCAATCACCAATTCTAAATCTTTTTTCAACTAAAACTAAAATTCCGGAAATTAAATTTTTAAATAAATCCTGTGCACCTAATGCTACTGCTACTCCAAATAAACCTAATCCTGCAATTATTGGTCCAATTTTGATACCCCATAACTCAAGAACAGCTGCTGCCCCTAAAATAAAAATTAAAATTTTAAGAGATTTTATAATCCAGCCTATTAATTCTTTTGTCAGTACTTTATCTAATCCACTTAAAATATATGATATAGGCTCAATTATCTGATGTATTATCCAAAATATTAAAATTGTTATTAAAGTTCTGTTAACGTTATCAATGAAACCCCTAGTCTCATTATCAAATGACATATAGTAACTGGCAAAAAAAACACCAAGAACAATTGGAAGAAACCTAGCAGGGCCCTCCATGGATTTTACAAACGTATCATCTAATTTATTGGTTGTTCTTTTTGAAATTAATTCTAATTTTTTTATTACGAGTTTGCTAATTAGACCTCTAAATATTAAAAATAATACAAATATTCCAAGACCCACTATTATCTGAAAGAAATCTACACCAAGAATTCCCTGCTTCCATACAGATAAAAATAACTCATTTAGTTTATTTAAAACGTCCATTTTTTAAATTTTATATAGCAAAAACTCTTCTTCACCAGGGTTAAAAAGAAAAATTTTTTTCCATTTTATGTCATTCAATGCTGATGATGCTTTTTCGCCCATACACATTAGGTTAGTTTCCATCCAAATATTATCTAAATTATATTTTTTTATTAAGGTAAAAAATGTTTTTGCACTATTTTCAGAATATATGAAAACAATTTCTGGCACTGAAGATTTGATATCTCTTAAAAAATCATCACTTAAATTTTCATTGGGTATTGCAGTATAATTTATAATTCTTTTGATGACATAGTTTTCTGAAATTAAGTCTTGATCAAGATTATAAGAAACAATTTCTCCACTTATGTAGGCCATCGGTCCAATCTTTGGATCAAAATTTTGTAAAATTAGTTCCTTAAGATTATTTACATTACCTTCAGCGCAGAAAATATTTTGGAAGCCTAATTCTTTTGCCTTTCTTTCTGTTGCAAGACCAACACAAAAACAAATTATTTTTTTATCTATTTTTGAAATATTTAAATTTTTTAAAGAATTAGCGCTCGTGAAAATGACACCTTTGAATTGGTTAAAATCTATTTCTTGTGTTTCTATTTTTTTTATTTGTAACAAAGGCAAATGTGAAACTTTATGTTTCATAGAACTAAATTTTAGAATTAATTCTTTACTATCATCTAATGGTCTAGTTAATAAAATATGCATTTTAATTTTTATAAGAACCTTTTGATTTTAATTTAAGCTCTTCTCCAACCATTTTGCTAGTAGATTCAATATTGTCTTTTTGAAGACTTTTTTTTATAAAATATCTACTTTTTCCATCGACAGAAAATAATTCGGTCAATAGGTCTATTTTTTTACCATTTGATTTTGCATATACACCAACTGCCGTATCACAATCTCCTTCAAGAACTTTTAAGACCTCTCTCTCTGCTTTTGCAACAGTTCTTGTTTCTTGATCATTAATGTTTTCAAGTAATTTTTTGATTTCATTATCATCTTCTCTGCATTGAATTGCTATAATTCCTTGGCCTGCACAAGGTATAAGTTCATCAACACTGAATTCTTGTGAAATTTTATGTTGTAAATTTAAAGCATCTACTCCTGCTTTTGAAAGAATTATTGCATCATATTCGCCTTTTTCTAACTTTTGAACTCTAGTATCAACATTTCCTCTGATAAGTTTATATTTTAAGTTGGGTCTTTTTTTCTTAAGTTGATATTCTCGTCTATATGATGATGTGCCAATAATTGAGTTTGGCTCTAAATCTTCAAATTTTGTATTATTTTTACTTATTAAAATTTCATTAGGAGAATTTCTTTTTAAAAAATAATTAGTTAAAAGATTTTCAGTTTCTTCAGTAGGCATATCTTTGAAAGCATGTACTGCTATATCTATATTTTTATTTAATAAATCTTTTTCAATTTGTTTTGAAAATAATCCTTTACCTCCTATTTCAGACAATCTCTCATCTTGCCTTTGATCTCCTGTTGTTGCTATTTTTTTTAATTCAATCTCTTTAGAAAAGTATTTTTTTAGTTCTTTTTTCACATTTTCTGCGTAAATCATTGCTAACTTACTTCCACGTGTTCCAATTACAAGATTAGCTCTTTTCATAAAAGTTATTTTTATTACATTCTTATAGATTAATTGTATTAATTATAAAAAATAATTTATGAATAAAAGCCCAATAATATTAGGAATTGAGACAAGTTGTGATGAAACAGCGGTTTCAATTATTCAAGATAATGAAAGTGGTATACCAAAAATTTTATCAAATATAGTTTCAAGTCAATTTGACATTCATAAAGAATTTGGTGGAGTTGTTCCAGAATTAGCCGCTAGGTCACATGTTGAAAAAATTAATTTAATTGCGAAAAAAGCTTTGGATGAGAGTGGTATAACTCTTGATAAAGTATCCGCTATTGCAGCAACTTCTGGGCCTGGTTTAATAATTTGTCTTAGTGTTGGTCTAAATTTTGCAAAATCACTCTCATCATCCTTAAAGGTTCCATTTATTGGTGTTAATCATCTAGAAGGACATGCATTAAGTCCCAAGCTTCATACTAATATCAGTTATCCCTATTTACTTCTGTTGATTTCGGGTGGACACAGTCAATTTTTAAGTGTTAATGGATTAGGTAGTTATACAAGATTAGGGACTACAATAGATGATGCTTTAGGAGAAGCATTTGACAAAACTGCAAAACTTTTAGGGATAGAATTTCCAGGCGGCCCAAAGTTAGAAAAATTTGCAGAAAAAGGTGATCCAAATAAATTTAAATTACCCAAACCAATAATAAATAAAGGTGGATGCAATTTATCTTTTGCAGGACTTAAAACTGCAATTTTAAGATTAACAAAAACAATTAAAACAGATCAAGAAAAATATGATTTGGCAGCATCTTTTCAAAAAACAATAGAGGAAATATTATATATTAAATCTAAAACTGCCTTCGATGAATTTTCAAAAACCAATTCCATTAAAGATAAAACTTTTGTAGTTGCGGGAGGAGTTGCCGCGAACAAAGGTATAAGAAAAAAATTAATCGAAGTTAGTGATGAAAATAATTTTTTATCAATATTTCCAGATATTAAATTATGTGGTGATAATGCTGCTATGATTGCATTAGTTGGATTAGAAAAATATAAAATAAAAAAGTTTGATAATATTGATCTATCAGCAAGTCCAAGATTAGCTTTAGATAAAAATGCTAAATTTTTAAAAGGATCTGGGTTAATTTATTAATTTTTAACAGCCACTACCACCGCTACTGCCAGCACCTGATAAGGCTTTTTTATCTTGAGAAGCCATTAACTCTCCTTTTTTAGAAAGTTTAAATTCTCCATTAACGACGTCGGCTGGGTACCATTTTGTTAAACCTGAAACTTTAATTTGATTTTGAACATTAATGCCTTTTTTAAGATCTAATTTTATATATGTTCTATTTTTTTTGTTAACTTTGTTTACAAATTTATTACTTTTAAATTTGCCCTCAAATACAGTACCGTCTTTAAGTGTTAACTTTCCTTTACCACTAATTTTATTTTTTTTAATTGGTCCGATGTAAATTGATCCATCATCAAATTTAACTTCAGCATTTTTTACAGTTATTTTTTTCTTTTTCGGATCAGTACCAGCTTCTATTTCTGAGGAACTAATTATCGCCGAACCAAAATTTACATCTGCTGAATTTGCATTGAATGAAAAAGTTAATAATAAAAAAAGCGTTATGCAGAAATTTTTTTTGATCAT
>CACBTT010000024.1 GCA_902542235.1 uncultured Pelagibacteraceae bacterium
ACATAGCAATTTAATATAACTTATTTAAATGCAATATTGGTTACTCAAATCAGAGCCTAATGTGTGGTCAATAGATCAGCAGTTAAAAGTCGGAGCCAAAGGTGCCGACTGGGATGGTGTAAGAAATTATCAAGCAGCAAATAATTTAAAAAAAATGAAGAAGGGTGATCTTTGTTTTTTTTACCATTCAAATATTGGTAAAGAAATAGTTGGAATTGTTGAGGTAATTAATACAGCATTTATCGACCCAACAGATAAAGAGAAACGATTTGTAGCAGTTAAAGTTAAGTATAAAAGTAAACTAAAAACACCAGTTTCTCTTGAAAACATTAAAAAAAATAAAGATTTAAAAGATATTGCACTAATAAAACAGAGCAGACTATCTGTCATGTCAATTGACACTAAATGCTGGAAAATTATTTTGAAGATGGGTAGTATCTGAAAAATTTATAACCTATGCCAAAAAAAAAAGTTAAAAAAAAAAAGAAAAAAAAAATCACTAAAAAGAAGTCTAAAGTAAAGTCTTTTGCAACAAAGCAAGAAAAAGAACTTATATACAAAACAAAGAAAGATTGGATTAGTAAAGCTTTAGTAAATAAATCTCAGTATGAAAAAAAATATAAAGCTTCAATAAAAGATAATGATGGATTTTGGAAAAAAGAAGGAAAAAGAATTAATTGGATAAAGCCATATACAAAAATTAAAGATGTTAAGTATAGTAAATCGGATGTTAGGATAAAATGGTTTTATGATGGTACTCTTAATGCATCAGCAAATTGTATTGATAGACACTTAAAGAAAAATAAAGATAAAACTGCGATTATATGGGTTGGAGATGATCCAAAGGTTCAAAAGAAAATTTCTTATAAAGAATTACACAAAGAAGTGTCTAAAGCTGCAAATGGTCTTAAAGAATTAGGAGTTAAAAAAGGTGATAGAGTAACAATTTATTTAACTATGATACCAGAACTTGCATATACAATGTTGGCATGTGCAAGAATAGGAGCAGTCCATTCAATAATTTTTGGAGGATTTTCTCCAGATAGTATTTCTGGAAGAATAAACGATTGTGAATCTGATTATCTAATTACTGCAGATGAAGGAGTAAGAGGTGGAAAAATAATACCTTTAAAATCAATTGCTGATGAAGCTTTAGTGAATTGTCCAAATTTAAAAAAATGTGTAGTGGTCAAAAGAACAGGTAATAGAATTAATTGGGATGAACGAAGAGATGTTTGGTACCATCAGTTAACAAAAAAAGTTTCAAATAAATGTGAACCTGAAGAAATGAATGCAGAAGATCCTTTATTTATTTTATATACTTCAGGATCAACAGGAAAACCAAAAGGGGTAATGCATACAACCGGTGGATATATGGTTTACGCATCAATGACCCATCAATATATTTTTAATTACAAACCTAAAGATATTTATTGGTGTACAGCTGATATTGGTTGGGTAACTGGTCATAGCTATATTATTTATGGGCCATTATCAAATGGAGCAACAACAATAATGTTTGAGGGAATTCCAACTTATCCTGATAGTTCAAGATGGTGGCAGATCGTTGATAAATATAAAGTGAATATTTTTTACACAGCTCCAACAGCAATAAGAGCTTTAATGAGAGAAGGTGATAAGCCTGTTAAAAAAACATCAAGAAAATCACTGAAATTATTAGGAACCGTGGGTGAACCAATCAATCCAGAAGCTTGGGAATGGTATTATAAAACTGTTGGAGATTCGAACTGCCCAATTGTTGATACTTGGTGGCAAACGGAAACGGGTGGAATATTAATCAGTCCTCAAACAGGTGCTATAAATTTAAAACCAGGTTCAGCAACAAAACCATTTTACGGAATAAGACCTGTAATAGTAAATAAAGAAGGAAAAGTTTTAAAAGGAGAAGCTGAAGGTCGATTATGTATTGCACAATCTTGGCCTGGTCAAATGCGGACGGTTTATGGTGATCATCAAAGATTTATTGATACTTATTTTTCTCAATTTGATGGAAAATATTTTACAGGAGATGGATGTAGAAGAGATAAAGATGGATATTACTGGATAACAGGAAGAGTAGATGATGTGATAATAGTATCAGGACATAATCTAGGAACTGCGGAGATAGAAAGTGCTTTTGTAGCTCATCCAAAAGTTGCTGAGGCTGCTGTCGTTGGATACCCTCATGATATTAAAGGTAATGGATTGTATTGTTATGTAACTTTAAATATGGGAGAAAAATCGACCTTAGATTTAGAGAGAGATTTAAAGCTTTGGGTTAGAAAACAAATAGGCCCAATAGCTACACCAGATTTAATACAATTTTCACCTGGGCTTCCAAAGACTAGATCGGGTAAAATTATGAGAAGAATTCTTCGAAAAATTGCAGCAAATGAACATGATCAATTAGGTGACACGACCACCTTGGCAGATCCAAGTGTAGTAAAAAGCTTAGTTGAAAATAGAAAAAATACTTAAATATTTATTAATTCAATAAATTCCTTTTTAACATTATCCCATTTTAAGATCATAGAGTTCAAAACAATTTTTTTATCTAAAGATTTTAATTCTTCAGCGATTGGTGACCATTCATATAAAGATAAAGCGCTAGTATTAAAGGGTAGTGACTCATGATATTCATTCCAATTAATTTTTTCATATCTCTCAAGAAATTTTTTTTTTGCATTTTCATATATTTCATTTGGCATTTCATTTTTTTGAAGTTCATTATCCAAAATCTGAAAGTATATTTCATTTGCTTTTTCAGTATCATGTTGATTTCTAATATTTTTTAAAAAAGAAATCGCATAAAATGTAAGATCTTGTAAAGCAACTGAGTAGATGTTCCATTTAGCTTTGTTGATAGATCCTAAAAATATCTCATCTTCAAACATCAATACATATTTTGCTCCCATTCTTGTTTTAAGATATCCATATAGAGTAACTTGGCTTACCCATGCAGATTTTTTTTGAATGAATTCTTTTAAATCAGAATAATTTTCGATTTTTTTTGTTTTTTTGAAATATTTTAAGAATGGAATGAAATATTCCTTTAAATACTCAAATTTCAAATCTTTGAGCTTTAATTTGTATTTAATGCCCATTTAGAACCGATATTACTACTTTTACTATAAATATATGCCATTTTTTACCCTTTAATTATCACATTAAATGAGTATGAATTATATCTTTAACCTATAGGGAGGATTAAAATAATGTCAAACAAAGAAAAGCACTGGGAAAAAACCAAAGGATTAATGATAATTACATTAATTATTTGGTTTGTTTTCGGTTATCTGATCTTCATGTTTGGTTCTGACCTAAACACTTCAAGTTTTATGGGATATCCATTAGCGTATTACATGTGTGCGCAAGGTTCCATCATTGCATTTGTGGTCCTTATTTTTTGGTTTGCAAATCGACAGGAAAAAATCGATGAAGAGTTTGGTTTTACCGAAAAGGAGGATGATTAATGTTTAAAGGCAATTTTATTGACAACCTACCAAAAATTTACGGAACATATACTGGGGGCTTCATTGTATTCATCATATTGATGGCGATAGCGGAGCAAGCAGGTATGACTGCTAAAACAATTGGTATTTTGTTTGTCGCCTTTACAGTTTGTATATATGCCTTGATTGGGTATTTATCTAGAACTGTTCAGGTTGATGCTTATTATGTTGCTGGAAGACAGGTGCCAACAGTATTTAACGGAATGGCAACTGCAGCTGACTGGATGTCAGGTGCTTCATTCGTTGCAATGGCTGGTGGTATTTACTTTGGTGGTTATACTTATATGGCTTTCTTAGTCGGATGGACTGGGGGATACGTTTTAGTATCATCACTTTTAGCACCATACTTAAGAAAATTTGGATGTTATACTGTGCCAGATTTCATTGGAACAAGATATGGCGGAAACTTCGCAAGGTTCTGTGCCGTAGTTGTTTTAACATTGGCATCTTTCACTTATGTAACAGCTCAAATTAACGCAACAGGAACAATCGCATCAAGAGCACTAAGTATTCCATTTGAATTAGGAGTTTGGGTTGGACTAGTAAGTATTTTACTTTGTTCAATGCTAGGCGGAATGAGAGCGGTAACTTGGACACAGGTTGCTCAATACATAGTATTGATTATTGCTTATCTAATTCCAGTATTCTGGATTAGTAACAAATCAGGATTTGGTTTCTTTCCACACTTTATGTTAGGTGAGGAAGTAGCTAGATTAGGTGCACTTGAATCGCAATTTGGATTAGTTAAAAATGCTGCTGCAGATATTAAAGCTGCAGGTGTACCAGGTGGTCTAAAATCTATTTCTGTATCACACTCAGGTGTGCCAGAAGGTGGAATGGCTGCATGGAAGTTTATTTCATTAGCACTTTGTATGATGGTAGGAACAGCTTCTTTACCACACATTCTAATGAGATACTTTACTACTCCAAGTGTTAAAGCTGCAAGAAAATCAGTGGCATGGTCACTATTCTTTATTGCATTGCTTTATACTTCAGCGCCAATGCTTGCAACATTATCCAAAATCTCACTAATTGATCCAAACTTACCAACAGGTATTATTGGAAAACCAATTGCTGAAATTATGCAAATTGAGTGGGTAAATGCTTGGATTAATGTAAAACAAGCCTTCATAGCAGACTTTAACGGAGATGGTATTCTTCAGTTAAATGAATGGTTTATGAGAGGTGACGTGGTTGTACTAGCAACTCCTGAAGTTGCTGGATTACCATACGTAATCTCTGGACTAGTTGCTGCAGGAGGAATGGCTGCTGCGATGTCAACAGCTGATGGTCTAATTCTTGCTATCGCAAACGCTTTATCACATGATATCTATTACAAAATCATTGATCCAAAAGCGGATGTAAGAAAAAGATTGTTAGTTGCTAGAGCACTTCTAATAGTTATTGGTGCTGCTGGAGCATACATTGCATCGATGAGAATCACTAGTATTCTTGGTGCAGTTGCTTGGGCATTTGACTTTGCAATGTCAGGATTGTTCTTCCCATTAATACTTGGTGTATGGTGGAAGAGAGCAACAAGACAAGGAGCAATAGCAGGTATGATAGCAGGTCTTGCATCAGGAACAGCTTATCTAATTTATGTGTATCCTAAGTTTATGGGTAATGCACCTTGGTTAGGTATTGACCATTTACGTTTTGGTATAATCGGAGCGTCGGTCTGTTTAGTTGTAATGGTTGTAGTAAGTTTAATGACTGAAGAACCAGATAAAGCTACACAGCAAATGGTAGACGAAGTTCGTGTTCCATCAGGTAAGACGATACTTGGTAAGCAACACTAAATTAAACTTTTTGGGGGCGATATTCGCCCCCATTTTTTTCAGATAAATGCCTTTATATATTTTAGTAATAGACTACATTTTAGGTATCATCATGTGGACTTTGATTGGAAGATCCGCAATGAATATTTTTCAAAAAGAAGATTCTGAATTTTTTTTTATGAAAGTTTTTGTAAAATACACAAATCCAATTATTAAAATTTTTAAATTCATAACTCCTAGTTTCATTATAGGACCATTAGTTCCACTTTATGTAGCGTGGTTTTTTTATATGTTTAGATTTTATTTAATGCCTTATTTAATGGGTTATTCTGTTATGGGAATGTTATCGTTTCCATTAGAAAGTGAAATAGCTGCGGAAATTTATAAAATATTTGGTAAATAATAATTCAAATATATTCAAAAATTGATAGTACTAGTTTTTATTTACTAATGAAAAATATACAAATTTCGCCTTCAATACTTTCTGCAGATTTTAGCCAATTAGGTGAGGAAATTAAAAGATTAGAAGATGGTGGCGCTGACTTAATTCATGTCGATGTAATGGATGGACATTTTGTTCCCAATATTACAATTGGTCCCCCAGTGATAAAAACACTCAGAAATTATACAAAATTACCTTTTGATGTACATTTAATGATCTCACCAGTTCATAAATATATAAAAAATTTTGCTGAAGCAGGATCTGATATAATAACAATTCACCCTGAAGCAACCGACAATTTGATTGAGTCGATTAAACTTATTAAACAATTAAAGAAAAAAGTAGGCATATCTTTAAATCCAAATACGGAAGTAAATGTCATTGAAAAATTATTAAAAGAAATAGATTTAGTTTTAATTATGAGTGTGTATCCCGGTTTTGGTGGTCAAAAATTTATACCAGAAGTTATTGAAAAAATTAAAAAACTATATCAAATAAAAAAAGATAGTAACTTAAAATTTGATATTGAAGTTGATGGTGGAATAAATTTCTCTAATTCAAAAGAGGTTATATCAGCAGGAGCAAATATATTAGTTTCTGGAACAACAATATTCAAAGAAAATAATGGTGATATAAAAAAAAATATAGAAACTCTAAAATCAATGTAAGATGTATTTAAAAAATTCTTTAATTTTAATAAATGAATTTTTTTACAACACTAAAAATCAAATAAGAAATTTATACTTAAAATCAAGATTTTATAATAATAAAATTTCAAAAGTTGAGATAAGCAACATTTCCTATAGACCAAGTCTAAGTATTTTAAGCTGCTTGGTTAAATATGATAAAAAAAAGATTAAAATTGAAGAATTAGATAAAGATAATATTTGGGAAAGTGAATTATTAAGTAGT
>CACBTT010000025.1 GCA_902542235.1 uncultured Pelagibacteraceae bacterium
GTCAAACGATAATAAGTTTTATATCAACTATAAAAATGACTGAATTAAAAAAATATATTAAAGTTAAAACTAAGATTATTAGAGCAATTCCTTTGCCTCCAATTTCTCTTAGAAAAGGACCGGTACCAATTTTTCCACCAGATAAACAAGTTAGAAATTTTTTTAATAAGCTTGGCACATCTGTTGAAATAAAAAATGAAAAACTATCACTAAATTTTTGGTCAACTTCATCAATGATGGCACCATTTTATGAGTTACTACAAACTCTGAGTGAATGGTTAGTAAAAAAGGGAATTAATAGAAGTGACTCCCAAAAGTATATTACCTCTTTATTTATTGCTTTATCTGAGGATGCAAAAATTAATTCAAATAAAGATTTAAAAGTACTTGTTAAAAATTCACAAACCCCAAAAGGTTTAAATGAACAAGCAGTTAAAGAATTAAGAAAACTTGGATTTTATAAATCTCTGAAAATATCTTACAGGTAAATAATCTTACAAAATTGTTCGGAGGACTAGCAGCAGTATCAAATTGCTCATTAAATATTAGATCGGGTTCAATCACTGGAATAATTGGCCCAAACGGTTCGGGAAAAACAACATTATTTAATTTAATAGCTGGAAATTTAAAATCTAATGATGGAGAGGTAATATTTAATGATGAAAATATTACTGATGTACCATCACATGAGTTGTTTGGCAGAGGATTATTAAGAACCTTTCAGATTGCACATGAATTTTCAAACTTAACAGTTTTAGAAAACTTAATGATGGTGCCATCAAATCAAAGCGGAGAAAATTTATTAAATGCGCTTATTAAACCTGGACTAGTTAAAAAAGAGGAAAAAGTTATTAGAGAAAAAGCCTACGAGGTTGTAGATTTTCTTAATTTAACACATTTAGCCAATGAAAGGGCAGGAAATCTTTCAGGAGGCCAAAAAAAATTACTAGAATTAGGAAGAACTATGATGGTTGATGCAAAATTGGTTTTACTCGATGAAGTGGGGGCGGGAGTTAATCGAACACTTTTAAAAGATCTGGGAACTGCAATATTAAAATTGAATAAAGAAAAAAATTACACTTTTTGTATGATAGAGCATGATATGGATTTTATAAGCAGAATGTGTGATCCAGTAATAGTAATGGCAGATGGCTCTGTTTTATTTGAAGGAACATCTGAAGAAGTAAAAAAAAATGAAAAAGTAATTGAGAGTTATCTTGGAAAGTCAAACTTAACAAAAAAAGAAAATTAATGGCATACTTTGAAGGAGCAAAAATGACTGCAGGTTATGGGGATGGCCCAGATATCATTAATTCATGTTCCATAACTGCCAATAAAGGAGAGATAGTAGCTATCCTAGGTCCTAACGGTGCTGGCAAATCCACAGCTATGAAAGCGATGCTCGGATTATTAAAATTAAAATCAGGTTCTGTAACTTTAAATGGTGAAGATATTTCAAATATTAATACTCAAGATCGAGTAAAAAAGGGTATTTCATTTGTTCCACAAACAAGAAATGTATTTGCAGAATTAACTGTTAGAGAAAATTTAGAGATCGGAGGTTTTTTAACAGAAGGGAGTTTAGAAAATAAAATTGAGAGTATTTATAGTTTATTCCCAATCTTAAGTGAAAAAAAATTCCAAGTTGTTGGACAATTATCTGGTGGACAAAGACAGCAAGTTGCGCTTGGAAGAGCTTTAATGAGCGATCCATCAGTTCTTATGCTGGATGAGCCTACAGCTGGAGTTTCTCCAATTGTAATGGATGAATTGTTTGAACATATAATCAAAGTTAAAAAAACAAATGTTGCCATTATTATGGTTGAGCAAAATGCAAAGCAAGCATTAAGTATTTCAGATCGAGGTTATGTATTGGTGACTGGACAAAATAAATTTGAGGGATCTGGTAATGATTTACTTGAGGATCCCGAGGTTCGTAGATCATTTTTGGGAGCATAATGGATTTTTTAAATGCAATAATTGTACTTTTTAATTTTACAGTAATACCAGCGCTAGCCTATGGTTCACAATTAGCTTTAGGGGCAATTTTTGTTACTTTAATTTATGCAGTTTTAAGATTTGCTAATTTTGCGACCGGAGACATGATGTCTTTTGGAACAATGTTTGCAGTTATTTTAACATATTATTTTCAATCCTTAGGAATTGGTTTAGGTATTTTGCCAACAGCGCTTTTAACAATTCCTTTCGCAATTCTAATGATGATTTTATATATGTTAATTATAGATAAATTTGTATTTAGTTATTATAGGATAAAAAAAAGTCCTCCAGTCCAGTTTGCAATGGTCAGCGTCGGGGTAATGTTTGTCACTCAAGCATTAATTAGAATAATCATTGGACCATCTGATAGAAGATTTTTAGATGGTGAAAAATTTATAATTAAAGCAACAGAATTTAAAGAAATAACCGGTCTTGCTGAAGGTATAACTTTAAAATCAACACAAGCAATAACAATAATCGTAACTTTAATTGTTGTTTCAATAATGTTTTGGTTTTTAAATAGAACTAAAACAGGAACAAGTATGAGAGCTTATTCAGATAACGAAGATTTAGCATTATTGTCTGGTGTAGATCCTAAAAGAGTTGTTTTGATAACATGGGTCATTGCAGGAATTTTGGCAACTATTGGTGGGGTATTATATGGTTTAGATAAAAGTTATAGACCTTTTGTTTATTTTAATAATATGCTTCCAATCTTTGCTGCTGCAATCGTTGGAGGAATTGGAAATCCATATGGAGCTTTTTTTGGAGGTTATGTAATTGCATTTGCCGAAATTTTCCTTACATATTCTTACAAAAAATTTATTTCTTATTTATTACCCGCTGGCTTAGAACCAAATTCCTTAATGCAACTTCTTTCAACAGACTATAAATTTGTAGTTTCATTTTCAATATTGGTAGTAGTCTTACTAATAAGACCATCAGGTATATTTAAAGGAAAAACTATATGAGAAATTATGAAAATGTTATTTATGCTTACATAATTATGTTATTATTAATTTTTTGTGTAGGACTTTTCCAATCTTGGTCAATTGCGTTAACAATTTTAAATTATTGTTTGATTTCTGCAGTAATGACAATAGGAGCAAATATTCAATGGGGTTATGCTGGTTTAATAAATTTTGGCATTATGGGTTACACTGCACTCGGTGGATTAGCAGTAGTACTTGTATCTGTTGATCCAGTCAAAAAAGCATGGCAGGTTGGTGGCTTAAATATATTAGCTTGTATTTGGATAATTGTATCAGTTATCTTTATTACAAAATTCATATTAAAAAGATTTGATAAATCATCTATAAGAAATTATTCCGTAGCATTTGTAATAATAGCAGGAGTTATATTAATAAGAATAACTGCAATACCAGGAATAGAGGCAATCGAGTCGGTCGATCCAGCCGTTAAAGGTTTTTTGGGTGGCATGGGGTTGCCAGTTTTAGTTTCTTGGATTTTTGGAGCCATCTTAGCTGGTGTACTTGCATTTGTTGTTGGTAAAATTGCTTTAGGATTAAGGGCAGATTATCTTGCTATTGCAACTCTTCTGATTGCAGAAATCATCGTGTCTATCATAAAACATGAAGAATGGTTAGCTAGGGGAGTAAAAAATGTAATTGGTCTAAAAAGACCAGCTCCATATGAGGTTAATTTGCAAAAAACACAGTGGTTTAGAGATTTTATAGAGAAAATATATTCTAATAAAATAGATTTGATAAATACTGTTTCTCAAAAAAAAGTAGTATTAAATCAACTAATTATTGATGCATCATCTGTTTTCGTAAAATTATGTTTCACTGGATTGTTTTTATCAGTCGTAATTATATTGTTAATTGTAACTCAAAAAGCTTTATATTCTCCCTGGGGGAGAAAAATGAGAGCTATCAGAGATAATGAAGAGGCAGCTAGCGCAATGGGGAAAAATATAGTTAAAGACCACTTGCTTATTTTTGTATTAGGTTCAGCAATAGTAGGTTTAGCAGGAGCAATGATGGTCACTAACGATGGTCTTTTTACTCCAGGAAGTTACAGACCTATGCGTTATACATTTGTAATTTGGGTTATGGTGATTGTTGGTGGAACAGGTAATAACTTTGGCGCAATTCTTGGTGGATTTGTAGTTTGGTTCTTGTGGGTACAGGCAGCACCAATCTCATTATTTTTAATTGAATTATTTACTGCAAACCTACCAGAAACTAACTCAGTTAGATTACATTTAATTGAAAGTGCCCCATATTTTAGATTTTTATTAATTGGTATAGGATTACTCTTGATCATGCGTTATAAACCTCAAGGGATTATTCCAGAAAAAATAATCAAACAATAAAATGCATTATGTTCTCTTAGGTATAGTAATAGGATTAATTTTTTATTTATCTGATAAATATTTATTTTGATTACATAAGTACAAAAAAGCCGATACATGACATGAGTGAGAAAATTTTTTATTTTGTATTAAATGTAAGATTTGTCTTTTATTTAATAGATGTAATTTAATTCCTTTTTCTGGTAATCCAATTTTCTTTAACGAGTCTGTGTAATAACATTCATAAGAACAATTTAATCTTCCAGGATCTGGATAAAAACTAATAATTTTTTTTGGTTTTTTTAATGAAATATATCCTGTTTCCTCTTTCAATTCACTAAATGCAATTTGTATAGGTGTTTTACCCTTATCAACTATACCACCAGGAAACTCAAATATAGTTCTATTTATTGGTATTCTTTTTTGTGAAACTACAATAAATTTATTCTTTATTTTTGGAATTATTATGCTTATTTTTGGGGTGCTTAGAAAAAAGTATTTCTGTTTTTTTTTAAATTTCTTTATTTCAAGATATATTTCTGAAAATAATTTTTTTTTCATTTAGTACTCCGGCGAAATATCGCCGGAGTGTATGATTATTTACCTTTGTGCTTTATTACTAAATTTACCACCTTTAATTTCTTTTTCTAAAAAAGATCCAAAGGCTTCTCCAACATCTGTTAGTTCGACTGCTGTGGCTCCCTCATAATTTATTTCTTTACCTTCAGCTAGTAAATCTAAAGCTTTCTTTAATTCTCCTGGAAAGATTTTAACACCAGGAGCATTCGCAACATTCATAATGTTGCTCTGAATTACCGATCTGTCAGCAGATCCGCCAGCTTGCATAGCTAATGTCATAAGTGCTGCAGCGTCATATGATTCTCCAGTATAAGGTCCAGAAGAGTCTATTCCAGCAGATTTAGCAACTTCTCCAAATAACCCTGCACCTTTACCCATAGATCCAGGCAATGATCCAAATGACTTATTTAAACTATCTCCAAATCTATCTGTTAAAGAGTCACCTATCATTCCATCAGATAAAACAAATGTATCAAAAGCACCAGAGTCTAGTGATCCTTGGATAATCATTCCACCACCCTGATCTAAGTAACCTAGAACCGCAACTGCATCGCCTCCAGCAGCTGCCAAAGTTGCAACTTCAGCACCATAATCTGCTTTACCTTCTTCATGTGATGCAACAACTGAAACATTAATACCATGAGCCTTAACAGCAGCTTCATAAACATCAGCTAAGCCTTTACCATAATCATTGTTGGTATAAGTTATAGCAATATTCTTAACTCCTCTATCTTTAGTTATATCTGCTAATACTTGTCCACCTCTTGCATCAGATGGTGCTGTTCTAAAAAAGAATCCATTATCAGCAAGATCTGTTAAACCTGGTGAAGTAGCTGATGGTGATATCATTACTACTCCATTTGGAACTGCAACATTTTTTGCAATTGCACCAGTTACCCCTGAACAATCTGCTCCCATTATTGCATTAACTCCTCCTGAGATAAGACCTTCAGCTGCTGTAACCGCTGCAGCTGAATCAACACATGTTGAATCGGCTCTTTCAGTGGTTATTTTTGATCCATTTAATAACGAGCCAGAATCAGACGCTTCTTTAAAAGCAAGTTCTGCCGAAGCAGCCATTGCTGGTGTCAGTGATTCTATAGGTCCAGTGAAACCTAAAATTATCCCAATCTTAATATCTTGTTTTTCGCCAACTTTTGTTTGTTGTTGTGCGAAATAAAAAATTGCGGCAACAACTACAATTGCTGCAATAATTATAATTCCTAAGTTATTTTTTTTTGTTTCTGCCATGTTTTCCTCTAATTGTTAACAATTTATATATTTAAAATTAAATCTTATTAATTTTATTTTTCAATGAGAAAATTATATATTTTATCCCGATTATATTAATAAATTATGTGTAAATGTTAATTTTTTAAAAACTTATTGAGCTCATTAGAAGAAAATCAGCATTCAAATCGTTATTTCTAATATGTCCTCTATGATCTGTCACAATGCTCTTAAATCCTAATCTAAAATTTTTATAAAAAGATCTATAATAACTTATAGTTAAATCTTTTTGTCTTCCTGAAGGGCTTAAATTAATTTTATAATCTTGAAACGGAATTATTCCATTTTTATTAGATAGACCAATTAATCTAAAATTCATCTCTCCTTTTTCAACTTTATTTGGTTGAGATAAAGTGAAATTAAATTTATCTTTTCCAAAAATATTA
>CACBTT010000026.1 GCA_902542235.1 uncultured Pelagibacteraceae bacterium
CTCTTTTACATCACACAGTTATTCAAAAACAGAAATTCATTGGTGGTACGGAAACAGTGGTTTTCTTGGTGATGTAATTATTGAAATTGCAAATAGATTTAACGCTTCACAAGATCAATATACGGTCATTCCTACAGGAAAAGGAAGTTATGAAGATAACATGGCGGCAACTATTGCTGCATTTAGAGCAGGCGACCAACCACACTATTCACAGGTTTATGATGCTGGTGCTGCAATCATGGTAGCTCAAGTAAAAAATGGTGTTGTTATCGGTTTTGAAGAAATGGCTAAGAAATATGGCATTGATGTAGATGCTGAAAACTATATTCCAGGCATTAAAAATTTCTATGCCGACTCTGATGGAAAAATGATTGGTGTACCTTTCAATAGTTCAACTTGTTTGATGTATGCAAACATGGACATTTTGAAAGAGGTTGGAATTGAATCTGTGCCAAAAACTTATGAAGAATTTGAGGCCATGGCTCCAAAAATCAAAGCTGCTGGATACATTCCTTTAGTTCAAAGTCATAGTCCATGGATTTGGACTGAAAATTTCTTTTCTAGACATAATTTATTAATGTTAGATGGAAATAATGGTTACGATGCTGTTCCTACAAAAACTTTATTCGCTGAAACTGATGCATTTGTCTATCATTGGAAGAAAGTTAAAGAATGGTATGATAAAGGTTTATATGGCTATAAAGGAAGAGCGTGGGGAGACAATCAAGCACCATTTATAGCAGGTGAAGCTGCATTTTGGTTTGGTTCTGCTGCATCATTTGGTGGAATGAAAGGTGTTGTTCCAAACTTTACAGTTAATCATATTCCTTACTGGGATTCAGTAACCAAAGGAAAAGAGTATCCAACTTTTATAGGTGGTGCTGCTAACTGGATCTTAAATGGTCATACTGAGGAAGAGTACAAAGGACTTGCTAAATTTATAGAATTTATGGGTTCTCCAGAAATGGATCTGTATTATCACAATATGACTGGTTACTCTGCAGTGACTAAAGGTGGTATAGAGTTAGCTGAAACTATAAATTTCTATAGAGCTTCTCCATATCATAAAGCAGTTGGTGAACAATTAAGCTTAGAAGGTTCAACTATTCCTGGTGGATATAGAGCTGGTAACTGGCCCCAAATTCGTGAAGTAATTTACGAAAATATTGAGCCAATGTTAAACGGCAAAATATCAATCGAAAAAGGATTGCAGAATATGGACAAAGGTGCAGCTAAATTGTTAAAGCAATTTGCTAAAACTTTGTAAGAATAATTAAAACAATAAGGAGGGTATTAATTTACCCTCCTTATTTATTTTTACAAAAGTATGAAAAAAGTCCAATTCAAATCTAGCTATTCACAATATCTTTTCTTAGCTCCGCAGCTAGGTATATTGTTAATTTTTTTATATTGGCCAATCATACAAACCTTTAGAGATGCATTTACAATGCAAGATGCTTTTGGATTTGGATCGAAGTTTGTATGGTTTGACAATTTTTTATTTATTTTTGATGATCCAGCTTATTTCATAGCTTTCAAATTTACTATTATTTATAGTTTTGTTATTACGTTAATTACAGGCTCAATTGGATTATTACTTGCCGTTCAGGCTAATAATGTAATGCATGGTAAAAGCACTTACAAAACACTTTTAATTTGGCCTTATGCAATTGCGCCTGCGGTAGTCGGTGTAATGGCAAATTATTTTTTTAGTGAAAGATTTGGTCTTCTTTATCATTTATTTCACGAACTGTGGGGATTTAATTGGTACGAAAGTGTGTTCGACTCTTATATTTACGTAATCATAGCTGGTTCTTGGAAGCAAATCAGTGCTAATTTTATTTTCTTCTTGGCTGGACTTCAAGCTATACAAAAATCTGTAATTGAAGCATCAATGATTGACTGTAAAAATAGTTTTAGAAGATTTTGGACAATTACATTCCCATTATTAATGCCAACTACATTCTTTTTAATAATTATTAATATAACGTATGCTTTCTTTGATACATTTGGAATTATTGATACCACAACAATAGGTGCTCCTTCCGGTGAAACAAGAACTCTAGTTTATAAAGCTTACATGGATGGATTTAGAGGACTGGATTTAGGAAGTGCAGGAGCTCAATCAATAATGATGATGTTGATTGTATTAGTAATTACGATTTTTCAATTTAGATATATCGAAGGGAAAATACATTATAATTAATGACTAGATTTATCACATCAAGTTTTTCACATTTAATTTTACTCATTGGAATACTAATCATGGTAGTTCCTATATGGATGATTTTTGCTAGCTCGACGCACACGAGTTCAATGATTAATATGAATGGTCTCCAAATGTTTTTAGGAGATAGCTTTTATGAAAATTACTTACGAGTTTTATTATATCAGGGTGGTTTTTTTAAAGAGATAACAGCATTAAAAATGTTTTTTAATAGTTTTATCATGGCTACAGGAGTTGCAATATTATCCGTTGTTACATCTTTAATGGCTGCTTACGCGTTGGTTTATTACAGAATAAAATATGCAACATTATTGTTTTGGATTATATTTATTACAATTTTAGTACCATTAGAGTTAAGAATTTTCCCTACTTATTCAGTAATGGCTGAGCTTAATCTAGTGAATTCTTACTTTGGATTAATAGTTCCTATTTCAGCATCAGCTATAGCAACATTATTCTTTCGACAATTTTATAAAACCGTTCCAGATGAATTACTTGAATCCGCAAAACTTGATGGAGCAAATACCTGGAGATTTTTTGTTGATTTTTTAATTCCTTTGTCAAAAACAATGATTGTAGCGATGTTAATATTTATGTTTGTTTTTGGCTACAATCAGTATCTATGGCCATTATTGGTAACAACTTCAGAACAATATTGGACAGTGGTTATGGGATTAAAAATGATGTCGGGTTCAATTGTTCATCGTTTTGCTTTCGTGATGATGTCTATGGTGCCACCAATTTTAATTATAATTGTGTTGCAGAAATATTTTATTAAGGGGGTTTTTCAAGATAAATGAAAATTAAACCACTTCAAATAATTGCTCATATTATTTTAATACTAGGAGTCTTGTTAATGGTAGTTCCTATTTGGATATCTTTTGCAAGTTCTTCGCATGACTCTGTAACTATATTAACCGAAGGTATGAAGTTTCATATAGGTGATCAGCTAGCAAGAAACTATAACGAAGTTTTAAATGAAAAAGGTGGTTGGTCAGAAGAAGTGACTGCTGCAAAAATGTTTATTAATAGTTTTATAATGGCATTAGGAATTGCAACACTTAAGGTAGTTATTTCAGCAATGTCAGCATATGCTTTGGTTTATTATAGATTTAAATTAGCTGTACCAATTTTTTGGTTAATCTTTATTACTCTACTTGTTCCTTTGGAGGTAAGGATTTTTCCAAGCTATAAAATTGTATCTGATTTAGGTTTAACAAATTCATATACAGGCCTTATCCTTCCATTAGTTGCTTCAGCTACAGCAACATTTTTCTTCAGACAATTTTATAAAACAATTCCAGATGAACTCTTGGAGTCAGCAAAATTAGACGGTGCAAATGCTTGGAGTTTTTTCATAGATTTCTTGGTTCCATTATCTAAAACCATGATAGCAGCAATGTTTATCTTTATGTTTGTATATGGATACAGCCAATATTTATGGCCACTAATAATGACAACTGCAGAAGAATACTGGACTGTTGTAATGGGAATGAAGATTATTTACACAGAAAGCTATGAAGGAGTTGCTCTGCCAAGAACTGCAGAAAGATTTGCGTATATCATTTTGTCAATGATCCCACCAGTTTTAGTGGTAGTATTTTTACAAAAATGGTTCATAAAAGGATTAATTCAAACGGAGAAATAAATGAGCTTTTTAGATTTAAAAAATGTGACTAAGATTTACCCAAATGGAACTAAGGCTGTTCATGAAACTTCATTAAGTGTTGATGAAGGTGAGTTTATGGTTTTTGTAGGACCTAGTGGATGTGGAAAATCAACTTTATTAAGAATGGTTGCAGGCTTAGAGGATATTACAGAGGGTGATATTAATCTTGATGGAAAATTAATTAATGAGGTAGATCCGTCTGAAAGAGATGTAGCAATGGTGTTTCAGAACTATGCATTATACCCACATATGAATGTTTATAATAACTTGGCTTATGGTCTAAAAAACAGAGGAATTGACAAAGAAACAATTGAGCAAAAAGTAAATGATGCAGCTAAGCTGCTACAAATTTCAGATTATTTACAGAGAAAACCTTCAATGTTATCCGGAGGTCAAAGACAAAGAGTTGCAATGGGTAGAGCAATTGTTAGAAATCCTAAAATATTCTTATTTGATGAACCTCTTTCAAACTTAGATGCAAAATTAAGAATTCAGATGAGACTTGAAATCAAAAAACTTCAGCAGAAAGTTGGAGTAACAAGCATATTTGTTACGCATGATCAAGTAGAGGCCATGACACTTGCTGATAGATTAGCAGTTATTAACAATGGAATTATTGAACAGCTTGGAACTCCTATTGAGATATATGATAATCCAAAATCATTATTTGTTGCTGGTTTTATTGGCTCACCTCAAATGAATTTTTTAGATGGTAATATAAAAAATAAAACATTATCTGCAGAAGGTTTTGAAATTAAAGATATTGATAGTGACTTTGAGGGAGAAGTAAAATTAGGAATAAGACCTGAACATTTAAGTCAAAGTGAAAATAGTTTAATTAATTTAAAAGTAGACTTAGTGGAACAACTTGGTTCGGATAATCTTGTTTATGGTCAATTAAAAGACAAAAAAGACTTTTGTTATAGGTGTCCGGGAAATCTAACTATTGAAAAAGGTGCTGATCTAAGTCTTAATATTGAGAACAATAAATATTATATTTTTGATAAAAGCACTGGCAAAAGAGTTAATTAATTTTGATTTTAAGCAAACCAAATCATATAAAAATTTATGGACATCGAGGAGCCAGAGGAGATCTTCCTGAAAACACTTTAGAAAGTTTCAAATATTTATTTGAAAATAATATTAATGCATACGAAACAGATATATTAATTTCTAAGGATCTTGTACCAGTTATTGCTCATGATTTTAGATTAGATCCAAGCAGAACAAAAGATAATGAGGGGAATTGGATAGAGGATGAAAATTTAAAAATATTTGATTTAACTTATGCAGAACTTTCAAAGTTTGATGTAGGTTCAGTAAATAAATTATCCAGATACGGAAGAAGATTTATTAATCAAAAAAAATTAGAAAACCAAAGAATACCAAAACTTTCTGAATTATTAGAAATGTCTTCAAAAAATAAATCTGAAAAATTATTAATAAATTTAGAAATTAAATCTACACCAGAGGAAGAAAATTTGACACCAGAACCAGAAGATACAGTAAAATTAATTATGAACGATATAAATGAATCATCTTTAAAAGATAAAATAATCGTTTCATCATTTGATTGGAGAACTTTATCAGTAATTAAAAATCAGTATCCTGAAATTCCAAGAGCTTACTTAACTCAACATTTGACAGGAATTAATATTAATCAAACTATTTACAACAGATCTCCATGGTTGAGTTTTTTGCCTTATTATGAAGATCATGAATTGCCAAAAATTATAAAGTCACAAGGTGGAAAAGCTTGGCATCCATACCGAAAAGACATTACAAAAAAACTTGTCGATATTTCTCATCAAGAAGAATTGCCAGTAAATGTATGGACAGTAAACAAAGAGTACGAAATGTTAAAGATGGTTGAGTACGGTGTAGATGGTATTATGACAGATTATCCATTAAGGTTGAAAGAACTTTGTGAGAAAGAAAATATAAAATGGTTTTAGTTTATCTTAATGGATTTAAATATAGTTAATAACCAAGAGAAATTTTTAGCAGGAAAACTTGAAGGATATACTTTAAAAGGTGCAGAAAATAAATTTGATGATAGAGGAAATCCTTTACCATTTCCAGGCTGCACAATAATTTGCAATATTCCTCTTAATACTAATTTATCTGATCAAATTATTAGTTTTCAAAAAAATATAGAGAATTTTAACCCCAAAAAAACTTACTTCTATTTACCTCCATCCAGTTTTCATATGACATTATTTGATTGTTGTAATTTTAATACAAAAGACACTAATTATTGGCCATCAGATATAGATCCTGATATGGATTATAAAGATATAGCTTTTGAATTAAATAAAAGAATTAAAAACTATAATTTTCCAAAAGAATTTAATCTTAAACTAAAAACATTTTTTGGTGGTTATAGTATTATTTTAGAACCTTTTTCTAAAAAGGATGAAAAAATTCTTAGAAATTGTAGAGATGAACTAAGTAGCTTATTAAAAATTAAATTT
>CACBTT010000027.1 GCA_902542235.1 uncultured Pelagibacteraceae bacterium
TTATGTATACCGAAATAAATACAAAATATAGAATATACATATCTAATTGGTTACTAATTATGTTTATTTTGATCTCAACAATGATAGTCGTTGGAGGTTTAACACGTCTTACAGATTCTGGACTATCAATTACTGAATGGGAATTTTTTAAAGGCTTTTTTCCACCAATTAATAATGATGCATGGATAGCTTATTTTGACGCTTATAAGCAAATACCTGAATTCAAACTTCAAAATTATTCAATGACTTTAAGTGAATTCAAGGTAATATTTTGGTGGGAGTGGGCACACAGATTTTTTGGACGCATTATTGGTTTGGCTTTCCTGATACCTTTAATTTTTTTTTCTATCAAATTAGGTTTTAAAAAATTTTATAATTTTTATTTTATCTTTTTTTTGATTTGTTTTCAGGGATTTTTAGGTTGGTACATGGTTCAGAGTGGTCTAATGAATAATATAGATGTAAGTCATTTTAGATTGTCAATTCACCTTTTATTTGCATTTATTATTTTATCTTTAATTTATTGGAATTATTTAAGTTTAATAAATTTAAATATTAAGGATAAAAAAATTAGTAATTATATTCCTGAATTTTTTTTATTATTAATTTTCATACAAATTATTATTGGTGCATTTGTTTCAGGCATGGATGCAGGAAAAATTTATAACACTTGGCCACTAATGGGTAATTCATATTTTCCAGATGACAATAAATTTATAAGTTTATTTAAATTATCTGTTTTTAGTGATCCATCACTAGTTCAATATTTACATCGAAATTTAGCTTATTTAATATTCATTATTTTCATAGTGATTTCATTTATAACTTATCGGAATAAAATTTTTTATTTATTTAAAGCTGTATCTATTTTAGGTTTGATTATATTATTACAAATTTTATTGGGAATTCTTACCGTTTTGTCTGGTGCCAGTATTTTAGTAGCGTCTTTGCACCAATTTAGTTCAATATTATTGATAACATCATCATTATATTTTTTGTACAAGAATAGATTTAGTTGATCATTTTTTTTCAATAACAAATAATTCATTGTTAAAATATAATCCTTTATTTTTATTGACGATATCTTTTACAACTTTTTGGTAATATTTTTTTCTTTCTGCATTCATTATTTGCTCATCTGATATTTGGTTGACATACACCGCGGCATTCCATGCTGAAAATATTAATGAAGTAGCAATCCCACCGCTAATTTCATTTGGTAATGCACGCAGGACATATTTAATATTTTGTTTTTTATTAAATTTTAAACTTTTCAAAATTTTATTGTCTGTATTATTTTTTATATATCTTATTATTGAATTGTATAGAGTAGGAAATGGCTTTTCTTTTGGCCAGATTTTCTTAATAATTTTATTTCCTGGATCATTTCCACATGCATGGACTACCACCAATTTACCTTTCTTATCTAACGATTTTATCATTGGATCAATTACATACTTTACTTTTTTCTCAGCAGATATTCTCGATCTATAAGGTTGAGATGCAATGATTAAGTCGTAACTGTTTTTTCCGTTATTTTTTTTTGGAATAACATTTTTTAATGAAAATTCCTGATCTTTTCTATAAATCACTATAACAGAAGGTTCTTTATATGTAGGATTACCATTTTTAGGGTTTCTCTCTATTTGCCATTTTTTACTTAAAAATTCTTGATTAAGTTTTCTTAATTGATTTAAAAAATCTAATGAAGAATTACCTATTAACTTAACTATTTTCCAATTCATTTTTTTTTGTTTTTTTTTGTCATTTGATTTGAGTGCAGTGGATTCAACATAATTTAGATTTGAGATAACAAATACTGTATTTTTATGTTCGATAAATCGATCTGGAAGCTTTTCAAGTCCCAATCTAACATCTTCCATGCTTATTTCCTTTGTGCTTACTAGTAAAGGGATTTGAGGCATTTTCTGATGACATTGCCTCATTACATTCATCAATAATGATCCATCACCCATACCTGCATCAAATATTTTTAATGCTGGAAATTTTGGTTTTAATTTTTGAACAATAGGTTTTAACGCATCAGCAATTTTGTTCTTTTCGTTAGTTGTTGTAACGAATAGTAAATATTTTTGTCTATTATCAAAAAATCTAAAATTTTTTTTCATATATGCAAATTTGCAATTACTAATTTGCTGGATAATTTGTTGTTATGAATTTTTTCAAAACATTTAATACTCGATCTGCTTCCTCTAATAACATCATATGTCCGCAATTATCTATTATATCTATTTGACTTCCTTCAATTAAATTAGCAAGTTTTTTACCTTCTTTTACTGGACACATTTTATCGTCTGTGGCAAGTATAGAAAGGGTAGGTATCTTAATTTGTTTTGCAGCCTCAAAACCATTTTTGTAATTATCACATGCTCTAAAATCTACACCGAGGGTATTTTTTATTGTTCTAGTTTTAGCTAACATTGAACCAGTATTAATATGATACAATCCTGGTACAGGATGACCACCAAAATGGCCAGCTGGCCCATGTGCCCAGTCCATCATTAGTTCAACGGCCTTAGGATCATTATTTTCCGCTAAAGATAACAATTCAGGATTCATAGGAATTGCACCAGCTCCACCCATTAAACTTAAAGTTTTTATTTTATTAGGATTTCTCGCTGTACACTCCACAGTAACTAAACAACCTTGAGAATGGCCAACTAAAGAAGCTTCCTTATATCCAACTGCATCAATAACATCACTAACCCAATCAGCCATATCCTCAATTGATTTTAAACTTTCACCTCCAGATAAACCATGACCTGGCATATCTAAAGCTAAAACACTATATCCGTGGAATGCAAAATATCTTGTTTGCAAAACCCACGTCATATGAGTTAGTCCACTACCATGCACAAATATTATTAATGGCTTATTCTTATCGAAAGGTCTACCTCCCGTAGAAGCATAAACCTCGTTATTATTTACCTGAAACTTCATTGATTGGATACGAGTCTAGGTTTCCTAGCAGCTCTAAATCCATTTTCAAAGTCATTTTTGATATCATCTATATCTTCAATACCTACTGATAATCTGATCATATCATGAGATAAACCCGCAAATTTTAAAGTAGCTTCATCCATTTGAGAATGTGTTGCTGATGCTGGATGAATTACCAATGTACGTGTATCCCCAACATTTGCTAAATGAGAAGCAAGTTTAACGTTATTAATAAATGCTTCACCTGCAGCCTTTCCTCCTTTAATACCAAATGCAATCATTGATCCTTTGCCATTTGGTAACAATTTGCTTGCTAAATCATGATCGGGATGATCCGGCACACTTGGATGTGAAACCCAAGCAACACTATCATGACCTAATAAATACTCGACCATTTTTTCTGCATTCTCGCAATGTTTTCTCATTCTTACTGAAAGTGTCTCTATACCTTGTAACACATTCCATGCATTTTGAGGGCTTAGACATGGACCAAAATCTCTCATACCCTCTGCTCTTGCTTTCATTGTAAATGCTGTTGGTCCAAATTCTTCAGCAAAAGACAATCCATGATAACCCTCATAAGGTTGAGTCATTGTTGGAAATTTATCATTTTGCATCCAGTCAAACTTACCACCTTCAACAATAATACCAGCCATTGAGGATCCATGACCTGCCATCCATTTAGTAAGTGAATGAACTACAATATCAGCACCGTGCTCTATAGGTTTGCATAAATAAGGTGTTTGATAAGTTGCATCTACCATTAAAGGAATACCTGCGTCATGAGCTATTTTAGCAATCTCAGGCATATTCATTATTTCATTTCCTGGATTACCTACAAGTTCTCCAAAAATACCTTTTGTATTTTTTTGAATTGCTTTTTTAAATCCTTCTGTGTCTCTTGGTTTTACAAAAGTTGTTTTAATTCCAAATTTTGGAAGTGTTAATCTAAATAAATTTACAGTTCCTCCATAAAGTTGGGATGATACAACTAAATGATCTCCTGCTTCACAAAGAGTCATTACTGCAAGAAATATTGCACTCATACCAGACGATGTAGCAAGTGCAGCTGTTCCACCTTCTAATGAAGCAACTCTTTCTTCTAAAACAGCCACTGTTGGATTTGATATCCTACTATAAATGTGTCCACCCCTTTCTAAATTAAATAATGCTGCAGCATGATCTACATCATCAAATAGATATGAAGTTGTTTGGTATATTGGTACTTGTCTTGAACCTGCATTTTTATGAGGTTGATAACCTGCATGTAAACTAAGGGTATCGAATTTATATGTTTTAGGATCCATTCCTTTTTTGTCTGACATTTAGTTTCTCCTGTTTAAAATTTTAAGAATTTATTATAAACTAATATTATCTCTTATTAATAGCTTATTTATTAGTTAAAACTATCAAAAATGACTATAGTTCTAACTGTATATCGTTTGACAATATATGGATTTATAAGTATTAATCCCGCAATTATGACTAAATTTCTTAAAAAAGATGACCTAAACAGCAAGTGGTTTGAAATTGACGCAACTGGAGCTGTGGTAGGAAGATTAGCAACTGTTGTATCAAAAATTCTTAGGGGAAAAAACAAAGCAACATTTACTCCTCATATGGATAATGGAGATTTTGTTGTTGTTAAAAACGTAGATCAATTGAAATTTACAGGAAATAAATTTTCAAATAAAAAATATTATAGACATACAGGGCATCCTGGTGGAATTAAAGAAACAACACCTGAAATATTACAATCTTCAAAACCTGGAGAAGTTTTAAAAATGGCAGTCAAAAGAATGTTGCCAGGTGGTCCTTTAGCTAAAAAACAACTAACTAAACTTAAGGTTTATACAGGATCCGATCATCCTCATTCAGCACAAAATCCTGAAGTAATAGAAATTGGAAAACTTAATTCGAAAAATATAGTAAGAAATTAAAATGGAAACAAATCAATCTACATCTTCAAAACTAAAATTAGATTTTAAAGATGCAAAATATGCAACGGGTAGAAGAAAGACTTCAATTGCAAAAGTTTGGTTAAAAAAGGGGACTGGAAAAATTTACGTTAATGGTAAAAATTTAGATGATTATTTCACAAGAGCAACTCATAAAATGCAAATACTAAGACCTTTTGCAATTATCAATCAATCCACAGAATACGATGTTAGATCCCAAGTTGTTGGTGGTGGTCACACAGGTCAAGCAGGAGCATTAGTACATGGTATATCAAGAGCACTATTACAATTTGATGAAAATCTAAAACCAACACTTAGAAAAGAAAAACTTACCACGAGAGATTCTAGATCAGTTGAGAGAAAAAAACCTGGTCGAGCAAAGGCTAGAAGAAGTTATCAATTCTCTAAAAGATAATATCATTTTATTAAACAACTGTTATATTACAATATGTCTAAGATTAACGCATTAGTTGCTGGAGCTACTGGATACATAGGTATTCAATTGGTTAAATTATTAACTAAACATAAAAAAGTTAAAATTAAATACCTTTGTGGTGATACCTCTGTCGGTAAGAAAATTAGCTCTTATGATAAATACTTTAATAAATATAAACTACCAAATATTGTTAAATTTAATAAAGAATTATTAAAAAGTGTTGATGTTGTAT
This sequence comes from uncultured Pelagibacteraceae bacterium, assembly GCA_902542235.1. Lineage (GTDB taxonomy): Bacteria > Pseudomonadota > Alphaproteobacteria > Pelagibacterales > Pelagibacteraceae > Pelagibacter. Next base: position 5,588 of record CACBTT010000027.1, read on the forward strand.
TTACAGCATTGCCTAATGGACAGGCTCAAAAAATTTCGAAAATTTTAAATAATAAAAATATTTTAATTGATTTAGCGGCAGATTTTAGACTTAAATCAGCCAGTGATTATTTGAAATGGTATAAAATCAAACATAATGCTCCTAAATTAATTAAAAAAAGTATTTATTCTTTACCTGAATTAAATAATCAGAACATTAAAAAATATAAGATAATTTCTTGTCCAGGCTGTTATCCAACATCAATTTTATTACCCTTAGTACCGTTAATTAATAAAAATATTGTTAAATCAAACAATATTATAATTGACTCTAAATCTGGTTATTCAGGTGCAGGCAGAAATATTCATAAAAAATATAACAACAAATTTTTAAATGAGACATTGAGTGCTTATGGATTAGCGTTTCACAGACACAATTCAGAAATTGATCAGGAATTAAAAATAAAAACTGGCAAAAAGGTAAAATTTCAATTTACACCTCATCTGTCACCAATGTTTAGAGGAATATTAACTACTATGTATTTAGATCTTAAAAGAAATGATTCTCTTCATAAAATTTATTCTTTTCTAAAAAAATATTACAAAAATAATAAATTTATAAAAATTTTAAAACCAAATACATTTTTAGGAACTAATGAAGTAATAAACACAAATAACTGTCATATTTCTTTGTGTGAGAGCAAATATAAGAATAAAATTATTATATTGTCAGCAATA
>CACBTT010000028.1 GCA_902542235.1 uncultured Pelagibacteraceae bacterium
AAAAAAAGAGACAGCTATAAACTTAATAAAAGAAGGATTTATTACAGCTGATTTAAGTAAAAATGATCTTATTTTTTTTAGAAAGAAATTTAAAAAATATTTGAACAGTAGTGATTATATTAAAAGAGCTGATTATTTAGCTTGGGAGAATAAATATTGGGACCTTAAAAGAATGTTAAGATATCTACCTAAAGATTATCAACTTTTATATACAGCAAGGCAACTGTTAATGAGCAGATCTTATGGTGTTGATAGCGCTATATCGAATGTGCCTGCAAGTTTAAAAAGGGATGCAGGTTTAAATTATGATAGACTTAAATGGAGAAGGAAAAGAGGAAGAGTTGACAGTTCTTTAGAAATTTTACTAAGTATCAAAAATAATAAAGACTATATGGTTCGCCCAGATAAATGGTGGGTTGAAAGATCAATAATTGCGAGATCACTTATTTATAAGAAAAGATATGAGCAAGCTTATAAAATTACAAGTAAACATGGACTATCAGAAGGTGCCGAATTAGCTGAGGCTGAATGGATGAGTGGATGGATTGCTTTAAGTTTCTTAAAAGACCCAATTTTAGCAAAAAGTCATTTTACTAAATTTTATAATAATGTTGGATATCCAATTAGTTTATCAAGAGGAGCTTATTGGCTTGGAAAAGTGAATTTAGCACTAAATAATAAGGAAGAAGCAGATAAATGGTTTAAAGAAGGTTCAAAATATCTAACAACCTATTATGGTCAATTATCTCATATGAAAATATATCCAAATAAAACTTTTGAACTTAAAGAAAGTACTCAAGTTGATAAAAATTATGCTGAAAGTTTTTACAAAAATAAATTAGTGGCAATAGTACATTTATTAGATGAAGTAAAAAAAGATAAATATACAAAACATATTTTAAGATTTCTAGCAAATGACAATGTTTCAGCAGGGAGTGAAATATTGGCAGCAAAACTGGCAACTGACATCTCTAGATTTGATTTTGCTATTCAGGTTTCTAAAATAGCATCTTATCAAAAAAGGTTTCATAACAAATACAATTATCCAGTAATAAGCACTCCGAATAAAGTTGGATCAAGAAAAATACCAGAACAAGCTTTAATATTATCTATTATAAGACAAGAAAGTGAATTTGATATATCTGCAAGAAGTAGAGTTGGAGCACAAGGCCTAATGCAGTTGATGCCTTATACTGCAAAGACAGTTGCTAAGCAGGCAAAAGTTTCTTATTCAAAATCTCGTTTAACAACAAGTCCTGAGTATAATATAAATTTAGGATCTTTTTATATTGCAGGTTTAATTCTTGATTATGATGGATCCTACCCTTTCGCTGTAGCAGCATATAATGCAGGACCAAAAAGAGTGAAGTATTGGAAAAAAATAAATAAAGATCCTCAAAAGAAACAAATCGATTATGTTGATTGGGTAGAACTTATTAAGTTTAAAGAGACCAGAAACTATGTTCAGAGGGTTATGGAGAATTACAATGTTTATAGATACATTTTGTCTCAAAAACCAATATTTTTAAAAGATTTTTTTAGAAATAATCCGCTCTATTAGTGGCGGAAGGAGAGGGATTCGAACCCTCGGTACACCTTTTCAAGCGTACGGCGGTTTAGCAAACCGCTGGTTTAAACCAGCTCACCCATCCTTCCACGATAATATGTGTAACTTGAAATCATTGAATATTCAATCATATTCAAGTAATTTCTCCAAAATATGAAAAACAAATATTCAGTATTCTCTCTTATAAAAAATGCTTTATCACAGCATGAGAATTGGCAACAAGCTTGGGGAAATCCAGAGCCAAAAAAAGAATACGATGCTATTATTGTGGGTGGTGGCGGACACGGTTTAGCTACTGCTTATTATTTGGCAAAGAAACATAATTTAAAAAATATTGCAGTTTTAGAAAAAGGTTGGATTGGTGGTGGAAATACAGGGCGTAACACTACAATCATTAGATCAAATTATTTATGGGATGCTAGTGCTGGTTTATACGATCATGCGCTTAAACTATGGGAAAATTTATCTCAAGAGCTAAACTACAATGTGATGTTCAGTCAAAGAGGTGTAATGAATTTAGCTCACAATCTTCAAGATGTAAGAGATTTAAAAAGAAGAACACATGCTAATAGACTAAACGGAATTGACGCTGTTTGGTTAAATACTGAGGAAGTTAAAAAATTTTGCCCAATTATAAATACATCACCTGATATCAGATACCCAGTTTTGGGCGGAACATTACAAAGAAGAGCAGGAACAGCAAGACATGATGCTGTTGCCTGGGGTTATGCAAGAGGCGCAAGCGATATGGGTGTTGATATAATTCAAAACTGTGAAGTTAAAGGAATAAAAAGAAATGGTGATAAAGTTGAAGGATTAGAAACAACTAAAGGATTTATAAAAACTAATAAAATTGGAGTTGCTGCTGCAGGTCACTCAAGTGTAATTGCAAATATGGCTGGATTAAAACTGCCTCTTGAAAGCAAACCATTACAAGCGTTAGTTTCAGAACCAGTAAAACCAATTATTGATACTGTTGTAATGTCAAATGCAGTTCATGCTTATGTAAGTCAATCGGATAAAGGCGAATTAGTTATAGGTGCGGGAACAGATTCATATGTTTCATACACTCAAAGAGGTAGTCATAATATTGTTGAAGAAACTTTAAAGGCTATTTTAGAACTCTACCCTATTTTTAGTAGAATGAAGATGTTAAGACAATGGGGAGGAATTGTTGATATATGTCCAGATGCAAGCCCTATTATAAGTAAAACTAATATAAAAGGTTTATATTTTAATTGTGGTTGGGGTACCGGTGGTTTTAAAGCTACTCCAGGATCGGGAGATTTATTCGCTCATACAATCGCAAATGATGAGCCACATAAATTAAATGCAGCATTTAATTTAAATAGATTTGTAAGCGGTGATCTTGTTGATGAACATGGTGCTGCAGCAGTTGCACATTAATAATGTTTTTAATTAATTGTCCATTTTGTGGAGAGAGAGATCAAAGTGAATTTTCTTCAGGTGGCGAAGCTCATATAGTTAGACCAAAACAACCAACTGAACTCAGCGATGATGAATGGGCGGAATATCTATTTATGAGAAAAAATATTAAAGGTATTCAATTTGAAAGATGGAATCATGTTCACGGATGTAGGAAATGGTTCAACGTTGTTAGAGACACATCTAATGATAAAATATTATCTGTTTATAAAATGGGTGAAAAACCTCCTGTAAATTATAAGTAATGCCCAATTATAGAATACATAAAACTGAATATATTGATGAAACTAAAAGAGTTTCATTTAAATATGATGGTAAGACTTATTTTGGATATGAAGGTGATACCTTAGCGTCAGCACTTTTAGCAAATGGTATCCATTTAGTCGGTAGAAGTTTTAAATATCACAGACCAAGAGGCATAGTTTCTTGTGGAGCAGAAGAACCTAATGCAATTTGTCAAATTGGTAGTAAAAAAGACTTAACTGAACCAAATGTAAGAGCAACTGAGTTAGAATTGTATGAAGGATTAGAAGCAAGTTCTCAAAATTGCTGGCCTAACGTAAAATTTGATATTGGGGGAATTAATAACTTTATATCACCGTTAATTCCTGCTGGCTTTTATTATAAAACATTTATGTGGCCAAAGAGTTTTTGGAAAAAAGTATATGAACCATTAATACGATTATCTGCAGGTTTAGGAAAATCTCCTACAGAACCAGATCCTGATATATATGATCACAAACATGTTCACTACGATGTATTGGTAATCGGTGGTGGAGTTTCAGGTATTATTGCTGCAAAAATGGCTGCAAAAAATAATTTAAAAACTTTATTAGTAGATGACAAAAAAATACTAGGTGGTTCTACAATTTATCAAAATAATGAAAATATTAAGATTGATGATAAATTATCAAGTGAATGGTTAAAAAATGAAATTCAAGAAATTAAAAAACTAAGTAATTTAACAATTAAGACAAGAACAAGTATTGCAGCTTATCATGGATACAATTTTCTTTTAGCTAAAGAAAATTTAACAGATCATTTACCAGAGGAAAAAAAGAAAAATAAGATTAGACAACGATTATGGAAAATAAGAGCAAAGAAAGTTGTAATTGCAACTGGATCAATTGAAAGACCACTTGTATTCAACAATAATGATAGACCAGGAATATTATTATCTAATTCTATAAACAAATATTTGGATTATTACGGCGTTACCTGTGGAGAAAATATAATATTATTTACAAATAATGATAGTGCATACGAAACTTCAATTTCACTTCATAAAAAAGGTATAAAGAATATAATTGTTGATTTAAGGAAATCTGCTAGCTCTGAATTAATCAAACAAGCAGAAAGTCTAGGAATAAAAATCTACTTTAATCATGTAGTAACAAATACTTTTGGATACAGAAAAATAAATTCATTAGAAATCATGAAACTATCAGAAGATGGAAATACTACTGTAGGCAATAAAATTAGATTAAGTTGTGACTGTTTAGGAATGAGTGGTGGATGGACACCTATGGTGCATATGCACACTCAATCTGGAGGTAAATTAGATTTTAGAGATGAAGACCAAGTATTCTTACCAAAAGAAAAAAGTGAGGATCAAATTTCTGTTGGTTCATGCAATGGAGATTTTGATTTAGAAAATATTATAGATAAAACAGTCAATAAAATTAATAAATTCTTAGATATAGATAATCAAGATTACCAAGAAACAAATATAATTTGCTCTAAAGAAAATGATAAAAGAAATATATGGCTTTTACCAAATAAAATACCTTTAGGTAAAACAAAATGCTTTATAGATTTTCAAAACGACTCAACTGCAAAAGATATTAAATTAGCCTTAAAAGAAGGCTTTAGATCAATTGAACATGTAAAAAGATATACAACGACTGGTATGGCAACAGATCAGGGAAAGTTATCTAATATGCACGCACTTGGGATTATAGCTGATACAGCTGGTGTAAAAATGGGTACATTGGGAACAACTACATTTAGGCCTCCATTCACACCATTAACTTTCGGAACACTAGTTGGGAGAAATGTTGGAAAATTTTTTGAAGTAGTAAGAAAAACATCCATGCATGAATGGCATGTAGAAAATAATGCAGAATTTGAAAATGTTGGTCAGTGGAAAAGACCCTGGTACTATGCAAAAAATGGAGAAAATATGCATGATGCTGTTCAAAGAGAAAGTAAAGCGGCACGTGACAGTGCAGGTATCTTAGACGCATCAACTCTAGGAAAAATTGATATCCAAGGAACAGATGCATCAGAATTTTTAAATCGAGTTTACACAAATGCTTGGTCAAAACTTGCAATCGGAAAATGTAGATACGGACTTATGTTAAACGAGGATGGTATGGTTTATGACGACGGTGTTACTACAAGAATATCTGAAAATCATTATCTTATGACAACTACTACTGGGGGAGCCGCAAATGTATTAAGCAAACTTGAGGATTATTTACAAACGGAGTGGCCAGAGTTAGATGTTTATTTAACATCAGTGACAGATCATTATTCTACAGCAAGTATTTGTGGTCCAAATTCAAAAAAAATTCTTAACAAACTTTTTCCAAATTTAGATTTAAGTGATGAAAACTTTCCTCATATGTCATTTAAAGAAGATAAACTTGAAAATATAAATTGTAGAATAATGAGAATAAGTTTTACGGGTGAACTAAGCTATGAAATTAACATAGAGTCGAAATATGGAAATTCATTATGGAAAATGTGTATAGAAGCTGGGAAAGAGTTTAATTTGACACCTTATGGTACTGAAACAATGCACCTACTCAGAGCTGAAAAAGGTTTCATTATTGTTGGACAAGATACAGACGGCACAATGACTCCTTCAGACTTACAGATGGATTGGATTGTAAGTAAAAAGAAATATGACTTCATTGGTAAAAGATCTTTATATAGAAGTGATACTATTAGAGAAGATAGAAAGCAATTGGTAGGACTACTTACAGATGATCCAAAAGAAATTTTGGAAGAAGGTGCTCAAATTGTTTCAGACATTAAATCAAAGCCTATAGATATGCTAGGACATGTAACTTCAAGCTATTTTAGT
>CACBTT010000029.1 GCA_902542235.1 uncultured Pelagibacteraceae bacterium
GAGTAAAGGATGTTATACAAAATCTAAACCCGATCCCACTGATAAATTAATAATGAAAAAAGGGATTGAAATATTAAATAGATCAAATTCTTTTAATCATATTCAAGCATTGGTAATTAATAATCAGAAGATTATTTCTATTGAAAAAAGAAAAGGTACAAAGGATATGTTAAAATCGATTAGAAACAATAATCTAAAGAATAAACTCTTAATAAAGATGCCTAAATCAAAGCAAGACTTGCGTGTTGATTTACCAACCTTTGGGCTTGATACACTAAAAGATTGTAAAAAAGCAAATATTAAAGGAATTGTAGTTAAAGCAGGTCAAAATATATTTTTAGATAAACGCAAAGGACTTCAATTCGCTAATAAAAATAAAATTTTTGTAATGGCTAAATGAAAAAGATTTTTATTTTAACAGGCGAACCATCTGGAGATAAATTAGCTGCTGAAGTTATTAAGGAATTAAATAAATCTGAGATAGATATTGAATATTTATCTGTTGGAGGTCAACATTTAAATTCTATAGGTATTAAGTCAATATATGATCAAAAGGATATTACTTACATAGCCTTTACAGACATATTATTTAATATTTTTAAGATAAAAAGAAAAATAAACGAAACGGTAAAAAAAATTATAGATTTCAGTCCTGATATATTATTTAGTGTAGATAGTCCTGATTTTACCCTTCGTGTTTCAAAAATAATTAAATTAAAAAAACCAGATATCAAAACTATTCATTTTATTGCACCTAAAGTTTGGGCATGGAGAGAGGGTAGGGTTAAAAAAATGAAAAGTTTCTTAGATCACATTATTTTATTATTTTATTTTGAAAAGAAATATTTCGATAAGGAAAAGCTGAAAAATACATTTGTTGGTCACCCAATATTAGATAACATAAATCATGAAAAGATTGAAATTAACGAATTATTAAAGGGAAAAATTATTTCGATTTTTCCTGGTAGTAGATTATCTGAATTGAAATTACATGTGCCTATACTTATTGAGTTTATTAAAAAAATGAACGAGGAAAAAAATAATTATACTTTTATTTTCCACGCTACGGAAGTTTCTAAAAAATATTTATCTCCAATTATTAAAAAAAATAATTTAGAGAATGTTGATCTTATTTCAAATGAAAATATTAAAATTACTACAATTAAAAAATCTATCTTTGCAATTGTTAAATCTGGAACTGCTTCACTTGAAGTTTGTAAGTATGGTGTACCTTCAATAATAATTTATAAAATGAATTTTTTAAATTTCTTTATTGCTAAGTTATTTTTAAAAATAAAATATGCAAACATGATAAATATAATTAATAATAAAGAAATTATCCCTGAACTTTTGCAAAAGGAATGTAACTCAGATGAAATATATAAAACAGTTAATTATTTATTAAAAAAACCCGAACTTATAAACGAACAAGTAAAACAAGTTAATAAAACTATTAAGGAATTAAGATCGAACACCTCATCAAGCAATGAAGCTTCCAATGTTTTGTTATCTTATTTGAGATAATCTTTTTGAAACTTCCTCTTTACCAAGTGCACACAATATATCATATATACCAGGTCCAAACTTTGATCCTGTAAGGCATATTCTTAGTGGTTGTCCAACTCCTTTAAAATTTGTATTATTATTTTTTATTAGGTCTTTAATTACTGGTTCTAGTGTTTCTCTAGTAAAATCTGATAGTTTATTAATATCATCGCTAAACAATTTAATAATTTTAATAGCTGTTTCGTTTAAAAGTTTTTTATCTTCTTTTTCTATTTGAACTTTGTGATTTATTAAAAACTTTGAATTCTTGTAAATATCTTCCAAAGTTTTTGCTTTATTTTTTAAAAAATGTAACGAATTTTTAATTTTTTTTTGTGCTAAATCATGTATCTTTTCTTGAAAAGTTTCACAATAAGTTATTAAAAAATTAAATAGATCATTTTCATCAATATTTTTTATATAATATTCGTTCATTGAATAAATTCGATTAATATCTAATTTTGAGGGTGATTTTCCAATACCTTCTAAATTGAAATATTTGATACTTTCGTCTAAATCAAAAATTTCCTTATCTTTATATGACCACCCTAATCTTAGAAGATAGTTTCTCAGAGCATTGGGTATTATTCCAATTTTTGAATAATCATCTAATGTTGATGCATTATCTCTTTTTGATAGTTTTTTTCCTTCAATAGTATGAATTAATGGTATGTGAGCAAAAGATGGCACTTTCCAATTCATAGCATCATAAATTTGTATTTGTTTGAATGTATTTATTTTATGATCATCACCTCTAATTATATGTGTCATACCCATTAGATGATCATCTACTGATGCTGATAAATTATATGTAGGCGATCCATCTGCTCTTAATAGAACAAAGTCTTCAATTGTATTATTTTCAATTTCTATATTTCCCTGGACCAAATCTTTTAAGATAGATTTTCCTTCAACTTTACTTTTAAATCTGATTACAGGTTTAACTTCTTTTGGAGCATCAGTTTCACTCTTATCTCTCCACTTCCTATTATAGATATATGGTATTTTTTTTTGTTTTGCCCTTTTTTTTTGCTCTTCAATTTCTTCACTTGAACAATAACACTTATAAGCCAAACCTTTTTTTAACAGTTCATCAGCTACATTTATATGATCATCTATTTTATCTGATTGAATATATTCACTATCTTCATAATTAATACCTATCCATTTTAAGGAATTAATTATTTGATTTTTGAATTCGTCTTTAGACCTTTCTTTATCTGTATCTTCTATTCTTAGATAAAATTTACCACCTTTATTTTTTGAATAAAGCCAATTGAATAACGCTGTTCTCACTCCCCCAATGTGTAAAGGTCCTGTTGGTGACGGAGCAAATCTAGTTGCTACAGTTTTCATCAGATTTATTTAGACTATTTTAGGAAAAGTTTCTATATAAAGATACTAGAATTCCTTGAACTTTTACTCTATCGGGACCAAATATTTTAGTTTCGTAATTTTTATTAGCGCTTTCCAAAGCTACAGTCTTACCTTTTCTTCTTATTCTTTTTAGCATTGCTTCATGATCATCAATTAATGCGACTACTATTTTTCCATTTTCAGCTGTATCAGCTTTTTTAACAATTACTGTATCACCATCATTTATTCCAGCCTCAATCATTGAATCTCCTTGCACTTTTAGTCCAAAAAATTCTCCATTTTTCTCTATATTGGAAGGCAAAGGTATTCTAGAAACTTCATTTTGAATTGCTTCAACAGGTGTACCAGCAGCAATTTTACCTAACACAGGTATTTCATTTTCATCTGAATTATTTCGATTTAGACTCTCATCAAGTCCACCTTTAATTACACTTGGTGAAAAACTGTTATAAATATCATTTGCTGAAGCTGTTTCAGGTAACTTAATGACTTCCAAAGCTCTTGCTTTATGAGCCAATCTTTTAATAAAACCTCTTTCTTCTAAAGCACTAATTAATCTATGAATCCCAGATTTAGACTTTAGATTTAAAGATTGCTTCATTTCTTCATAAGAGGGAGATACACCACTAGATCTCAACTTCTTGTTGATAAATAAAAGTAAGTTTTTTTGTTTTTTAGTTAACATAGAACAAATTGTGTACATAAATGTTCTATAAAAGTTCTATCAATTAAACAAGAGTTAAAACCCTAATAAATTCAACACTTTTTTTATAAAATAGAAAAAATATTATTATTTTCTAAATTTTTTAAAATAGATTCACCTATGAGAAATGTTTTTATTTTAGTTTTTGAGGCTATTTTCAAAACGTCTTCTTTGTTTTTTATTCCGCTCTCTGAAATTAATGGTCCGTCATGATTAACTAAAACATTATGAATATCATAAGTTGTATTTATATCTGTTTTTAGTGTTTTTAAATTCCTATTGTTTATCCCTATTAGTGCATCTTTGTACTTTAGAGATTTTTTGGCCTCTTCAACAGTATGAACTTCAACAATTACAGACATTTTAAGTTTCTCAGCTTCTTCATACAACTCATCTGCAGTTTTTTCATCAACGCCAGCTAAAATTATTAAAATAGCATCAGCACCATAACTCCTGGAAAGATGGACTTGAAATTTATCAACAAAAAAATCTTTACATAAAATAGGTAAATTTATTTTTTGTTTAATTTTACTAATATGAACCAAGTTTCCCATAAAAAAATCCTCTTCAGTTAAAACTGACAAGCAAGTTGTATTATTTTTTAAATATATA
>CACBTT010000030.1 GCA_902542235.1 uncultured Pelagibacteraceae bacterium
GGAAAATATCCCATTCCTTCATTATCACCGTTGTTAAAATCATCAGTTCTTTTATAACCATGTTCTTCAGCAGCTTCTAAAAATAAATCTAGAACTTTAAATGTTGCCCTAATTTTCTCAACTGCAATAGGCCCTCCAGAACCATGAAATTCATTTTCTCCAAATTGAAAATCTTCAGACTTTTTAAAATAAGGAAGAACATCATCCCAAGACCAACCAACATTACCTAATTGTCTCCAATAATTATAATCATTAGATTGACCTCTAATATAAAGCATTCCATTAATCGAAGAGCTTCCACCTAATGTTTTACCTCTTGGATAAACCATTTGTCTGTTATCGCAGTTTGGTTCTTTCTCAGTATTAAAACACCAATCGGTATCTGGATTGTGCATAGTTTTAAAATAACCACCTGGAATATGGATCCATGGATTAGTGTCTTTACCACCAGCCTCAAGTAAAAGAACTTTAGTATCAGAATTTGCTGTTAATCTATTAGCTAAAACACAGCCAGCTGAACCAGCGCCAATAATTATGTAATCAAATTTATCCATATTTTTTATTAATAATTTTTAATGAATATTTAATGATTTTAAACATTTTTCTCATAAATACTTCGAAATGACGCTTGTATCTGCCTCAGATTTTTGAGAGGATCTTTACATTATAAATAAAAAGAGAGGGATATAATGAAAAAAATCGTTTCAGCGTTGTTTGCTGCTTTCTTAGTATTTGGATTTATTTCAAATGCGAATGCTGCAAAAACGTTAAAGTGTCAGACGGTTATTAGCGCTAAAGGTGATGAAGCGGTAATGTTAAAAGACTTTACTGACAACGTAACAAAACTAACAGGTGGATCTCTAAAATTTGAAATTATGCCAGCAGGAACAGTAGTTGGAGTTAAAGAAACTCTGGATGCTGTTGATAAAGGTTTGATTGATTGCGGATTTGCTTGGACTCACTATTGGTCTGGAGAACATCCGGCTGCTATGTTATTTGGTTCGCCAGTAGCAGGTGGTGGTGTAGGAATTGATAACATCGCATTCTTATCATGGTTTTTATATGGTGGTGGAGAACAACTATATGACAGACTTTGGGGAGAAATGAAAAGAGACATTAAAGGTTTCATGCTTCAACCAGTTGGTCCAGAAGCTCTAGGATGGTTCCCAAGAAAAATCAAAGATATGGATGATTTCAGAACATTTAAGTTCAGAACTCCTCCAGGAATTCCAGGTCAAACTTATAAAGACATTGGAATAGCTTCAGTTGCAATGGGTGGTGGAGATATTCTTCCAGCATTGGAAGCAGGAACTATTGATGCTGCTGAGTGGTGTTGTCCTCAACCAGATAAAGTGTTTGGTATACATAAAGTATTAAAACACTACTATCTACAAGGCTTACACCAAGTAGTCGTAAATGCTGACTTTTATTTAAACAAAAGCACTTACGATAAGTTCACTGACCATGAGAAATTTTCAATGAAAATGGCTGCTGATGCATCGTTGATGAGAGCTTTAGCTTACAGAATCAACACTAATGGATTAGCACTTAAAGATCTAACTGAAAATCATGGTGTGATACTTGAAGATACACCAGCTGATTATTTCCCAGCTTATATGGCTGCAGCAAAAGCAACTTTAGAGAAAAATGCAAAAGAAAACGCATTCTTTAAAGAAGTTTATGACTCAATGATAAGCTTTGCTAATACTGCTGTACCATTCTGGTCTGGTGCACAAACATCGAATGCTAAGCTAGGAATGGCTTATGCTAATTCGTTGAAGAAATAAATAAAGTTACTAAGCGGGCTTTTATAAGCCCGCTTTTTTTTTCTAAAAATTATATGTCGGATAATCCAAAGTTAGATATTTCAGATGAAATGATAGCCGAAAGGCGATCAGGATCTGGAAAGATGCCTGATGATATGCCAACTTGGATGGCTAAAACTATAGTTAACATAGATAGATTTAGTAAATTAATAGGAAACATAGTTTGCTGGATTACTATCCCATTAATGCTTGGGATGGTTTATGAAGTTTTAGCAAGAAAATTATTTTTAGCTCCTACAATCTGGGCTTATGATATGAGCAGATTTTTTTATGGAGCACTTTTTATGTTAGGAGCAGGGTACGCTCTTTCAAAAGGTGTTCATATTAGAGCAGATTTTTTATATAGAAATTTTAAAGTTAAAACTCAAGGCAGAATAGATTTTTGGCTTTACTTATTATTTTACTTTCCAGGATTAATAGTCTTTTTGTATATGACAACAGGCTTTGTCCAAGAAAGTATAATGAGAAACGAAAGAGGGATGGATACAACATGGATGCCATATATGTGGCCGATAAAATCTTGTCTATGGATTGGAATTATTTTCCTTCTAATCCAAGGTGTTTCAGAACTTTTTAAAAGTTATTACGCAGCCGTCAAAGGTAAATGGCCAGGTAGTTAATGCTTTCACATTTAGTAGATCCTGCAATTTTAGGTTTCATACTTATAGGTGTGATGTTGTTTGCAATATTTATAGGATTTCCAATTTCATTTACTCTTATTTTTTTAGGTTTCGTTTTTGGTTATTTAGGTTTTGGAAAATTAGTTTTCTACTTAATGACACTACAATTTTCTATGGTGATGACCGAACAAACTCTCGCCGCCGTCCCCTTATTTGTATTTATGGGAATAATGATGGAACAAGCAGGTTTAATGGAGAGATTATTCTCAGCTTTCCAAATGATGTTGGCAAGAGTTAGAGGCTCTTTATATTATGCAGTTTTGTTTGTTTCGGTAATATTTGCTGCTGCAACTGGAATAGTTGGTGCATCAGTTACAATTCTTGGAATTATGGCTGCAAAATCAATGAATAGATCAAACTATGATGTAAAATTAGCTGCCGGTACGATTACTGCTGGAGGAACCTTAGGTATATTAATTCCTCCAAGTATTATGCTTGTAGTTATGGGTCCAATTATGGAAATTCCTGTAACTGATTTATTTGCAGCAGCAATTGTTCCAGGAATATTATTGGCATGCTTATATGCTGCATACACAACATTCAGATGTATGATGAACCCAAAATTAGGTCCACCCATACCAGAAGAATTAAGAACAACAGATTTAAAAAAATTATGGCTAGAATTTTTTTTAGGATTAGTTCCACCTGCTGCATTAGTATTTGCTGCATTAGGTAGTATTTTATTTGGATTTGCTACACCAACAGAGGCTGCAGGATGTGGAGCAGGTGGTGCATTATTACTTTCATTAGCTTACAAAAAATTAACATTAAAAAAATTACAAGATGCTTTAGTTAAAACTTTAGAAATTTCTGCACTAATTATGGTTTTAGTTGCTGCTTCTAATTTCTTTGGAGCAGTGTTTGCAAGATTAGGAACTCCAATGGTTTTAACAGATTTCCTTTTGTCACTTGAGATGAATAAATATTTAATTTTAGGAATAATCATGATTATGATTTTTCTTTTAGGATGGCCATTAGAGTGGGTACCAATTGTTATGATAGTTGTTCCTATAATTTTACCATTAGTTGAAGCATTAGGATTTAATTTAACTTGGTTTGCAATTCTTGTTGCTGTTAATTTACAAACCGCCTGGCTCTCACCCCCCGTAGCGTTATCTGCTTATTTCTTAAAAGGTGTTGTTCCAAGTTGGGATTTAAAAGATATTTATCTTGGAATGATGCAGTTCATGGTTTTACAGATAATTGGATTAATTATAATCATAGCGTATCCAAAAATAGTACTGTGGTTGCCAACTCTCTTATATGGACAGCAGTAAATAATTGATTAATATCATTTAAGTGAATCAAAGCGAAAAATTTCAATTAAGGAATTGGGAATTAGTTTCAATAAATCCAAATAATAGAGATTGGAGTTGGAAGAATTATTTTAACTTTTGGGCGATAAATATTCAAACAATTGTTGGGTTCTCTTTAATATCAGCTTTATATTTATTCTATGATCTTAATTTTTTTGTTGTCTTAACAGGATCATTACTAGCAGGATTATTAGTATTCTTTTTTGCTAACATTATTGGAAAAATTTCTCAAAGCAGTGGATTAAGTTTTCCAACAATTCTCAGACTTTCAATGGGTTTTACTGGCGCCAGATATGTAGGGATGATCAGAGGATTAGTTGGTTTGTTCATGTTTGGTGTACAAACATTTTTTATATCAAAATCACTAGGATATA
>CACBTT010000031.1 GCA_902542235.1 uncultured Pelagibacteraceae bacterium
AATGCTTTTGCCGCAGAAAAATGGGATATGGCACTAGCATATGGTGCAAGCAACTTCCATTCTGCTAATGCAGCTGAATTTGCTAAAAATGTTTCAGAAAAAAGTGGGGGGAAATTAACAATAGTAACACACCCAGGTGGATCTCTATTTAAAGGTGGAGAGATATTTAGGGCTGTTAGAACTGGACAAGCTCAAATTGGCGAGAGATTTATGTCGGCTCTAGGTAAAGAGGATCCGTTATTAGAGATTGATTCACAACCATTTCTTGCGACATCTTATGATGATGCTATGAAACTGTATCAAGCATCTAAGCCTGCAATAATTAAAGGTCTAGATCAAAAAGGTCTTGTATTTTTATACGCTGTACCATGGCCTGCGCAAGGTCTTTATAGTAAAAAGGAAATTAATAGTGTTGCTGATTTAAAAGGTTTAAAATTTAGAGCATATAATTCTGCAACTATTAGAATGGCCGAGTTGACAGGTATGGCTCCTACAAAAATAGAAGCAGCTGAAATAAGCCAAGCATTCTCAACTGGTGCGGTTGAAAGTATGATTACTTCACCAACTACTGGTAAGAACAGTAAAATTTGGGAAAATGGAGTAAAGTATTTTTATGATATTGCAGCTTGGTTTCCAAAAAATATGATTGTAGCTCACAGAGGATCTTGGAATAAATTAGATAAAGCTACACAAAAAATGATTATGGAAGAGGCAGCAGTTGCTGAGAAAAAAGGTTGGGCACTTTCAAAAAAAGGAAATGTTGCTGATAAAAAAGCTTTAGCTGATGCTGGAATGAAAGTAGGCAAAGTAAATGCAGCCCTTGAAAGTCATTTCAAAAAAGTTGGTGCTACAATGGCAGAAGAATGGAAGAAAAAAGCTGGCGATAGAGGTGCTAGTGTTCTTGCTGCTTATAATTAAATCATTATAATTAAAAAGGCCGTATTAAACGGCCTTTTTATATGTTTAATAAAGTCAATAAATTTTTAAATAATCTTTATAGTTACTCAGGCTATATCGCTGCATTCTTTCTTATTTTGGTTGCAGTTTTTATTTTAATTGGAATTTCATCAAGAATATTTGGTTTTTATATAAGAGGCCTAGCTGAATATTCTGGATATTGTATGGCTTCCTCATCTTTTTTTGCTTTATCTTATACTTTTGTAGAAGGTGGTCACATTAGAATTACTTTATTTTTAGAAAAAGCTACTGGGATTAAAAAGAGATTTTTGGAATTATGGAGTTTGATAGTTGCAACTATATTTTCTGGTTATTTAGCATTCTATTTTTTGAAAATGCTAAAAATATCTTATGAATTTCAAGAGAGAAGTGAAGGAGCTGACGAAATTTTAATTTGGATACCACAAACTAGTGTTGCTTTAGGATCACTAATATTTTTCATATGTGTATCTCATCAATTAATTTTGAAAATACAAACAAAAAAAAATGACTGAAATTTTACTTACTATATTTTTCATAAGTGTTCTCTTGATATTTTTAGGCTCAGGAATTTGGGTTGCTATAAGTATGGTTGGTGTTTCATCTATAGGAATGATGCTGTTCACCACAAGGCCAGTTGGTGATGCGATGGCAACAACAATTTGGGGAGCCTCATCCTCATGGACTTTAACTGCACTCCCTTTATTTGTTTGGATGGGTGAAATTTTATTTCGGACGAAGTTATCTGAAAATTTATTTGAAGGATTATCTCCATGGATGCAGAAACTACCCGGTGGCTTAGTGCATGTTAATGTAGTTGGATGTGCTTTATTTGCAGCTATTTCTGGATCTTCTGCAGCAACTGTAGCCACAGTAGGAAAAATGTCTATTCCAGAGCTCAGAAAAAGAAAATATCCAGAAAGTATTCTACTTGGAAGTTTAGCTGGTTCTGGAACGCTGGGTCTTCTAATTCCACCTTCAATTATTTTAATTATTTATGGCGTGACTGTCCAAGAGTCGATAGCAAAACTATTTATCGCAGGAATTTTACCAGGAATAATGATTGCGTTGATCTTTATGACATATGTAATGATTTGGTCGGTAATAAATAAAAAATCAATGCCTAATTTTAAACAAGACTTCTCACTTATGGAAAAGGTAAGGAAATCAGGAAAACTGATACCTGTAATATTATTAATAGTTTCAGTTATTGGCTCAATTTATACTGGTATAGCAACCGCAACTGAAGCTGCTTCTTTGGGTGTAGTAGGTGCATTAATTTTATCATACTTTCAAAAGAGTTTGTCTTTAAAAACATTTAAAGAGTCTCTCTTGGGTGCTACTAAAACTTCTTGCATGATAGCTTTTATATTAGCTGGAGCAACTTTTTTATCTTTGGCAATGGGTTTTACAGGATTGCCAAGAAATCTTGCTCTATGGATTGAAGGAATGGAACTTTCTCCATATGTTTTAATTTTTGTTTTAATGATCTTTTATATAATTCTTGGAATGTTTCTTGATGGTATCTCCGCTGTAGTTTTAACAATGGCTATAATTGAACCAATGATTAGACAAGCAGGTTTTGATATGATTTGGTTTGGTGTTTTTCTAGTTATTGTTGTTGAAATGGCTCAGATCACGCCGCCGGTTGGTTTTAATCTTTTTGTTCTTCAGGGTATGGCTAATAAAGATATGGGTTATATAGCAAGAAGCGCGTTTCCACTCTTCTTGCTAATGATTTTTGCTGTTATTTTGGTTGTGATATTTCCAGAAATTGCTCTTTGGATGCCTGAACAAATGATAAAAAATATAAACTAGTATTTTGATTTTTTAGATCCGTCTATAACACCCTTTAGCTGATTGTATTCCTCACAATTACATCCCTCTAGAACACCCAATCTTTCTTTTGCTAAATTCATCCTATTTGTTGCAACATATAATTCACCAAGATATTCGTTAATTCCTATGTGATTTGGCTCGATAGCTAAACCTTGAAGATAATATTTCTCACCATTTTCAAAATCACCAGTTTTTCTTGTTGCAAACCCAAGATAATTTAATGTGTCTGCTTTATTTGGATTCATCTTATTCGACTTTACTAAAAATTTAATTGCTCTTTCGTATCTTTTAATTGCTTTCTCTGTTTTACCTTTTTTTTCTAATTTTTTTGCAGCTTTAATCAATTTTACTGCTTTATCATAATGGCTTTCTGTTGATCCAGAATCGCTACTAGATCCAGCAGCAAAAGACGTTCCTGCTAAAAATATTAAAAAGAACATTGAAAAAAATATCTTCTTTATCATTATTTAAATTTCCTTAAATTAGTTAGTGTTTTTAGTTCTAAGCCATTATCTATTAAATTATTTTTTATAGATATAGCTGTAGCTAGAGAACTTGCATTATCACCATGTATGCACACAGAGTCTATTTCACAAGGTATTTGCTTTCCGCTGTGACAATTTATGGCTTGGTTCTGAACCATGCTTAAAACGTGACTTTTTGCTTTTTCTGGATCAGTAATAAGTGCATGAGGCTCTTTTCTAGATACTAAGTTTCCATTATCTTCATAATTTCTGTCTGCAAAAATCTCACATGCTATCCTCATATCAAATTTCTTTGCCGCTTCTTCCATCTTTGAACCTGTCGGTACCAAATAGATTAAATCTTTATTAAAATTGCAGATTGATTTTGCAATGATCGTTGCAAGTTCAATATCTTCGCATGCCATATTATTTAATGCACCATGTGGTTTAATATGTGTAACGATTTCACCATGTTTTTCAGCTATATTTTGTAAAATTTCATACTGATCAATTAATAATTTATTTATTTCATCTGACGATAAATTTAGTCTTTTACGTCCAAAGTTTTCTGGATCATTAAATGATGGATGCGCACCTATGCTCACACCGTTTTTCTTACAAATTTTTACAACTAGGTTCATGCTATCTTCATCACCAGCATGATAACCACAAGCAACATTAGCTGAATTGACAATTTCCAGTAATTTTGGATCATTTTCATCTGAATGATGCTTTGATTTTTCACCCAAATCACAATTGATATTAATTTCCATACTAATAAATCATAAGTATAACATGGTATGATAAAAAATATATTAAATCTTGGTGACGCAGCTTTGTATTGTGATTTTGGAAG
>CACBTT010000032.1 GCA_902542235.1 uncultured Pelagibacteraceae bacterium
CTTAATGGAATAAAACTAAGCTTAGTCTTTAGCAATTTTGCAATTCAATCAAATATCGCTCCAATAATTTCAATCACAGGAACTTTATTTGCTTATTTTGCTATAGTTCTCCTCACATTTGGTGATTTTTCTAGATACTCAATGAACTATAAAGAAATGACCAAAGGTAACTTAAGTATAATATTAAATTTAATATTCTTTTCTTTTTTCTCGGTATTAATCACTTTAGGTTCAGATATTATTCTCACTAGCAAAGGTTTAAATGCTTCAAGTCTACTTACTAATCCAAATGATATAGTCGGTAAATTTAATAATAATTTTTTAACTTTCTTTTGTTTGATATTTATTATTATCTCCTCGTTATCAACTAATTTGATAGCAAATTACATTCCTTCTCAAAATACATTGATAAATTTTTTCCCGAACTCTTTAACGTTAAAAAAAACAGGAATTGTAATATCAATTATTGGATTAATTATTTCAACATTTTGGCTTTCAATTTTCAGTAAAGCTAATGTTTTGATATTTGTTGAAGCCGTAGCGACGACTTTCGGGCCAATTTTTGGTGTATTAGTTGCAGATTATTACTTGTTTAAAAAACAACAAATTAATCATAAAGAGCTTTTTTACCCTAAAGAACATACTGAATATATTTACAGTAACGGTTGGAACCTCAAAGCATTGTATGCTCTTTTTATAGGATCAATATTTTCTTTATCGTCTTTATTAAATGAAAACTTAATACAATATCAATCTTTTGGATGGATTATTGGAGCATTCACATCTTATTTAGTATATTATTTATTAAATAATAAGTAATTATGAAAGCCCTTGTCTACACTGGTGTTGAGGAAATGGAATTCAGGGAGGAAAAAGAACCTTCTGAAAAACCTGGAGAAAGTATTCTAAAAGTTCATGCATCAGGTATCTGTGGGTCAGATATGCATGCTTACCACGGAAAAGACGAGAGAAGAATTCCACCATTAATTTTAGGTCATGAAGTTAGTGGTCAAATAATAAACGGTAAGCTTAAGGATCAAATTTCAGTTCTTAATCCATTAATAACTTGTAGAAATTGTGAATACTGCAAAAGTGGAAGAGAACATTTATGTCCAGATAGAGTTCTTCTAGGAATGAATAGACCTTATGAAAGACAAGGTGCGTTTGCTGAACTTATTACAGTTCCAGATCACAATATTTTCAAAGTTCCTGAAAAGCTTGATGTAAAAGAGGCTGCAGTTGCAGAACCAACAGCAGTTTCTTATCATGCAGTATTATTAGCTGTAGAAGCATCGAAAAAACCATTAAATGAATGTAGAACGCTTGTTCAGGGTGGTGGAGCAATTGGGCTATTATGTGCATTAATTTTATCCAAGATCCAAGGAAATACAAATTTAACAATTTCTGATCCAAATCAAAAAAGACTTAATGCATGCTCAAAATATGTAGATGCAAAAACAGTTTCACCAGATCATAAGGATATTAAAGAGAGCAGCTTTGATTTAGTTTTTGATACTGTTGGACTTGAAGTTTCAAGACAACAGGCAATCAGTGTAGTAAAACCAGGCGGAATAATAGTTCATATCGGACTAACCCAGCCCGCAGGATCTTTTAATTTTAGGAAAGCAACCCTTCAAGAAGTTACTTTTATTGGGACTTATTGTTATACAAATAAAGAGTTTGGAGAAACTATTGATATTTTAACTAATAACAAGCTAGGCAAGATAGAATGGATTGAGTACAGAAATCTTAAAGATGGTTGGGGAGCTTTTAAAGAAATTCATGATGGAACCTGTTCGGCACCTAAGATAGTGCTTCTGCCTTAAATTCTTGGTTTTTTAAGAGGTATTAATACCTTTTTTTCTCCGATTTTTTCTGAATTTTTTGAAATTACAGGTGCAGTTATAATTATAGACCAATAAATCATCAAACCAAAAAGAACTGTTAATTTCATATCATCTAAATAGAGAACAATAATGAATTATGCATGTTTAAATAATGTCAAAATTTTGAATTTGAAAATTATTTTATCTTTTATATAGAGAGGACATGTTTAGATTTTTATTTAAATTAATTTTAGTTACAGCGTTGTTTCAAACTACTTTGTATTCTGAGGAAGTAAAAGTATTTGAGTTTACAGAGAAAGAACTATCAGAATTGACAGTTAGAAAAGTAAGAGGGGCAGATAATAAAACTGAATATTCTGTTGGCTCTGATGAAAATGGTAATTACCTTAAAGCTATTGCTGATAATGCTGCTTCTGGCCTAGGTAAGGAGATTAAAATTGATCTAAATAAAACACCTTTCATAAATATTACTTGGAAAATTGAGAAAGACATACCAGGGATAGATGAGACAGCTAAAAAGGGTCATGACTTTGCAGGAAGAGTATTCGTCATTAAAAAAACTGGAGCAACACCTTTATCCAATAGAGCAATAAATTATGTTTTTTCAAGCAATCAAGAAGTTGGAAGCAACTTTCCAAGCCCATATACTAAAAAGTCCATAGATAATGTACTTGCTACTACCAAAACAAATTTAAATGAATGGGTAACTGTCAAAGCAAACGTTAAAGAAGATTTCAAGAAATTCCATAATTTAGATGTTAATGAGCTAGATGGTATAGCGATCATGTCAGATACAGATAATTCAAAGAAAAAATCAATTACTTACTATCAAAATATCTATTTTTCTTCTCAATAAATTTTATTAATATCAATTGATGAAAGTATTTAAGTATAATTTAAAAGTATACTATGAGGATACTGACTTTGGTGGAATAGTTTACCACGCAAATTATTTAAAGTACTTTGAAAGAGCAAGATCTGAGCTTATTTATTCCTTGGGATATTCGAATAAAAAGTTATTAGATAAACATAATATTTTAATAGCAGTAAAAACTTGCAATGTAGACTTTAAAAAACCAGCAAAATTTGAGGATAAAATTACTGTTTTTACAAAAATTAAATCTAATACTTTAACTACTATTACAATGTCACAAGTAATTAAAAGAAAATCAGATATTTTATGTGATGCAGAGATTAAACTGGTATCTCTTAATAATTTGGGAAAACCAGTAAAACTTCCAAAAGCACTTATTAACAAATTAAACTAGTTCTTTTACTTTTTTAAATAGTTTAGTCATTTGTTTTTCATTTATTCGTCCAGTATTTACATTTCTTGGACTTGGATGATAACACCCCATTAACAATACATTATTAGGTAATTTAAAATATGCTCCATGACCAAATTTTACTCTTTCAGCGTAATCAAAATTTTCTCTATAAAATTTTACACAAGTATCAAAAGCGATTTTTCCTAAAGCTACAATTATTTTAAGATTTTTAAGTATTTCAAATTCAGATTTAAAATAACCAAAGCAATTTTTTAACTCTTCATTTAATGGCTTATCTCCTGGAGGGACACACTTTAAAGCTGGTGTTATGAAAGTATTTTTTATTTTCAATCCATCATCTACATGATCTGAATTACTTTGATTGGCAATTTTTACATTGTGTAAACATTTATATAAAAAGTCTGAGGATTTATCTCCAGTAAAGACCCGACCTGTCCTGGTTCCACCATGGGCTGCTGGTGCAAGTCCTACTATCATTATCTTTCCATTTATATCTCCAAAACCTGTTACTGGTTTTCCCCAATAAGTTTGGTCCATATATTGTTTTCTTTTTTCCGTAGATATTTTTTTTCTAAACCTCACAAGTCTAGGGCATTTATTACATTTAATTATTGTTTTTTTTAATTTTTCAAATTTAACGGTCATTAAGTTTAGAGAAGCTTCTTTTTGTGTGTCCATGGACCTTTTTTTGTTTTAGGTAAAAACTTTCTAAGGTCAAAAAGGACTTTTTCAGACAATTTTCTGTAGGTGGTTAGTTTTCCTCCATATATATTCAATAAAGGTAATTTTTT
>CACBTT010000033.1 GCA_902542235.1 uncultured Pelagibacteraceae bacterium
TTTTAAATATTTTAATTATTTTTTTTATTTTTTTATCAACAAATTTAATAGCAAAGGAGAATATAATGATTTTAAAATTAAAAGATGGTGATGTAAAAATTGAAATGTATCCAGATGTTGCCCCAAATCATGTCAAAAGAATTCAAGAATTAGCAGACTCAGGACAATACGATAATGTTGTTTTTCATAGAGTAATTGATGGGTTTATGGCACAAACAGGTGATGTAAAATTTGGAAATTCATCTTCAAAAGATTTTGATTTAAGAAGGGCAGGTATTGGTGGATCTGATTTACCAGATTTAAATCAAGAATTTAATGACCTTCCTCATGATAGAGGAACCGTTTCTATGGCAAGATCATCAGACCCTAATAGTGCCAATAGTCAATTTTTCATTTGTTTTAAACCAGCACCTTTCCTAGATAGACAATATACTGTTTTTGGAAAAGTAATAGAAGGAATGGAATTTGTTGATATGATTACAAAAGGTGATGGTGATAACGGAGCAGTTTCAAATCCAGATAAAATTATTAGTTTTAAATCTCAATAATTAATAATGAATGTCATTAAAAGATTTCAATTTTAATGTTCATCACACTCAAAATTATGCAAGAGTAGGAGTTATAGAGACTCATAGAGGTAATATTAATACACCTGCGTTTATGCCGGTTGGTACACAAGCAACTGTAAAAGGTGTTTTTTTAGAAGATATAAAAAAAACAGGCAGTGAGATAATTTTATCAAATACATATCATTTAATGATAAGACCTGGTGTTGAAAGAATTGAAAGTGTTGGGGGACTTCATGAATTCATGAATTGTGATCTTCCAATTCTAACCGACTCAGGTGGCTTTCAAGTAATGTCTCTGTCGAAATTAAATAAAATCTATAGAGATAAAGGTGCAATTTTTCAATCACATATAGATGGTAAAACTTTTATTTTAAGCCCTGAAGAAAGCATAAGAATTCAAAAAGGTTTGAACTCAGACATAGTAATGGTTATGGATGAATGCCCTAAAAATACTAAAGACTATGATAAAATTAAAAAATCAATGGAATTATCATCAGAGTGGGCAAAAAGATCAAAAGATGCATTTGGAATAAATGACCACAAAGGTTTATTTGGAATAGTGCAAGGTGGATTATTTAATGATCTAAGAATAAAATCTTTAAATAACCTTATCGATATTGGATTTAATGGATATGCTCTAGGAGGATTGGCAGTAGGGGAAACACAAGATGAAATGTTTGATGTTCTTGATGGGATAAAAGATCATATGCCTAAAGATAAACCAAGATATTTAATGGGTGTTGGTACTCCATCTGATATACTCGGAGCAGTTAAGAGGGGTGTTGATATGTTTGACTGTGTAATGCCAACGAGATCAGGGAGAACTGGTTTAGCTTTTACATGGGATGGACAAATTCAAATTAGAAATTCAAAATATAAAAATGATAATACTCCTCTGGACAAAAATGTCACAAAGTTCAATTTAAATAAATATTCTAAGAATTATTTAAATCATTTATTTAACACTAATGAAATGTTGGCCTCAATGATTCTGACCCTTAATAACATCAACTTTTATCAAGATTTAATGAGAAACATTAGAGACAATATAAAACATGGTACTTTTGATGAATTTCACGATAAGTACATCAATAAATTGTAAATTTTTAACATTGATTAATAAAAAAAAATCAATATAAAAACGTTTTTTGGGGGCCCTTAGCTCAGTTGGT
Organism: uncultured Pelagibacteraceae bacterium; assembly: GCA_902542235.1. GTDB lineage: Bacteria > Pseudomonadota > Alphaproteobacteria > Pelagibacterales > Pelagibacteraceae > Pelagibacter. The sequence goes on from CACBTT010000033.1 coordinate 1,742, forward strand.
AGAGCAATTCCCTTTTAAGGAATGGGTCGATGGTTCGAGTCCATCAGGGCTCACCACTTAAGCAATAGGCGGATATTTAATAATAATTTCGTTTATCCAATTTGTAATATTATTAATTCTATTTGTTGAAGATGGGTGAGTTGACATAAATTCAGGTGGTTCTTTCCCTTTTTTAGCTTCTTTCATTCTTTCCCAAACTTTGATTGTTTCCCTTATGTCATAACCAGATAGTGATGCAAATATCAAACCAAGATAATCAGCTTCACTTTCTTGTTTTCTATTGAAAGGATTCATAATTCCTATCTGTGATAATAAACCAACTGCATTCATTCCAGTTGTTTTATTAATATTTGAGACAGCTCCTTTAGTTGCTATATCTAAAATTGCCGTACCGGTATTTAATAAAACACCTCTACTTGCTCTTTCTACTGAATGTTTTGCAACAGCATGTGCTATTTCATGACCCATTACAGCCGCCAATCCATCTTCATTTTTAGTTATATCTAGTAAACCAGTATAAACGGCAATTTTACCTCCAGGCATACACCAGGCATTTTTAACTTTCTTTTTATCAATAAGTATATATTCCCAATCAAAATTTACAGTTGGGTCAGGGATATTATTTCGGTCAAAGTATTCTGATATTGAATATTCAATTTTAGATCCAATTTCTTTTATTTGATTTAGTGTTTTACTATCGTCACTTAAAGTTTCTTTCTCTTTTACCTTTTCATATAATTGAGCAGCTTTTGCATTGAGGTTAGATTCGGGAATTAATTTTAGTTGTTTTCGATCAGTTATTGGTGCACTACCACATGCAGATAGGCCAAAAGATAAGCAACTGCAACCAAATAAATGTATGAAATTTCTTCTATTCACTTTTTTTACTTATTATATTACACCTTTTTTATAATAATTTATATGATACTTAATAACAAAATTTTAATAGTACTATTTATACTTGCAGTCATATTTGTCTTATATGCAAGTTACAGTTAATTTATGGCAAAATTAAAAAGAAGAGGTATTTCAATTCTTGGAAGACTTAGAAACTATTTTATAGCAGGAATAGTTGTTCTTGTTCCAATTGGTATCACATTATATTTAACTAGATTTTTTATATCTATATCATCAAAATTAATACCAAACGAACTAAATCCAAATAGCTATTTACCTTTTGCAATACCAGGCTTGGAAATATTATTAGCTATAATTTTTATTACAATAATTGGAAGTTTGTCTCTTTCATTTATCGGAAAGAAAATACTTAAAATATTTAATGATATATTAAAAAGAATACCAATTCTTAGAACAATATATTCAGCAATTGGCCAAATGACCGAAACATTGGCACCAAAAAAAGGATCAAAAAAAAGTGTAGTCTTAGTTGAGTATCCTAGAAAAGGAAGTTGGGCAGTGGGGTTTGCGACTAGAGAAAATGATGGTGAAATATCGAAAAAAACAAATACTAATCTTATTAATGTATTTGTTCCAACTACACCAAATCCTACAAGTGGATTTTTATTAATGTTCCCCAAAGATGAAGTTATTTATTTAGATATGACCTTTGAAGAAGCATCCAAGTTTATTGTTTCAGCCGGTACTTCAGATCCAAAAAAAATTTAAGAAATTTCATTAATTATTGAGGCTCGATCGTATAATTTTAATAATTTATTATATTTACTGAAATTATCTCCTTTCATTTCTAATTTTTTTACTTCTGCCTCAGCAAGTAAGAATAAATCTTCATTTAATATGGGATCAGCTAATCTAAAATTTTTAATTCCACTTTGCTTAAATCCTAAC
>CACBTT010000034.1 GCA_902542235.1 uncultured Pelagibacteraceae bacterium
GTCATTCGAGAAGCTGTCATATTGAACTTCGCATTCTCTATATAATTTATCAGTTTTTAATTCGGAACTTATTTTAAACCGACAGATACCATTTAAAATAATCAATATTCTACCATCTTCTGTCTCATTAAAGCTGGTAATTTTTCCAATACATCCAATCTCATATAGATCTGGCTTTTTTAATTCACCTGATTTTTTTGGCTGTATCATTCCGATTAATCTATGCTTTTTCATACTATCATTTACCATTTGTAAATACCTTGGCTCAAAAATATTTAGTGGAACAGTTGTTTTAGGGAACATTATGAAATTGGAAAGAGGAAAAATTGGTATTATATTTGGTAATTCGTTAAGTTTCATATAACGATTATATTTATTCTTCTTAAACATACAACTGAGACAAATGTTTTGATGGTCGCATTAAAGCATTTAACTACTTGATAAATTACTTAAAAACTTTTACTTTTGAATTTTATATGTCAAGCGGGCATAGCTCAGTGGTAGAGCGTCTCGTTGCCAACGAGAAGGTCGTGGGTTCAAGTCCCATTGCCCGCTCCAAATTACTATTAAAGTACTTTTTACTAAAGTTAAAATATTTTAGTATATTAAATTAATTATTTATAAAATTAATATATTCTATGATTATCTGGATTGCATCTTACCCAAAAAGTGGGAATACATATATTAGGTCTTTTATAGCCTCATATTACTTTTCAAAAAAAGGAAAATTTTCATTAAATTTATTATCCAATATCCTTCAATTTCCATCTGTAAAATTTTCAAAAAAAAATATTTATACAGAAGAAGAAGCGGCACAAAGTTGGATCTATAATCAAAATATATTTTTTTCAGGTGATAAAATACATTTTTTGAAAACTCATAATTCACTAGATCAATATACAGGATATGATTTTACATCAAACTCTCAAACCTTAGCTGCAATATACATAGTGAGAGATCCAAGAAATGTCATTACGTCTATGACAAACCATTATTCTTTAAGTTATGAAAATGCTTTCTCAAAAATGCTAGATAAAAATTCATCGCTTCTCCAAAAAGTAGTAGATACTGATTATAGTGGATATACTTATTTAGGATCATGGTCGTCCCATTATAAATCTTGGAAAGATAATAAAAAATTCAAAACATTATTTATTAAATATGAAGATTTGGAAGATAACAAATACGAAACTTTTAAAAAAATTGTTAAATTCATTAATAATTTTAAAAAGGACGAAAAAAAAATTGACGAAAAAAAACTTATCAATGCTATAAATTCTACTAGTTTTTCAAATTTGCGAAATCTTGAAAAAAATGAAGGATTTGAAGAAAGTATGTATTCAAAAAATATGGAAATTAAGATAAATTTTTTCCATCTCGGTTTTAATAATAGATGGAAAAAGATTTTACCAAAAGAAATTTTAAATAAGTTGAATAATGCTTTTCAAAAAGATATTAATGAATTAGGTTATAATTAAAATATGAGTGAATTAGCTAATAAAAAATGTATACCTTGCGAAGGTAATATTCCCCCATTTAACACAGAAGAAATTCATAAATATTTAAAACAAGTTGATGGTTGGGAAGTTATAGAGGATAAAATCGACGGATTTCATCTAATAAAAAATTTTAAATTTGACGATTTTTTACAAAGTCAAGAATTTGTGAACAAAGTTGGAGAAATTGCTGAAACAGAGGGACATCACCCTGATCTGTGGTTTGGATGGGGCTATGCAAGAATAAAAATATTTACCCATGCAATTAAAGGTCTTGCTGAGAGTGATTTTATTTTAGCTGCTAAAATAGATAAGATAAATTGATTAATGATTAAAGTGTCTTGTTTTGGAAAAAACTAAAATAGTATTTGTTTGGTTAGCAAATTTAATAATTTCTTTATCATTTTTTGAACCCGACGGTTGAATGACTGCTGAAATTCCTGCTTGTACCAATTTTTCTATACCATCCACAAACGGGAAAAACGCATCAGATGCTGCTAAGATTTCCTCACTATCGCTTATTTTCTGAAACTTTTTCATTTTATCAATTGCTATTTTGCAACTATCTAACCTACTTGGTTGACCAGAACCTATGCCTATTGTCTTGTAATCTTTTGTAATGACTATCGCATTCGATTTTACACTTCTGCATATATTAAATGCAAAAATAAGTTTGTTTAAAGTTTTATTCGTAGGTTTTAATTTTGATACAATTTTAAAATCTTTCTTAGAAAAATGTTGAGTATCTGGATCTTGAACTAAAATAGTATTAAATTTATTCATAAAATTAAATTTAAAATTTTTTTCTACTTTACTAGAATCAATTAGCCTTAGATTTTTTTTCTTTTTTAAAAGTTTGACTGATTTTTTGTCAAATCCATTTGCAACTATTACCTCAAAAAATATTTTATTAATCTCTTTAGCTAAACTAATATTTAATTTAAAGTTACATGATACAATACCACCATAGGCACTGATTGGGTCACTTTCTAAAGCCTCTTTAAAAGATTTGATTTTGTTTGGATTAATGGAAACACCACAGGGATTAGCATGCTTAATTATTACTACACCATTATTTTTTGGTAAATTTTTAGAAATACTTAGAGCTGAATAAAGATCGTTATAGTTGTTGTAACTTAGTTGTTTTCCGCCGATTTGAATAATTTCCTGTTTGCTATTTTGTGAATATATTGCCGCTTTTTGATGAGGGTTTTCTCCATATCTTGTCTTCTCAACTATTTTTCCAGAAAATATATTCTTGATTGGGAAAAGATTTTCGGACTTTTGATTGAAATAATTAAAAATTTTTGATTCATAATATGCTGTTTCCATAAATGCTTCTTCAGCCAATTTTTCTCTAAATTTTAAATTCGTTGAACCTTTGTTTTTATTTAATTCAATAGTTAAATCTTCATACTGTTTTGTGTTACTTAGGATAACTACATCATTATAATTTTTTGCAGCTGCTCTAACCATTGTTGGTCCTCCAATATCTATATTTTCAATTATATTTTTGTGACCAGAATTACTTAATAAAACTTTTTCAAATGGATAAAAATTTATAATAACTAGATCTATATTTTCATAATTATTAATTTTCATTTCTTTTTGATGTTTTTTGTTCTGTCTAACGTTCAAAATCCCAGAATGAATTTTTGGATGCAATGTTTTTACTCTTCCATCTAGCAGCTCTTCTGAATTTGTAAATTTAGATACTTCTAAGCATTTAAAACCCATACTTTTAATTTTTTTGTATGTGCCACCTGAGCTTATTATTTTGATTTTATATTTTTTTAGTAAATTTAATAATGGCCTTAAATTGGATTTATCTGACAATGAAATTAAAGCAGTCTTAATTTTTATTGTATTTTTTCGAATGCCCATTTAATTTCCTGAGT
>CACBTT010000035.1 GCA_902542235.1 uncultured Pelagibacteraceae bacterium
TCTGATAGAATAGTAAAATCAATCGAATTAACTCTTAAAAATAAAGACAGTCGAACAAAAGATCTTCAAGGCTCTAGTAATACAGAACAGTGCTCAAAAAGAATTTTAGATAATCTTAGTTCAGTCTAAAATTTAATCAAAATTATGAATTTTCTTAAAAATAAATCTATTACCAAAGTTATAATTTTATCTATATCTGGATTTTTTATTTTAGTTTGCCAAGATTCTACTGCAAAATATCTGGGAACATTAATGCCATTAAATCAAGTAATTTGGGGCAGATTTTTTTTTCACTTAATGATTATTTTAGTTTTATTCGCGATATTAAATCCTAAGTTAAACTTAAAAAGCAATTTTAAAATTAATATTATTAGATCTATATTAATGGTGTTTGCTACTTTTTTTTTCATTCATTCTTTACAAAAATTTGACCTTGTCGATATCTATGTAGTTTTCTTCTCAGCTCCATTAATAGTATCAATTTTAACAGCATTGTTTTTAAAAGATATTCTTTCACCTAAAGGTATAATTCTAATGTTGTTAAGCTTCGGGTGTATAATTTATTCGATGAGTCCTAGTATGAAAGTCTTAAGTTTAGACTTAATTTTTCCTTTGGTACCACCAGTATGTTGGGCTTTATATCAATTTTTTACAAAATTTATTTCTGGTAATAATGATCCTTTAGTGGCGTTATTTTATGCTGCTGTTGTTGGGGCCATTGTTTTCTCTATTTATGTAATGTTAGACTGGACACCTATTGAGAATAAAAAGTTATGGATTTGGTTAATATTTCTAGGTGTATTAGGTTTTACTAGCCACCTTTTAATTATATTTGCAATTCAGCTATCAAATTTATCTTTTGTTACTAATTTTCAATATTCACAACTAATTTGGTCAACATTAATCAATTTTTATATATTTGGAGTACCTTTTGATTTTAATCAAACTTTTGGAGTTATTGGAATTATAGTTTTTGGAGTTTTATTTGTTCAAGCAGAAAGTAGAAAAAAGAAAATTAGTACTTAAAATCTTTATTATTTAAAGGTTTTTCTAATACCTCAACTGGATATTTTTGTTTTTCAATTTCAATATATATATTTTTGTCTTTTAATGTTTCAACTGTATTTCCAGAATTGACATATCCAAAAGAAAGATTTTTATCATAACAAAAAGAATAATTTCCTGAAGTTGTTCTACCAATAATTTCGTCATCCATATAAATAGGTTCTTCATGTAGTAAAAGAGGCTCACCAGGTTTGCTGTCTTTAAGAGTAAACATCATCATTCTCTTATCTAATTTTTGGTCTTTAATTTTTAATAGAGCATCTTTTCCAATAAAGTTCACATTTTTCTTATAACTAATTGCAAATTTTAAACCTGCTTGATACTGATTTTCCTCAGGTGAAATATCATGTCCCCAGTGAACAAATCCACTTTCCATTCTCATAATATCCATTGCATGCATTCCACAATGAGATAGTTCAAAATTTTTCCCTTCTTCAATCAGAATTTCATATAAATCCTTGGCTAAACTTGAGTCAACGTAAAGCTCAAATCCTAATTCACCAACGTAAGAAAGTCGTTGAGCCCAAACTTTAACACCATTTATCATTATGAACTTTCCAGTTCCAAACTTAAATTTGTCGTTACTAAAATCATCGTTGCTTATTTTAGAGATCATCTCTCTACTCTTTGGACCAAACAATCCTAAACAACAAATATCCTCTGTTACATCTTTAAAAGATACGTCTTCATCTAAATATTTTAAGATATGGTATTTATCGTGTTCTCTTGTAGCTGCAGAGCTTACAACTCTAAAAAAGTTTTTATCCATACATACAACAGTTAAATCTGTTTCTATTCCTCCATCTTCATTTAGCATATGAGTGTAAGTTGTTTTTCCAATTTCATTTTTAATATTTGCAGTACATAACTTTTGTAATTCTTGATGAGTTTTTTCACCTTTCAAATCAAATTTTGAAAATGTTGAAAAATCAAATAGACCAACATTTTTTCTTGCATTTAAAGTTTCATGTTTTGCTGATGGATACCAATTTTGATGATTAAAACTATATTCATATTTAGGCTCCTTACCATTCAACGAATACCACATTGGTCTTTCAAATCCTCCGGCGACACCGAAACAAGCTCCAACATTTTTTAATTCCTCGTGATAAGGTAAAAGCTTTTGGTTTCTTGATGTATTGTGCTGTTTAAATGGCCAATGCATTCCATACAAATCTCCGAGTGTTTCTGTAACTCTTTCCATAATAAAGTTTTTTGAAGAGTGGAATTTTTGAAATCTTTTAATATCTAATGAAAATAAATCCTCATTTATATGTCCGTTCATCATCCATTCAGCTGTTACTCTTCCCGCTCCTCCTGAGCTAGCAATTCCAATGCTATTAAAGCCACAACATGTATATAAATTTTTAACTTCAGGAGTTTCTCCTAACAAGTATTGCGTATCTGGAGTAAAAGATTCTGGGCCTGAGAAAAATTTTCTAATTCCTGCGCTCTCTAACATTGGTAATCTATGAAATGACTTTTCTAAATACGGTTCAAAATGGTCAAAATCATCAGGAAGTTCGCCAAAAGAAAAATCATCAGGCACTCTTCCAGTCTCCTTGAATGCTGGTTTTGCATTTGGTTCAAAAATTCCAACAAGCATTTTCCCTGCATCTTCTTTCAAATATAAACAAGCGTTATAATCTCTTAAAACAGGAAGATTTTGAGGTAAATCTTTCATCGGCTCAGTGATTACATAAAAATGTTCATTTGGGTATAAAGGAACACTAACATTAATTTCTTCGCCTAGTTGTCTAGACCACATTCCTGTAGCCATAACTACATACTCACAATCTATAATACCTTTTTCTGTTTCTACTCCACTTATTCTTGAATTCTTTGTAAGTATTTTTTTTACTGGAGTTTTTTCAAAAATTTGAGCACCTTCCATTCTTGCAGCTTTTGCAAGAACATTAGTAACTCCAACCGGATCTGCTTGTCCATCTTTTGGCATGTAAACACCACCTACAAGATCTTCACTATGTATCACTGGATATAATTCTTTTAGTCTTTTGTGATCTAAAACTTCTACTTCAACGTCAG
>CACBTT010000036.1 GCA_902542235.1 uncultured Pelagibacteraceae bacterium
AAGATGGAAAAATCTATGTGGGTATTGATGCTTTTTTACTTATTTGGAAAAGTATTCCAAAATACAAGTTTCTTTATAAATTTTTTAAACTCCCAGTCATTTACCAATTATTTTATGTCGGATATGAAATTGTAGCGTTCTTTTTGTATTTAAAAAATAAACACCAACTAAACTAATGTTGAATAGCGTATAAAATCTGGGTTACAAAAGATAAAAATATAAAAAAAGAGAAAAATAAAATAAAATACATAACTGTAACTGCTCTATTCCTTTTTCTTCTTAAAATAACAAATTTTTTATCATCGAGAAAAGAAATATCTCTATCACCTGGCACTGGATAATCATAACTCCATCTCCATAAAGATGAGCCAAATCTTTTATCTAGTTTATTGTAATAATTTACCCAAGCCAATGACCACATAAACATTAAAAATAAAAATGTTAAAGCTAAAAAAGTTGAGAACATAAATATATTAAATTATATTAAATTTTTTTTATATGTCTATCTGGGGAAGTTTAATTGGTGGGATGATCGGTTTTTCTTTGGGAGGGCCGTTTGGAATGCTATTAGGTTCCTTAATTGGTGGAAAAGTATCAAGATCAAGATCATCATTTAAATCTTTTGCACAACCTCAACAAGTTTTTGCATTAGCTCTTATAGTTTTATCAGCTAAACTAAGTAAAGCAGACGGTCAGGTTAGTAGAGAAGAATTAATTGCGGTAAAAGATAAACTCAAAATTCCAGAACATGAATTAGATCAAGTTGGAAAAATTTTTAATAAGGCTAAAGAAGAAAGTACTGGTTACGAACCATATGCAAAACAAATAGCTCAGATCTATCAAGGAAATATAAATGTGTTGGAAGAGGTCATTAATATATTATTTTATATTGCAGAAGCTGATGGAAATATAAGTGATCAAGAATTTAGAATGATACAACATGTTTCTCAATTATTCGGTCTTAGTGATGCTCAGTTCAATGGAATAGTTGAGGGTAGGAAATCATCAGATAAGCTCAATCCATATGTGGTATTAGAAAGCAAACCTGATGATAATCTTACAGACATTAGAAAAAGATATTTAAAATTAAGTAAAGAACATCATCCTGACTTACTTCTAAGTAAAGGAGTTCCTCAGGAAGTTATTGAGGAAAGTAAAAAGAAAATGAGAGCTATCAATTCAGCCTGGGATCAAATTCAAAAGCTAAAGAGTAATTAAAATTGCTCAGATTCTGTCGAGCCTTCCATTGCTGTTGTGGAGCTCTTTCCAGAACTTATTGTATTGGAAACAGCATCAAAATAAGAAGTGCCAACTTCTCGTTGATGTTTAACACTGGTATATCCATCTTTTTCTCTAGCAAATTCATTTTGTTGTATTCTAGAGTAAGCAGTCATACCTTCCTTTTTATATTTTTCTGCTAGCTCGAAAATAGCAATATTTTGCGTATGGAAACCTGCTAAAGTTATAAATTGAAATTTATACCCCATCATTCCAATTTTAGTTTGAAATGTTGCAATCTCATCATCAGATAAATGTTTCTTCCAATTAAATGATGGAGAGCAATTATAAGCTAACATCTTTCCAGGAAATTTTGCATGTATTGCATCAGCAAACTTTTTTTGCTTCTTCTAAATTAGGTGTTGCAGTTTCACACCATATTAAATCTGCGTAAGGTGCATAAGCTAACCCTCTTGAGATTGCTTGATCAATACCATCTTTTACATAATAAAAGCCTTCAGGTGATCTTTCTCCCGTTAAAAACGGTTTATCATTATCATCAAAATCGTTTGTTATTAGTTTCGCAGCGTTGGCATCTGTTCTTGCAAGAATAATGAGAGGAACGTCGGCAATATCAGCTGCCAATCTTGCTGCTTTTAGATTTCGGACCATGTTTCCAGTAGGAACAAGTACCTTACCACCCATATGTCCACATTTTTTTTCACTAGCTAGTTGGTCTTCAAAATGAACTCCAGCTGCGCCAGCTTTTATAAATTTTTTTGTTAGCTCAAATACATTTAACGGTCCACCAAATCCTGCTTCACCATCTGCAATAATTGGCAACATGTAATCAGTTCTTTCGCTGCTTTTCATATCTCCGTCTGCAATTTCCATATGTTGAATTTGATCGGCTCTGATTAAGGAATTATTCATAGACTCAACTAATTTAGGTGCGCTGTCGTAAGGATATAAAGATTGATCAGGATACATTTCACCAGCACTGTTTGCGTCTGCCGCAACTTGCCAACCACTTAAATAGATCGCTTTTAAACCTGCTTTTGCATGTTGAACGGCTTGGTTTCCCGACAAAGACCCAAGTGTGTTTACATATGGCTCTGTATTTAACAATCTCCAGAGCTTATGAGATTGCTGTTTACACATTGAATACTCAATTTTAATGGACCCTCTTAACCTTTCTACTTCTTCTGGCTTATAATCCCTTTGTATTCCTGCAAATCTTTTCAACTCGTACGAGATTTTCTCGGCTGACATTATTCCTCCTTTAAAACTAAATCTTTTTACTTTTCGCTATATTCTTCTGTAAACTCATTCATTCCACTTGATCCCCAATCGCAGTGGTCATCTCTTAAATAAACCCCTCTGCTTCTATGCTCTTGGTGCTCTTGGTGATTTGTAGTTTGAGAACTAGTTTCAATGTTTTTTATAATATTTTTATCCATGTAAACTTTATAATTTACAGTATTTACAAAATCTACAAAAAACGTTAAAAAGCCAGTAAATATAATAAATTTTTTGTAAATAATAATTTACAAAGTTTACAAATAGTAAATGAGTCAAGTAGAATTAAATATTGGTCCAAAAATAAAAGCTTTTAGAAGACAGCTAGGCATGCAAGCAAACAAACTAGCCTCACAACTTAACATTTCACCGAGTTATTTAGCTTTAATCGAGGGAGGAAAAAGAAAAATTGACGGGGAATTACTTTTAAAAATTTGTGAGGAGTTAAGCATCAACATTAGTGATCTAACAAATAAATCAGATATAAATATGGTCAACACAATTTCAGAACTGCTTGATGATCAACTTTTTGAAGATTTGGATATAGTTGGTC
>CACBTT010000037.1 GCA_902542235.1 uncultured Pelagibacteraceae bacterium
AATAATTTTAATGTTTTGGAAGTAGGGGTGCCATTTAAAAAAAGAAATCATGGAGTATCTAAGGGAACAAAATTAAATAAAATAATTCAATCTATAAAAGAAATATTATTTTATTTTATTTTTAAAAGGAAATATGATTTATAAAATTTAATTTTATGTGTGGTATTGCTGGATCATTTGGATATTCAAATCAAAATGTGATGAAATCTATGTTAAAAAGCATTCATCATCGTGGTCCAGATGACACAGGTTTTTTCTTTGATAGTATGTGCATGATAGGTATTAAGAGATTATCAATTCTTGACCCTAAACTTGGTAAACAACCAATGACAATTAATAATAGCTCAATAGCTTTAGTATTTAATGGAGAAATATTTAATTTTATAGAGCTCAAAAAAAAACTTATAAAAAAAAATTGTATTTTCAAAACTAATACTTCAGATACTGAAGTTATATTACAAGGTTATAGATTGTATGGCATAAATTTTATAAAAAAATTAAATGGAATGTTTGCAATAGCAATTTATGACAAAAGAAAACAAACACTTTTTTTGGCAAGAGACAGAGCAGGAATAAAACCTCTTTATTATTGTAAAGTTGGTGATTCATTTCATTTTGCTTCTGAAATCAAAGCATTTTTTAATTTACCATTTTACAAAAAGGAACCATGCTTCGAGTCAATAGATTTATTTTTTAGTTTGAAAAATATACCTAGTCCAAAAACAGCTTTTAAAAATACATACCAACTTGAAGCAGGAAAAATTTTAATTGTTTCCAAAAAAGGTGTTATAAAAAAAACATTCTGGGATTTGAATAAAAAAGAAAATTATCTTAAATCTGATGGTAATATTTTAGAAAAAATTCAAGATTGTTTGGTTAATTCAGTTAAAAAACAACTTAGGTCAGACGTTGACGTTGGTTGTTTCTTGTCTGGGGGCTTAGATAGTTCGGCAATAACTGTATTAGCTTCTAAACACTATCAAAAAAGACTTAAAACATTCTCAATTATTTATGACAGTAACATTAAAAGTAAAAATTTAGATACATATTTATCAAGAAAGTTAGCTAAAAAGCTTGGCACTGAACATTATGAATTTTTGATAAATCAAAATAAACTATACCAAGACTTAGATAATGCAATTCTATCATTCGATCAACCTTTTGCGGGTACTTTAACATCATATTTCTTATCTAAGGAAGTTTCAAAACATGTAAAAGTATCTCTAACTGGAGATGGAGCAGATGAATTATTTGGCTCATATATATTTCCAAGAGTTGTTGAGGGTAAAAAAAATTGGAATAATAAATCAAATAGAAAAAATTTCATGAAATACTCAATGGATTTTAAAAAAAAATTTATCAATTATTCTTCTTTAAAAAATATGAGCATCTATGAGATTAAAGATAATTTTTTGTCTATAAATTATGAACAAAAAAAGAATTTTCTTAAAAAAGAAAATTTATTTTATCAGAATATTAATTATATAAAAAAAATATATAATAAATATTCGAAAGAAAAAGATATTATTAATCTTGCGTTGAAAATTGATTTCAAGTCTTTGTTAGCAGATCAAGTTCTATCATTTGTGGATATATTATCAATGCAAAGCTCTTTAGAAATAAGACCACCTTTTTTAGATAATGATATGATTGATCTTGCTTTTAAAATTGAAGGAGAAAAAAAGATTAAATATTCTAAACAAAAAGTTATTCTTAAGGATGCTATGAGAAAATTTTTACCAAATGAATATATAGATAGAAAAAAAGAAGGCTTTGTTATTCCAGTTGAGGAAATGTTCTTAAAAAAAAACAAAAATAAAATAAAAAATATTTTAGACAGAAAAAATGTAGGAAATCATGACCTGTTTAATCATGATTATGTAGATTATGTGATCAAAAATATATCAAAAAATGATTTTTATATGAACAATAGAATATGGATTTTGTATTGTTTTCAAATTTGGTGGAACCAACATTTTAAATAAAATATGTCTCTTAAAATTAATGAAATATTATTCACCGGACCTTTTGATAAGAATACCTATGAATTTAAGAAAAATAAACATAATACGCTTATACTTATTGTACAAAAAGCAGGTAAAAATTATAATCCTGTATTTTATGCTTTGAAGATTATTAAAACAAATCAAGAGAATTTAAATCTTAAAGATTTTATAAATAATTCACTAGAACTTCGAAATGAAAAAGATTTAAGTATTTTTATAAGAGAGTATAAGCCTAGAGATAAATCAAAATTTGAGAAAGATTTCAGTTTATTATCAAATAGATTAATCGAAGAGGGAAATCTTTTAATGCAATATTAATGATAGAAAAAAAAAATTTAAACCTTATTGCTCAAAATATACCAATTCCTTCCATTGATTTAATTATTATGTTTGGTAAAAAATTTTTGTTAGTTAAAAGATTAAAAAATCCTGCTAAAAATAAATATACATTTGTAGGTGGAATTCTACATAAAAAAATCCCTATTAAGAGTGCTATAAAAAAAATTGTCAAAAGAGAAATAAATTTAGAAACAATACTTAAGCCAAAGCTTATAGATGTGAGAAAGTTTAAATTCAAAAAAAATTTTTCAGGAAACAATAAGCAATTAGAATATATAAGTTCAATTTTTTTAATAAAATTATCTTGTGAGGTTTTGAAAAAAATAAGGGTTGATCATGAACACTCTGGGTATGAAGTTTTTACCAAAAGCGCACTTTTAAAAAATAAAGATGTTTTAGTCTTAGTGAAAAAAGTTATTCAAAGTAACTTTTGAATTCAGTTTTAATTTTATCTAATTCTTCTTTAAACTCTTGATTATTAATTTTATCTGATAATTCCTCAAGTTTACCAAACACTTTTATAAAGTCAGAGTTGATTTTTTGGTAACTTATTATCATCTTATTTCTATCTA
>CACBTT010000038.1 GCA_902542235.1 uncultured Pelagibacteraceae bacterium
GTTTCTTTTCTGCTAAAACTGTAGATAGAATTAAATTTGTAAGATTTTGACCTATTAAACAAACTTTCATAACAAAATAATTTTAACAATAAAAATTAAGTGATACAAAGTGACAAAAGCAGTTTTGATTCATGATAATTAAAAATTATATCAATAAAATAGCCAATTTTGTTATTAGAAGACTGTCTGAGTTATTAGGTATTTTAATTATAGTGACATCTATATTGTTATTAATCAGTCTTCTAAGCTACTCACCTGAAGATCCAAACTTTATATTTCCTGAAAACAGAGAAATTAAAAACATCTTAGGGTTTAGAGGCGGCTATGTTGCAGATATATTTTTTCAATCAATAGGTCTAATATCTTTGCTTATACCTTTTTCATTATTCTTCACCGGATTATCAATTACTATAAATAAAAATTTAATCGTAATTATTGAAAATTTATTTTTTATAATCTTGTATACTTTGCTGGCTACTCTTTTTTTTGGTATCTTTCATCAAGAAACATATTTGTTAATACTCAATGGGAATAATGGATTTGTAGGAAGCTTTATGTCTGAGACTGTCATCTCAGATTTATTAAAAACAAATAAAACGATAAGTTACTATTCATTAATATTTTTTATTTTTTTATTTTTTTTATTAAGTAGTAATTTTAAGTTTAGTCATATATTTAAAATATTTTTTTTAATAAAAAATCTAATAATTTCAAATAAAAATACCTCTGATTCTAATAAAGATTTTGTTCAAAATGAAATGGAGACTATGGAATTAAAAGAAAAACCTATACAAGAAGAATTATTCTCTAATAACAAAAATAATATAAGGTCTAAAGATATAAAAATAAAACTTCCTTTAATAGATTTTTTAAAAAAGCCTGAGAAACAAACAAACAAAAAAGAAGATATAAAAATTGATGCTGAAAGTCTTGAAAAAATCTTATTAGATTTTGGGGTTGAAGGAAAAATAAAAAAAATAAGCAATGGTCCTGTTGTATCATTGAATGAATTTGAGCCTGCAGCAGGAGTAAAAGTTTCAAAAATTGTAAATTTGTCTGAAGACATAGCTAGAAATACAAGCTCAGAGTCAGCGCGGATTGCAACAATTCCTGGAAGTAATACTGTAGGTATAGAGCTTCCAAAAATATTAAGGGAGAATGTATTTTTAAGAGAAATAATATCAGATAAAAACTTTAAAAAAAAAGAAATAAAACTTCCAATAGCTCTTGGTAAAAGTATATCAGGTGAACCGATAACAAGTGATTTAAGCTCAATGCCTCACTTACTGATAGCAGGAACAACTGGATCAGGTAAATCTGTGTGTATTAATACAATTATTCTATCTTTAGTTTACAAACACACACCAGAGATTTGTAAATTCATTTTGATAGATCCTAAAATGCTAGAACTTTCAACCTATGAAGGGATACCGCATTTATTATGTCCAGTTATAACCGAGGCAAAAAAAGCTGCATCTGTTTTGGGTTGGGTAGTTAAAGAAATGGAGAGTAGATACAGATTAATGACGAAAGTGGGTGTAAGGAACATTGATGGATATAATGAAAAACATAAAGTTAAGATGCCTTATATTGTAGTAATTGTTGATGAAATGTCAGATCTCATGTTAGTGGCTGGTAAGGAAATGGAGAATTATATTCAAAAATTATCTCAAATGGCTAGAGCAGCTGGTATTCATATAATAATGGCAACCCAAAGACCAAGTGTAGACGTTATAACTGGTACTATAAAGGCCAATTTTCCAACACGTATTTCATTTCAAGTAACCTCTAAAATCGACAGTAGAACAATTTTAGGTGAACAAGGGGCTGAGCAGCTCTTAGGTAAGGGGGACATGTTATATATGTCCTCAGCTAATAGAATTACGCGGATTCATGCACCTTTCGTGTCAGAAATAGAAATTGATAAAGTTAATAACTTTTTAAGGAATCAAGCAGAGCCTGATTATGTTGATGAAATTTTGAATTTTGTTGATGAAAAAGAGATAAATGAAAAAAATAAAGATAATTCCGATACAGATGAATTGTACAATGAAGCTTTAGAAATAATAAAATCAGAGAGAAAGGCATCTACTTCGTTTTTGCAAAGGAAATTACAAATTGGATATAATAGAGCAGCAAGAATTATTGATCAAATGGAAGCAAATGGCGAGGTTAGTAAAGCCAACCATGTTGGCAAAAGAGAAGTTATAAAATAGTGAAATATATAATTTTTATTATAATATTCTTTTACCCCTTAAATATTTTGGCATCATCGAAACAATTAGTAAAAAATAAATTAGAAGGTACAAATAATATATCATTTAAATTCATACAAAAAATAGGAAAAAAAACTGAAAAGGGAGAATGCATAATTTCGTATCCAAAAAAAATTTT
>CACBTT010000039.1 GCA_902542235.1 uncultured Pelagibacteraceae bacterium
GCATAAGCTTGTTGAGCATGATTTTCCTCCACAATTAGTTATCGAGACAACATCATATTGTAACTATGAATGCATCCATTGTTCTCACAGAGAAATGCTAAGACCAAATCAGCATATGACTAGAGAAGTATACAACAAGATAGTTGAAGAGGTGGGTCAGAAAAGTCCTCAATGCGAAATCTGGCCAACATTTTATGGAGAAGCATTTATACTTGGAGATGAGCTTTGGGATAGATTAGATTATGCAGACAAAGTTGGTTGTAAAAACTTAGTTTTAAATTCAAATGGATCTTTACTACATAGAAATAATAATATTGATAAAGTTCTTAAATCACCTTTAAAGAGATTTATATTAAGTCTTGACGGTTTTAAAAAAGAAACATTTGAAAAAATTAGAGCGAAAGGGATATATGATGAAGTATACCCAGCAGTTACAGAGCTTTGCGAAGAAAGAAAAAGAAGAGGTCAAACTTATCCAACTATTACAGCTCAGTTTTCGGTAATGAAAGATAATAAAGATGAAGTAGACGATTATAGAGAATATTGGAATAAACATGGTGCAGAAGTTAAAGTAAGACCTATGCTTGAATGGACTACAACTGGTAGTGTAAGATCTGAAACTATAATTCATGACTCAGCATTCCGTATAGCCTGTCCATGGGGGAATAACACAATGGCAATTCATCAAAATGGTAATGCTGTTGCATGCGCCATAGATTATGAGGGTCTTTTTACTGTTGGCAATGTTAAGGATCACACCGTTGAAGAATTATGGAAAAGACTAGGCAAACAACTTAGAGAATATCACAGGAAGCATGATTGGGAGAATTTACCTGAAATATGTAAAGGGTGTGGAGATTGGCAAGTCGCAGGTGCTGAGTATGAAAAAACAGAGGTAGATGGTACTAGACCATTCTGGTACACAGAAACATAATAAAATGTCCAATAATTCTGATTATGGTTTAAGGGAAAATGCCAAAGAATATCCTATGATGTTAGTTTTATCTTTTGCATACCCTTGCAATGCTCTTTGTCCTCATTGCCCTTATACTAATTCAAATATCAGAAAAGAGTATAAAGATATGCCTTATATGCCAGATGATATATTTAAAAAAATAGCTGACGAAAGTGGTCCATATGGATCATATTTAAGAATATCGGGTGGTGGAGAACCTATGTTGCATCCAAATGCTGTCGAATTATTAGTTTATGCTAAATCCAAAGGTTGTAAAATTGGCCTAATAACAAATGGATCTAAATTTGAGGGCAATAGCTTAGAAAAATTAATCGATTCCCAGATAGATCTTATTGAATTTTCAGTTGATGCGGATAACGAAAAAGATTACGCAATTTTTAGAAAAGGACTAGATTGGAAATTGTTAAATACAAATGTTGAAAGGGCAGTTGAATATAGAAATAAAATAAAGAGCACGACAAAAATTATTGTATCAGCGGTAAATCAGAAGGGTGTGGATATTGATAGTATCGAGGATTATTGGGTTAATAAGACAGATAAAAAACAGAATTTTGGTCATGGTGCTGATTACATAATTAAAAGAAAATATTTGTCATGGGGAAATAATACAGAAATAGATCAAACTAAATCTGCTGATCCCACTCCTTATTCTGATACCACAAATACGCCTTGTCCTTTTATCTTCGAAAGACTTAATATTGATTCAAGAGGCAATATAATGGTTTGTGGCTATGATATCTCAGCTAATACATCAATGGGAAATGTTGTAAATGAAAGTATTAAAGATATATGGAATGGTGAGGGTTTTAACTTTTATAGATCTAAACATTTAAACAACAAAGGAAATGATATTTCAATTTGTAGTCAGTGTCCTGACTGGAAGTATAGATCTTGGAATCATAATTATTGGAAAGTCGTTAAAGAATCCAACAAAGTTTGGCTAAAAAAAGTTAAAAATATGAACTTTGAAGACGATTTTCAAATGGAAGAACAAAAAAATTAATATTAATGATAAAATACATCCCCATTTGGCATAACTATTCTTACTCTTTGTGATATAATCTTCCTTTTCCACCAATTCATATTCTCTTTATACCAGTCTATAGTTTTTAATAGTCCATTCTCAAACTTAATTTTCGGTTTCCAATTTAAATTTTTTGAAAATTTTGAAAAATCACACCAATGTTCATCAACCTGTCCAGGTCTATCTATTATCATTTTTATATTCTTTTTTGAATAATTTGTTTTCTCACAAATCTTATTTGCAATTTGTTTAACGCTAAGTTTGTCTCCAGTTCCTATATTGTAAACTTCTTGAAAAAGTTTTTTTTTGTCATAATTTTCTACAGCTTTCATTATAGCAGCACAAGTATCGTTAACATGAATAAAATCTCTTTTTGCAACGCCATTTCCA
>CACBTT010000040.1 GCA_902542235.1 uncultured Pelagibacteraceae bacterium
TTCTACTACTCGATTTTCCTGACTTGGTATTTTATCACCTTTATCAAATAATGTATAACCATTATTTGTATTAAGATAAAAAATTGCAGTTTTACAATCTTTAAAATCAACATGCATGTCTGACTTAATATGCTCATTTTGTTTTAAAGTTAAATTTGCTTTTATTCTTAATATTTCTTTTGCACCTAATTTTTTCAGTATAGGATGGAGTATATCAAAATGCTTTGATAGAACTTTACCTTTAGCTATAAACAAATGATAAAATTGATAATTATCATCTCCTTTATGAACTTTGAATGGCATAAAGTACCATGGAAAATTAGAGAGATGAAAAGTTTTATTGATGTTTTCAAACTCAGATTTATCTAAAAAATTATCAGTTATTTTCATTTTTATTTATAGGTAATGATATAGGTCTTTTTTTATCAGAATTTAAGAAATCTATTATCAATTTAACATATTTATTTGCTTTTATATTATTTTCAAGTTTTTCAATATTTGATCTAAAATTTTGGTCAGCAAATACTACATCATAAAAATTTTGTAAGAATTTAATATCTTCTTTTAAGATTTTTGCTCTTCTTAATCCTACAAGATTAAGTCCAACTAAATTATTTCTATTTCCTAAGGATAAACCGAATGGAATTACATCACTTAATACACCTGTCATTCCTCCAACCATTGCTAATTGACCAATTCTAGAAAATTGATGTATTGCGCAACTTCCACCAACTATAGCATTGTCTTCAATTTTTACATGACCACCAACCTGAACATTGTTCGCTAGAACTATATTATCTCCAAGATTACAATCGTGAGCTACATGACAATAAACCATTAATAAATTGTTATCACCTAATTTTGTAACTGTTCCACCATGAGAAGTACCAGGATTAATGTTCACATATTCTCTAAGTTTATTATTATCACCTATAATTATAGAATTTTTTTCACCTTTATATTTTAAATCTTGTGGAGGTGTTCCGATTGATACAAAAGGGAAAATTTCGTTATTTTTTCCGATTTTTGTATTACCATTAATATTTATATGAGAATGTAATTTTGTATTTGATCCTAATTCAACGTCTGCGCCTATTACACAATATGGACCAATCACAACATCTTTAGAAATTTTAGCATTTGGATCTATTATTGATGATGGATGTATCACATTTAATTAATAACAAATTATTATCTAAATTCTTATCAAGAATTACTACTGATTATTTCTTTCTATCAACAATAGTTGCAGCCCACTGAGCATCAGCCATTTTTTTTCCATCAACAATAGCTTCACCTTTATATTTCCATACTCTTCCATGAGATCTGACAGCTTCAATATTTAATTCTAGTTTGCAATCAGGTATAACAGGATTTCTAAATCTTGCTTTATCGACGGTCATCAAGAAAACTAACTTATTTTCATAAGTTTTTTTATCTATTCCTGCAGCAGTTAAGGCTGCAGCGGCTTGTCCAAAAGCTTCGACAATTAAAACCCCTGGCATAACAGGCTCACCAGGAAAATGACCTTGAACAAAAAAACTATCTTTTTTAACATTCACTATCGCAGTGGCTGATTTAAGTTTTTCAATATTAATTAACTCATCTATCAGTAGCATTGGCTCCCTATGAGGTAGCAAGTCTTTGATCTGGTTTTTATTTAATTTATCTGTCATTTATTTTCTTTTAAAAAATTTCTTATATCTTTTGCAGGATATCCCATGACCTTAGAATTGTCTGGTATATTTTTTAAAACTCCACTACCACCACCAATCTGTACATTATTTCCAATTTTTAAGTGTCCAGATATTCCAGATTGACCTCCAATTTGAACTTTATTACCTATTGATGCACTTCCAGCAAATCCTACTTGAGCAGTTATTATACAATTATTTCCAATACTCACGTTATGAGCAATATGTACTTGGTTATCTAAAAATGTATTTTTTCCAATAACCGTGTTTGATAAAGATCCTCGATCTATAGTATTATTACAGCCAATCTCCACATTATCATTAATAATAACCATTCCAATATGAGGATATCTTAGATTTTTTGTTTCATTAGGAAAAAAACCAAATCCTTTTTTTCCTATTATTGATCCGTCTAAAATACGAACATTATCTCCTATTATAGAATTTTTGATAATTACATTACTTCCAATGCTACAGTTTTTTCCAATTATTACATTGCTTTCTATTATAGTATTGTGACCAATTTGAGTTCCAGTTCCAATTTTAACATTTTTTCCAACTAATAAGTTCTTGGCAAACTTTACATTTTTAATTTTTTTTTTAGGTTTCGCTACAGAAAAATCAATATTATCATTAATAGAAGTAGGATAAAATAATTCTGTTATAGCTGCAACTGCATTCAACACATT
>CACBTT010000041.1 GCA_902542235.1 uncultured Pelagibacteraceae bacterium
TTGGAATTAGAGAAGTGATGGGTGCAGTAACTTCTGGTGCAGTTGAACTTGGAGGAATAGTTGGAGTAGTAAGTTTTCCGCCAATCAATAAAAACTTTAATGTTGCTTCATTTCCAGGACTATTTAACTCTTGGGAACAACAAAGAGGTTTTTTTCAAAACTCACCAAAAGGAAAAGAAATTTGGGGTGAGTTAACAAAAAAAACAAATTCTACATTAGTTATGTATAACCCGGTTGGACCTGTAATGACTTTTTCAAGTGCTAAAGAGTTAACAGGTATTGATGCCATGAAAGGTCTAAAAGCTAGAAGACTTTTAAAAAGTGAAGAGCCTATGTGGGATGCTTTAGGAGCAAACAGAGTATCTTTGCCTACCGGTGAAGTTTACACTTCTTTACAAACTGGGATGATTGACACAATAAATAGTCCTCCAGGAAGTATAGAAGCATATAGTTGGTGGGAGTTTTTAAAATACGCTCAAAAACCTTATCAATATTATGCCGATGCATATATTATGGCAAACTCAACTTGGTTTAATAGTTTGTCTCCAGACTTACAAAAAATCATAATGGATGTTGGTAAAGAGGTTGGGAAAAGATCTACCGACTTAATTATGGATACTGGAGAAAGCACTCTTAAAAAATTCCAAGAAAGAGGTGGAGTTGTTACTACACTTTCAGGAGCTGAAAAAGCTAAGTTTGATAAGCTTATGAAAGATGAAGTAATGCCAGCAATGGCTAAAATGATTGATGCTGATGCTTTAGAGGCAGCACAAGCATATGCTAAGAGTAATTAGAAGAAGTTAAACTTTTTCTATAAAGATTATGAGGGCATTGCGAGCTATTAATAATTTGTTAGCAAAAGCTGCAATTTCGCTCGCAATGTTGATTGTCTTTTTAATGGTGGCAGCTTTAGCATTAAGCGCCACAACAAGATTTATTACAGGGACGGGATTTGCATGGTTTATTGAATTACCACCTGTGATGGTGAGTTGGTTAGTATTTCCATTACTTGGTCCCTTATTAAAACAAGGACAACATATTAAAGTAGATTTTTTAAGTCATTATTTATCTGAAAAATCAAAAAATATTGTTGGAACAATTGTAAATTTAATAGCTTTAATTTCTGCATGTGTTTTCTTTAAAGCAGGAGTTGATGCAACAACAATGTATTACAATTTAGGACAGATGATGGAATTAGAAATTAATATTCCTATTTGGTGGATGTTTTTAGCATTTCCAGTAGGATTTTTAATTTTAGCATTAACATCGTTAGAACTTATTTTAGATAACTTGAAAAAACTTTTAGGGAAAGAGTAAATGTTTGGACTAGCTTTTATTATTTCTCTTGTAACATTAGTTATCTCAGTTCCAATTTTTTTAGTTTTTGGTTTAGGAAGTTCATTAGCAGCTATTGCTGGATTAAATTTGCCTTGGTCAGTTCTAATTCAGGTTTCATTTGGTGCATTAACTAAACATGTCCTAATCGCTGTTCCATTATTCATATTTACTGGAATGGCAATGTTAAAAGGCGGTGCTGCATCAAGACTAGTTAAGTTTACAACAACACTAGTTGGTCATTGGCCTGGTGGATTGGGTGTTGCTATGGTTATTGCGATGGGTTTCTTTGCTGCTTTTTGTGGCTCAATACTTGCAGCAATTACGGCAGTTGGAACAATTATGATGCCAAAGATGATTGAACAAGGTTACCCAACTCCATTCGTTGTTGTTCTTGCTGCTTCAGCCGCTCTTTTAGAAGCTTTGATACCTCCATCTAATGCAGCAATACTTTTTAGTGCTTTAACGAACGTCCCAGTATCAAAAACATTTGCTGCAGGTGTTATTCCAGGCCTAGTTCTCCTTGTTTTGATGGTCCTTCTAGTTTTGTTTAAATGCAGGCATATTAGAACAGATGAGAAGGCATCACTGAAGGAAAGAGTAACTTCTTTCATTGCTGCATTACCAGCATTAATCACTCCGGTGATAATTTTAGGTGGAATTTATGCAGGAATACTTACTCCATCTGAATCTGCTGCTGTTGCAGGAGTATATGCAGTGCTTATAGGATTTTTAATTTATCGTGAACTAACGTTTTCATCTTTGATGAGCTGTTTAAGAGAAACAGCAATAATTACAGCTGTAATTTTTGCAATTATAGCTACTGCAAC
>CACBTT010000042.1 GCA_902542235.1 uncultured Pelagibacteraceae bacterium
AGTAAAAAAATAATGGATCTCTAGTTGAGCCGGCAGCGATATAAGATTGTCTCATTATTTCAACTAAACCCGTTACAGATATAAGAGAAGTATCTTTTAATGTAATTTGCCAAACATTGCTTAAGTTTGGAATTGCTAGTCTTAGCATTTGAGGCAAAATTATTTTAAAAAAGTAAATATATTTATTAAAACCTAAAACTTTAGCAGCTTCGAACTGACCCTTATCAATTGATTGTAGGGCTCCTCTAAATACTTCAGTCGAGTACGCTCCCGATATTATCCCTATTGAAAATGAACCTGTTAAAAAAGCATTAATTTCGATGTAATCATTATAACCAAATATTGAAGCAACAAACATAATTGCTCCACTTCCACCAAAGAAAAATAAATAAATTACTAAAAGCTCTGGTACACCTCTAATAACAGTGGTGTATGCATTACCAATTGAGTTTAGAACTTTGTTATTAGATAATTTTAATGGAGTGAATAAAGCGGCAAATAAAAAGCCAATTATCATTGCGGTTATTGAGACAGCAATTGTCATTAAGGTTGCAAAGAATAACTCGTCTCCCCAACCTTTATCACCAAAATATAGAAGTTCCATAATATAGGTGGCTAATTATAGCCACCCATAAATATTTTATTACATAGAAGCGTCAAAACCAAAATGTTTTATAGCTAGCTTACTAATAATGCCATCATCTCTAGCTTTATCAATTGCAGCATTAAAATCATTTAATAATTTTGAGTCACCTTTTCTAATTCCAACTCCAACACCATTACCAAAGTCTCCACCAGCAAATGTTGGTCCAGTTAATACAACTCCTTTACCGGATTTTTCTGCATAATCTGTAAAAGCAACTGCTGCAGCTAGTGCCGCATCTATTCTACCAGCAGATAAATCTAAGTTTACTTCATCTTGAGTTTTGTAAGTTCTAATTTTTACATTACCCATTAAACCAGACTCTAAGAAGTTCTGGTGAATTGTTGCTGTTTGTACACCAATAGTTTTACCTTTAAATGCTTTAGTTAAAACATCTAGTGTTGCTTGTTCATCAGCACTTACGTCAGATAAATTTATAGCTGACATTGTTTTAAGGCCTTCGTTTTTCGATCCTTTCATAACAGCTAATGATGCAACTTCGTCAGCATAACCTTGAGAAAAATTTATTGTTTTCATTCTCTCGCCAGTTATTGACATTCCAGCCATGATGGCATCAAATTTTCTTGAGACTAAAGCTGGTATCATTCCATCCCAGTCTTGCTCTACAATTGTGCAATCATGATTCATAATTTTACATAATTCATTTGCTAATTCGACTTCAAAGCCAATCAAATTTCCCGCTGAGTCTTTAGAATTCCAAGGTGGGTATGCACCTTCGGTTCCTATTTTAATTTGATCTGCGAAAGAAGAAATTGTTAGAAATGATGATATTAAAATACCAAGTCCTAATACTTTTAATTTTTTCATTTTTTCCTCCAAAATTTTAAAGATTATTTCATAAAATTATTGTTTTAAAAAGTAAAATTAATGATTTATTGACGAGGAAAAATTCCAAGAACAATCAAAACTTGGTATGTAAACTCTTGAAAGTTTTGTATTTCCAAAATTTTTGTTGAAGACATTTAACCAATTTTCGACTTGTTTTGGTTTTTTGTCTTGGCTTCCAACTTGGGCTGTAATTACACCTTTAGGTTTTAATATTCTTTCTAAGGATGACATATTTTTTGCAGCTAAATCTATACAAAATTGATCATCATTAAGATCCACAAAGATTTGATCATAAGTATTGTCTTTAACAGATTTAATACTTTCAAAAGCATCTCCCCAAACGCATTTGACTGAATTCTTCTCTGTAGCCCTCTCACCAATTTTGCTTAAATGTTTATCACATACATCCACAACTTCAGGATCTAATTCATACCAATCTATAAAGCCAAAGTTTTGTGAAATACATTCTCTTGCAACACCTCCATCTCCTCCACCAATAATTGCAGCTTTTTCTTTATATGAATTTAAATTAAGACCTGAAT